>NZ_CP051884.1:624987-937481 GCF_012931845.1 Cellulomonas taurus
AACCACTGGTCCGGGCCGGACTGAGCGCACTGCTGGCGGCCGAACCGGGGATCGAGGTGGTCGGCACCGCGGCGGACGGCGACGAGGCGGTGCGCCTGGCCCGCGAGCTGATGCCCGACGTGGTCTGCCTGGACGTGCGGATGCCGGGCCGGGACGGGATCAGCGCCGCCAAGGAGCTGTGCGGCCCCGAGCTCGGGCTGTCGGTGCTGGTGCTGACCACCTTCGACCTGGACGAGTACGTCTTCGCGGCGTTGGAGGCCGGGGCGTCGGGCTTCCTGCTCAAGGACGCCGAGCCGGAGACCATCGTGCATGCGGTGCGGGAGGTGGCGGCCGGGCGCGGCACCCTCGACCAGACCCTGACCCACCGAGTGCTGCGGGAGTTCGCCGAGCGCCGACGGCTGCAACCGGTGTCGCTGCGCCGGGGCGCCGACCTGCTGACCGGACGGGAGCGGGACATCCTGTTGCTGCTGGCCCAGGGGATGTCCAACGAGGAGATCGCCGAGCAGCTCGTGGTCGAGGTGTCCACGGTGAAGTCGCACCTGGCCCGGATGATGCCGAAGCTCGGGGTGCGCTCGCGGTTGCAGGCCGTGGTGTGGGCCTACCAGAACCGGGTCGTGACGGTCCCCGAGGACTGAGGGTCTGCATCCAAAGGTGCAGACAGGAGGGTTCCATCCGGGGCGGCTGGAGGGTGACCCACCCGGATTCCTAGCGTCGAAGGACACGATTCCGACGACCCCTGGAGACCGCCATGACCGCCACGACCCTGGTCCAACCCGCCGTCCGCCTGCACCAGGTCCGGCGCAGCTACCCGAATGGCAGCGGCAGCATCGAGGCGCTGGCCGGGGTCACGCTGAGCTTCCCGCCCGCCTCCTTCACCGCGGTGATGGGGCCGTCGGGTTCCGGGAAGTCGACCCTGCTCAACTGCGCTGCCGGGCTGGACGTGCCGACCAGCGGCCAGGTGGTGATCGGTGACACCGACCTGTCCGGGCTGTCCCCGGACGCGGTGACCCGGTTGCGTCGGGACCGGGTCGGCTTCGTGTTCCAGGCCTACAACCTGATCGGTCACCTGACCGTGGCGGAGAACATCGCGTTGCCGTTGCTGCTCGGCGGCCGTGAGCCGGACCCGGAGCTGCGTGCCTGGCTGATGGCGGCGGTCGGGTTGGAGCAGCTCGCCGACCGGCTGCCCGGCGAGCTGTCCGGCGGACAGGCCCAGCGGGTGGCCATCGCCCGGGCGCTGATCACCCGGCCCGCGGTGGTGTTCGCCGACGAACCGACCGGTGCCCTCGACTCGCACACCGGCGCGCAGGTGCTCGGCGTGCTGCGCGACACCGCGTCGGCGCTCGGCCAGACCCTGGTGCTGGTGACGCACGACCCGCAGGTGGCGACCGCCGCCGACCGGGTGGTGTTCCTGGCCGACGGTCGCCTGGCCGGACACCTGGACGCCCCGACCGCCGCGCAGGTGACGGCCCGGATGATCGAGCTGGCCCGATGAGCGCCGTCTGGTCCTCCGCCCGCTCCGCGGTCCGGGTGCACCGGTCGAGCTTCGCCGGGAGTGCGCTGGTGGTCGCGCTGGCCGCCGCGCTGCTCACCGCCACCGGTGCCTGGGTGGAGGCGGGGCTGCGTGCCGCCGAGGACGGGTCGATGCTGGTCACCGTCGCCTCGTCCTTCGCCGGGACCGCGATCATGATCGCGCTGTTCGTGGTCGCCGCCACCATCGCCGCGGCGCTGCGGCCCCGGTCCCGGGAGTTCGCCCTGGTGCGCGCTGTCGGGGCGACCACCGGGCAGGTCCGGCAGATGGTGACCGCCGAGGTGGTGCTGGTGTTCGCGGTGGCCGCCCCGCTGGGTGCGCTGCCCGGCCTGTTCCTGGCCCCGTTGCTCGGTGGCCCGCTCACCTCCGGCGGGGTGCTGGGCCCCGACTTCCGGATGAGCCTGTCGCCGTGGCCGGTGCTGAGCACGCTGCTCCTGCTGGTGCCGACCGCGATCGGCGCCGCCCGGTTGGCGGGCCGGGAGAGCGCCCGGCTGAGCCCGGCCGGTGCCGTGCGCTCGTCGGCGGTCGAATCCACCGGTCTGTCCCGTGGCCGACTGCTGTCGGCGGCGGTGCTGGCGATCACCGGTCTGGTGACCGCGCTGGTGCCGTTCGTCCTGCCCGGTCTGCTCGGCACCGCGTCGGCCGCGGTGTCGGCCTTCCTGCTGGTCATCGCCGCTGCCCTGGTCGGTCCGTTGCTGCTGGGCTGGGCGGCCCGGCACGGTCTGGCACTGTCCGGGCGGCGCGCGGGGGCGACCACGACGTTGGCGCTGTCCAATGCGCGCGGCTTCTCCCGGCGGTTGACCGGGGCGATCGTGCCGCTGATGGTGCTGCTCGCGCTGGGCACCGTGCAGTCCGGGACGAATGTGGCAGTGCTGGACGGTGCCGAGCGTCAGGTGCGGGAGTCGTTGACCGCGGACGCCGTGCTGCGGGGCGAGGCCGCCGCGTTGGCGCAGGTGACCGCCCAGGGGGTCACCACCGGTGCCACCGACCTGTGGCCGGCCCAGGTCAAGGTCGATCAGGACGAGGAAGACCTGGCGTTCCTCGCCTCGCTGTCCTGGGAGGACACTGCCCTGCGCACCGTTCCCACCGACGGGGCGCTGCTCGACCCCGGGGTGCGCCGCGGGTCGCTGGCAGCACTGGACCGACCCGGCACGATCGCGGTCAGCCAGGAGGCGGCGCTCGGCGGGCTGTCGTCCATCGGTGACCCAGTGGACGTCCGACTCGACGGCGAGCAGCGGACGCTGGAGGTCGTCGCCGTCTTCGACCGGGGCCTGGGGCTGGGCGACTACCTGATCGGGGAGGCCACCGCGGCGACCTTCGCCGGGGAACCGGCCGACAGCACCCTCCTGGTCGACCTGCACGGGGAGCGGTTGTCCCCGGTGCCGGGCGTCACCGTGACCGACGTGCCGGGCTACGCCGCGCAGGTGCGGGAGTCGGCGGCGGGGCAGCAAGGGCTCTCCGCGGCGCTGCTGTTCGCGCTGCTCGCCTTCGTGGCGGTGGCCGCGGCGAACACCCTGATCATGCTGACCGGGTCCCGGCGGGCGGAGTTCGCCCTGTTGCGACGCACCGGCGCGACCCGGCGGCAGCTGCTCGGGATGGTGGGGGTCGAGTCGGCGTTCGTCACCGTGGTGGCCGTCCTGGCGGGTCTGGCCTGTGTGCTCCCGGCGCTGGTCGGGGTCGGGCAGGGGCTGCTCGGGGTGCCGCTGCCGACCTTCGACGTCGGGGCGCTGGCGGGGTTGGTGGCGGCGGTGGTGCTGATCGGCCTGCCGCTGCCGGTGCTGGTCGCGTCCCGGACGATCCCCCGCTGACCTGGATGCCCGGCACAGGCGGCACCCGGGACTCGTTACCGTGTCCGGGTGCCGCCCACCCTGAACCCGGACGACCCACGCTGGCGCCGCGCAGCGCTGACCCAGGACCAGTTCCGCGCCGACCTGTTGATCGCCGCGGTGCTGTTCGTCGGCGCCGTGCTGGATCTGGCGCTGTGGCAGGTGGTCGGTCTCTACGACGAGCCGGCCTCCGGGCCGGTGGCGGTGGCCTGCCTGGTGGCGACGATCTTCCCGCTCGCGTTCCGGCGTCGGTCGCCGTCGCTGGTGGCCGGGATCTGCGCCGTGATGTTCGTCGTCACCGCCAGCCTGCAGGTCTCCGAGACGCTGTTCGTGAACATCGCGTTGTTCATGTCGATCTACACCGTCGGTGCCTGGGAGACCCGCCGGACGCGGGCGTTCTGGGTGCGGGCGGTGGTCGTCACCGCGATGTTCCTGTGGCTGCTGGTCACGATCTTCCAGTCGGTGACCGACCCGGACGCGATCCCCGGACTGTCCCGCGCCGGGGCGTTCTCCCCGATGGCCGCGTACCTGATGAGCCAGGTGCTGACCAACATCCTGTACTTCGCGGGTGCCTGGTACTTCGGCGACCACGCGTGGAACGCCGCGCGGGACCGGGCGCGCACCGCCTGGCGTGGCGAGCAGCTGGTCGCCGAGCGCCGGGTGGTCGAGGAACAGGCGGTCGCCCTGGAACGACTCCGCCTGGCGCGGGAACTGCACGACGCCGTCGCCCATCACGTCTCGCTGATGGGGGTGCAGGCGGGGGCGGCTCGGGTGCTGCTCGCCGCCGATCCGGCCAAGGCCGCCGAGGCGTTGGAGCAGGTCGAGGACTCGGCCCGGGACGCGATCCGTGAACTGCAGGGCGTGCTCGGCACGCTGCGCGAGGCGGGCGCACCGGTGACCTCCGGTGCCGCCGTCGCCTCCCTCTCGGTGGAGCAGCTGCCGACGCTGGTCGACCACTCGAACGAGGGTGGGGTGCGGGCCAGCTTCCAGGTGATCGGCGACCCCCGGCCCCTGCCGCCGCTGGTGTCCCTGAACCTGTACCGGATCGCGCAGGAGGCACTGACCAACACCCGCAAGCACGCGGGCGTCGGAGCCCGGGCCGACGTCCGGCTGCGCTACGCCGAGGACGCCGTCGAGCTCGAGGTCACCGACGACGGCGGTGGGCTGACCCGCCGCGCCCGCACCGGCGGCAGCGGCCTGGGCCAGGTCGGGATGCGGGAACGTGCGGCCGCCGACGGCGGCACCCTGGAAGCCGGACCGCGTGGTCGCGGCGGATACCTGGTGCGGGCGCGAGTGCCGCTCGCCACGATGCGAGAGCGGGACGACCGATGACCGAGATCCGAGTGCTGCTCGCCGACGACCAGGCGCTCCTGCGCGCAGCCCTGGCCACCATCCTGGACTCCGCCGACGACCTCACCGTGGTCGGCCAGGCCTCCACCGGGCGCGAGGCGGTCGACCTGGCCCGCGAGCTGCGACCCGATGTGATCTGCATGGACGTCCAGATGCCCGAGATGGACGGCATCGAGGCCACCCGGCAGATCCGCGCCGACGCCGACCTGGACACCGCGATCCTGGTGCTCACCACCTTCAACCGGGAGGACTACCTGGTCGAGGCGCTCGCCGCCGGGGCGTCCGGGTTCCTGCTGAAGAACTCCCGCCCGGAACAGCTCGCCGACGCCGTCCGGGCCGTGGCCGCCGGGGACGCGCTGCTCTCGCCCGAGGTGACCCGGTCGGTGATCGCCCGCGCGATGGGCAGCGGCGCCGCCGAACAGCCGGGGCCCGAGCCCTGCCCGGTGGCGGTCGAGCAGCTCACCGAGCGGGAGACCGAGGTGCTGCAACTGGTCGCGCGCGGGCTGAGCAACGACGAGATCGCCGCCGAACTGGTGCTGGGCCGCGCGACGGTGAAGACCCACGTGTCCAACGTGCTGACCAAGCTGGGGCTGCGGGACCGGGTGCAGGCGGTGGTGTTCGCGTATCGGAACGGGTTGGGCAGCTGACCACCTAGACCCCCGGTCGTCCAGTACCTAGGACCGGCGACCGACCCTGAGCGGACACGATTCCTCCCATGGTCGGACGCCGTACCGCGAGGCCGAGGTGTGCCATGGCTGCATGCGACGCCTCACTCCACTTCTCGCCATCCCCGCAATCGGTGCTCTCCTCGCCGGATGTGGGACGACGCCCGTCCCCCATGCCACGTCGACCGACGACGGGACGGTCCGCTGGGGGACGTGCGACATGCTCGTCGATCAGGTGCGGGAGTTCAGCGCGCTCGTCGACACGCCGTCGGCGCTCGCCGGCTGGCAGGACCGGTTGGAGTGCGGGGAGCTCACGGTTCCGCTGGACTACCGCGACCCGGCAGCAGGCACCCTGACCCTCGCGGTCAGCCGGCTCCTGCCCACCAGGACCAGTCAAGGGGTCGTGGTCACCAACCCGGGCGGCCCCGGGGTGGAGGGGCGGACCCTGCCGGCGGTGATCGCCGATTCGGGGATGGCAGCGTTGGCCGAGGACCGGACCATCGTCGGGATCGATGTGCGGGGCACCGGCGGATCGACCACACTCCACTGCCCGGAGCTGATCGACGTGCAGGCGCCCGAGGTCGACACCGTCTCCGAGGAGGTCGCGCTGTCGTACTCGGCTGACGTGGCGGCGGCCAACGCTGCCTGTGCCGAGTCCGACGGCCCACTGCTGGCCTCCTTGACCACGCAGAACGCCGCCCGGGACCTGGACCTGGTGCGGTCGGCCCTCGGGGAGGACACGATCGACTACTACGGCACGTCCTGGGGCACCGAGCTCGGAATGGCGTACCTGTCGGCGTTCCCGGATCGGGTCGGGCGCATGCTGCTGGACAGCGTCACCGATCCACGGCAGGACGCCGAGGCCGCGCTGGACGATATCGCCGCAGCGGTCGCCACATTCGGTGAGCCCGATCCGGAACAGCCGGACGGAACGACCGCGGACATCGGGTACCGGCCGATCGACTTCACCGCGCGTACCGCCTTCACCTGCAACGCGTACACCGGTGCCGACGACCCGCGAACGGTGTGGTCGTCCCACGAAGCGCGGTCGGCGCGCTTCGGGCTCGACCCGCAGGAGCGGATCGCCCACCCGCTCTCCGGCGACCTCCCCGGCACCAGCGTGTGTGCCGGCTGGCCGTTCGCTCCGGAACCGGTGGCCCCGGAGGCAGGGGGGCACGACGGCCTGCAGATCGTGGCGCATGCGACCGAGATCACCACCCCGGCGGTGTGGGCCGAGCGGGCGCACCAGTCGTTGGGCGGATCCCTTCTGACTCTGCCGGACGGTGCTCACGGCTCGCTGTCCAGCAGTAGCGCGGCACCCGCTGCCGTCGCCTTCCTGCGCGCCGGCACCCCCATGGGGTGACGGCCCCCACCCGTCGAGGTGTCGGCGCCTGAACCGATCGGGGCGATGCGCAGCACGGCGTCGCACCGTCGTGGTCGGTCTCCGCCTTGCGGGGGAGGTCGAGTGTCGGGGCGGCGCGGACAAATCCGTCCTAGGCCGGAGGTGGTGGGTGTCGGTCCCGGCCTAGCGTCGTGTCATCAGCACCACCCATCACGACGACAGGAGTTCAGCGTGCTAGAGCTGAGCGGCATCCGCCGGTCATTCGGCGACCGACTGGTCCTCGACGATGTGGGCTTCACCGTGCAGCGCGGCAAGCTCACCGGCTTCGTCGGCGGCAACGGCGCCGGGAAGACCACCACCATGCGGATCATCCTCGGAGTGCTCTCCTCCGACGCGGGCACCGTGACCCTGGACGGCGCGCCGCTCGGCGACGAGCAGCGCCGGTCCTTCGGCTACATGCCGGAGGAGCGCGGGCTGTACCCGAAGATGAAGATCGTCGAGCAGATCGCCTACCTGGCCCGGCTGCACGGATACGACAAGCGCACCGCGACCACCAAGGCCACCGACCTGCTGACCCGGCTCGGCCTGGGTGAGCGGCTGAACGACCCGGTCGACGACCTCTCGCTGGGCAACCAGCAGCGGGCGCAGATCGCGGCGGCGCTGGTGCACGACCCCGAGGTGCTGATCCTGGACGAGCCGTTCTCCGGTCTGGACCCGATGGCGGTCGACGTGGTGCTGAACGTCCTCAGCGAGTACGCGGCGCAGGGGGTGCCGGTGCTGTTCAGCTCGCACCAGCTGGACGTGGTCGAGCGGCTCTGCGACGACGTGGTCGTGATCGCCGGCGGGCAGATCCGCGCCGCCGGTGGTCGTGAGGAACTGCGCGACCAGTACGCGGAGTCCCGGTTCGAGATCCACTCCGGTGGTGACATGGGCTGGCTGCGCACCCAGCCGGGGGTGCAGGTGCGGGAGTTCGACGGCGGCTACGCCCTGTTCGACGCCGACGAGCAGGTCGCCCAGCAGGTGCTGCGGACCGCGTTGGAGTCGGCCCCGGTGCAGTCGTTCAGCCCGGTGCGTCCGCGCCTGGCCGAGATCTTCCGCGACATCGTCACCGACGAGGTGCGCAACGACGAGGAGGCAGCCCGATGAGCACCCCCACCCCGAAGCAGCGCCCGGCGACGCCGACGATGCTGCAGAACACCATGCTGGTGGCCGAGCGCGAGGTCACCACCCAGGTGCGCAGCAAGGCCTTCATCATCTCCACCGTGGTGATGCTGGTGCTGATCCTGGCCGGGATCATCCTGTCCAGCGTGCTGGGCGACAAGCTCGGGTCGGACACCAAGGTGGCCGTGGTCCCGGCCACCGCCGAGCTGATCGCCGGCGTGGACGGCATCGAGGCCGTCGACGCCGCGGACGACGCCGCCGCCCGTCAGCTGGTCGAGGACGAAGAGGTGTCCGCGGCCCTGCTGCCGGATCCGGACACCGACGACAACCCGCTGGGCGTCGTGGTGGTCGGCAAGGAATCGGCGCCCTCCGACGTGGTGTCGGCGCTCGCGGTCACCCCGCCGGTGGAGCTGCTGGACGAGCCCACCACCAGCGAGGGGCTGCGCTACCTGGTGTCGCTGGCCTTCGGCCTGGTGTTCATGTTCGCCTCGCTGACCTTCGGCAGCACGATCGCGCAGAACACGGTGCAGGAGAAGCAGTCCCGGATCGTGGAGATCCTGCTGTCGGCGGTGCCGCCCCGCGCGCTGCTGGCCGGCAAGGTGATCGGCAACAGCATCCTGGCCTTCGGTCAGACCGCCGCGATCGCCGCCGTCGCCGTGATCGGCCTGGTGGTGACCGGACAGGACGACGTGCTGAGCCTGATCGGCGCTCCGGTGGCCTGGTTCGTGGTGTTCTTCCTGGTCGGGTTCGTGCTGCTGGCCGCGATGTTCGCCGCCGCCGCATCGCTGGTCTCCCGGACCGAGGACACCGGAGCCGTGCTCACCCCGGTGATGTACCTGGTGATGATCCCGTACTTCCTGGTCATCTTCTTCAACTCGAACGAGGTCGTGCTCGCGGTGATGAGCTACGTCCCGTTCAGCGCCCCGGTGGGGATGCCGGTCCGGCTGTTCCTCGGCACCGCCGCCTGGTGGGAGCCGCTGCTGTCCCTGGTGATCCTGGCCCTGTCGGCCTGGGGGGTCACCGCGATCGGCGCCCGGATCTACGAGCGCTCGGTGCTGCGCACCGGACGTCGGGTGAAGCTGAGCGAGGCCCTCAAGGGCTGAGCAGCGCCCGCAGTGCTGGACGGCCGGTCACCCTCGCGGGTGGCCGGCCGTTCTCATGCGTCGAAGGGCAGGACCAGGGTGCGCAGCAGGTCGGCCAGGCGCTCCCGGTCCCCGTCCGGCAGGTCGGCCAGCAGGTCGCGTTCGATGTCGAGCAGGCTGGTCATCGCCGCGTCCACCCGGGCCAGCCCCTCCTCGGTGAGGCTGACCAGCACCCCGCGCCGGTCCTCCGGCGACGGCTGCCGTTCCACCAGTGACCGGGCAGCCAGCCGGTCGATCCGGTTGGTCATCGTCCCGCTGGTCACCAGGGTCTGGGTGAGCAGGGCACCGGGGGAGAGTCGGTACGGCGACCCGGCCCGGCGCAGCGCCGAGAGCACGTCGAACTCCCACGGCTCCAGCCGGTGCAACGCGAACGCCCGGCGCCGAGCCAGATCCAGGTGCCGGGACAGGCGGGTCACCCGGGACAGCACGGTCAGCGGGGTGACGTCCAGGTCGGGGCGCTCCCGGGCCCAGGCGTCGACGATCCGGTCGACCTCGTCCACCGGCAGCTCCTCGGGCATGGCGGGAGGCTACCCGTGCTGGTCGGAGAGCTGGGGACGACGCTCCAGCCCGGACAGGCCGTTCCACGCCAGGTTGACCAGGTTCGCCGCGACGTCGGCCTTCTCCGGCGAGCGGGCGTCCAACCAGTGCTGCCCGGTCAGGGCGACCATCCCGACCAGCATCCGGGCATAGATCGGTGCGGTGCGCGGGTCCAGGTGCGACTTCTTGAACTGCGCCGCCAGCAGGTGTTCGACCTGGGTCGCCACGTCCCCGATCAGACTGGAGAACGTGCCGGTGGCCTGCGCGACCGGGGAGTCGCGCACCAGGATGCGGAAGCCGTCCTCGTTCTCCTCGATGTAGCTGAGAAGCGCCAACGCCGAGCGTTCGACCAGCACCTTCGGGTGATGCCCCTTCTCCAGGGCACCGTTCAGCGCATCGGTGAGCGCCCGGATCTCGCGGTCGACCACCACCGCGTAGATGCCCTCCTTGCCGCCGAAGTGCTCGTACACCACCGGCTTGGACACCTTCGCCCGCGCGGCGATCTCCTCCACCGAGGTGCCGTCGAAACCCTTCTCCGCGAACAGCCGGCGACTGACGTCCAGCAACTGCTCGCGCCGTTCGGCCGCGGTCATCCGCGGCTTGGACGCCCGAGCGGCGGGACGGGTCTGGTTGGCCATCGGGTCATCTTGCCAGGGATGGCGGGACCGTGGTCCTGGCATCCGCCCGCGGTGTGGCCTGGCAGACTGGTGTCGCACATCGACGCGGTCGGCTGTGCGGTCCGCCCTGGTGTAATGGCAGCACACAGGCCTTTGGTGCCTTGAGGTCCGGGTTCGAATCCTGGGGGCGGAGCCCTAGTGCAACGTCGCGAACCGGGTGATCTCCACCCGCAGCGTCTCCGCCATCTCGGCCAGCCCCTCGCCGTCGCCGCCACCCGCCGATGCCGCCACGGCCGCGACCTGATCCGTCATCCCGGCGACCAGCGCGCCGATCTGCTCGATGGTGTGCCCGGCCTCGGTGGCGGCGGTCATCGCGGCGGTGACGTGGTCGGCGATGTCGTCGGAGCGGCCGGCCGACTCGTCCGCCAAGGTGCGCACCTCGGCGGCGACCACGGCGAAACCACGGCCGGCCTCCCCGGCGCGGGCGGCCTCGATCGCGGCGTTCAGTGCGAGCAGGCGGGTGCGCCCGGCGATGGTCTTGACCAGGCCGACCGCGTCCTTGATCTGCGCGGAGGTGTCGGTCAGCGAGGTGACGGTGGACCGGGAGCCCTCGGTGGCGTCGGCCGCTGCGCGGGCGGAGGCGGACAGCGAGGTCGCGGAGACCGCCAGGCTGTGTGCAGCGTCGGCGACCCCGGCGGCGATCAGCACCAGGCGTTCGGCCAGCGCCGCGCGTTCGGCCTGTTCGCGGGCGGTCTGCTCGGCGGCCCGTTGCAGCGCCGACCGGGCGGCGTCGATCCGGGCCGCACCGGACCGGAACGCGCCGGGCATCCCGCGGCGCAGGAACCTGCGGTGGAACCTGCCCGCACCGGCCGCGGTCAGGGTGGCCTGCGACTCGCGGACGTAGGCGTCGATCAGGTCGGCGACCCGGTTGAGTCCGGTGCGGGCGCGCTGCACCTCGGGGGAGTCGGACAGCGGGGGCAACCGGACTTCCAGGTCGCCCTGGGCCAGGCGCTCGCAGAAGGTGGCGATCGCGTCCAGATCGGCGGTGCCGCTCCGGTCGGTGGCGGCGCTCATCGGGTCACCGCCGCCAGTTCGTCGGCGGCAGCCAGCGACCAGACCCAGGCGTCGTAGTCGGTGCCTGCCTCGTGCAGGGCGGTGGTGAGGGCGGCCGTCCCGGCGGCGACCGCGTCCCGGCTCCCCGAGGCCGACTGCTCGGCGGCGAGCACCGTCCGGTAGAGGGTGGCGACGGTGCGGCGGGTGGCCGGCGGCACCCAGCGGCGGTTCGAGTGGTAGCCGGTGATCCGGCCTGCCGGGTCCAGGGTCGGTGTGACGTGCGCGAACACCCAGTAGTGCCCACCATCGGCCGCCAGGTTGAGCACGTAGGCGAAGAGCTCGTCGCCCGCGCCGATCACGTCCCACATCAGCTGGAACACCGCCCGGGGCATCTCCGGGTGCCGGATCAGGTTGTGCGGCGCACCCAGGATCTCCGGTTCCGGGTACCCGGCGACCCGGACGAAGACGTCGTTGGCGTAGGTGATCACTCCGCGCGGATCGGTCTTGGAGACGATGATCTCCTCCGGGCCGAAGGTGCGTTCGACGCCGGTCGGGGCGGGGCCGCGCTGACCGCGGCGTGCGGGTGGCATGGCGGGCGTATCGGCGCGGGCCGTCCGGGTGATGAGGGCGCCGGAGCACCCGGTTCCGCTCACCGGTTCCGGGCCGGGGTGGTGCCACCTGTGCCCGGTCGACTGGAGAGGTCGAAGGTCCCGAATCGTCAGCCGACGAACAGGCAGAACGGGTGTCCGGCCGGATCGGCGAACACCCGCAGGGGCTCCTCCGGATCGTCCGACCGGTCCCGCAGCAGCCGGGCGCCGAGCTCGACCGCCCGTCGACTGTGCTGATCGAGCTCGTCGGTGCTGGTCACGGTGATGTCGAGGTGCAGCTGCTGCGGGACATCCGGGTCGGGCCAGGTCGTGGCCGCCAGCTCCGGCACGTACTGGAAGGCGAGCGGGACGGCGCCGGTCAGCACCAGCCAGTCGGCGCCGTTCGGATCCGGCTCACCGTCGGCCGGTGGCTCGTCGCCGGGTCGGTAGCTCAGGCCGAGCAGTGCGCGGTAGAACTCGGCGAGCCCGCGCGGATCCGTGGTGTCCAGGACGGTCTGGACCACCGTGGGAAAGGACCGATCGGTCATGGTGACGCTCCCGGTGTCGGGTCCCCGGCGGCGAGTCGCGCCGGTCGCTGAAGTTCCATCGTCGGACCTTCGGGCACGGAACGCATCGGCAGCGGCGGTAGAGTGCGTGAACGCACGCCATCCCACTCTCGTGACCGTCTCGGGTCGCGGGCAGAATCGACGGGAGCACCCACAGGTGACCACCCCCCGCCCCGCTGCGGTCGTGGTCCTCGCCGCAGGCGAGGGCACCCGGATGAAGTCGTCCACCCCCAAGGTCCTGCACACCCTCGCGGGCCGGAGCATGCTCGGTCATGCGCTGGCCGCCGCGCAGGCGCTGGACCCGTTGCGCACCGCGGTGGTGGTCCGGCACGAGCGTGATCGGGTCGCCGAGCACGCCCGGTCGCTGGACTCCGCCGTCCTGATCGCCGACCAGGACGAGATCCCCGGCACCGGCCGCGCCGTGCAGTGCGCGCTCTCGGTGCTGGACTCCGCCGCCCAGGCCGACGCCGCCTCCCGCGAGGACGGTCCGGGCCAGCCCGGTTCCGCCGCCGGGGTGCTGGTGGAGGGCCCGGTGGTGGTGCTGGCCGGTGACATCCCGCTGCTGGACGGCGAGACGCTGGCCGAGCTCCTGGCGGCGCACGCGGCCGACGGCAACGCCGTCACCGTGCTGACCACCGAGGTGCCGGAGCCGACCGGGTACGGCCGGATCATCCGCGGCGCCGAGGGTGACCTGGAGTCGATCGTCGAGGAGAAGGACGCCACTCCTGAGCAGCGCGCCGTCACCGAGATCAACTCCTCGGTGTACGTCTTCGACGCGGCCGTCCTGCGCGGCGCCTTCGGCCGACTCGGCCGGGACAACGCCCAGGGCGAGGTCTACCTCACCGACGTGATCCAGATCGCCCGCACCGACGGTGGCCGGGTCCGTGCTCTGCGCACCGACGACCCGGTGCTGGTCGAGGGCGTCAACGACCGGGCCCAGCTGGCCGTCCTGCGTGCCGAGCTGAACCGCCGGATCCTGGACGACTGGATGCGCGAGGGCGTGACCATCGTCGACCCGGCCACCACCTGGATCGACGTGGACGTGGACCTGTCCCGCGACGTCACCCTGCTGCCCGGCACCCAGCTGCACGGGGCGACCAGCATCGGTGCGGGCGCGACCATCGGCCCGGACACCACGCTGACCGACGTCGAGGTGCACGACCGCGCCACGATCATCCGCACCCACGGGTCGCTCGCGGTGATCGGCGAGGACGCGCTGGTCGGGCCGTTCGCCTACCTGCGCCCGGGCACCGTGCTCGGCGAGCGGGGCAAGA
Source organism: Cellulomonas taurus (assembly GCF_012931845.1). Taxonomy (NCBI): domain Bacteria; kingdom Bacillati; phylum Actinomycetota; class Actinomycetes; order Micrococcales; family Cellulomonadaceae; genus Cellulomonas; species Cellulomonas taurus. The sequence continues at coordinate 638,636 of NZ_CP051884.1, forward strand.
TCGGCACCTTCGTCGAGACCAAGAACGCCGAGATCGGCGCCGGGTCCAAGGTGCCGCACCTGTCCTACGTCGGTGACGCCACGATCGGCGTGGAGACGAACATCGGCGCCGCCAGCGTGTTCGTGAACTACGACGGTGTGCGCAAGCACCGCACCACCATCGGCTCCTACGCCCGCACCGGGTCGGACAACATGTTCGTCGCGCCGGTCACGGTGGGCGACGGTGCCTACACCGGTGCCGGTTCGGTGATCCGGCACGACGTGCCCTCCGGCGCCCTGGCGGTCAGTGCAGGGTCGCAGCGGAACATCGACGGCTGGGTGGTGCGCAACCGCCCCGGCACCCCGGCGGCCGACGCCGCTGCCGCCGCCGTGGACCCGGATGCCGGGCTGTCCCCGCAGGCGCGGGCCGAGCGCGAGCGTGCCGGCCAGGCGGCCAGCACCCAGGCGCCCACCCCGCCGCCGGAACTGCCGCAGCACAGCCCGAAGAAGCACGACACCGCCACGGAGGACAACGCACGATGACTGGGTCGATCGAGCAGACCGAGGAGAAGCGCCTCGTCCTGGTGTCCGGGCGGGCACACCCCGAGCTGGCCACCGCGGTGGCGGAGAGCCTGGACACCGAGCTCCTGCCCACCACGGCGTACGACTTCGCCAACGGCGAGATCTACGTGCGCTTCGCCGAGTCGGTCCGTGGCGCTGACGTGTTCGCGCTGCAGAGCCACGCGGCGTCGATCAACCAGTGGGTGATGGAACACCTGCTGATGGTGGACGCGCTCAAGCGGGCATCGGCCAAGACCATCACCGTGATCGCCCCGTTCTACGGCTACGCCCGGCAGGACAAGAAGCACCGTGGGCGTGAGCCGATCTCGGCCCGGCTGATGGCCGACCTGTTCAAGACCGCCGGTGCCGACCGGCTGATGAGCGTCGACCTGCACGCCGCGCAGATCCAGGGCTTCTTCGACGGCCCGGTGGACCACCTGTGGGCGATGCCGATCCTGACCGACTACGTGCGCAGCCGGGTCGACGTGCAGAACGTGACCGTGGTGTCCCCGGACGCCGGGCGCATCCGGGTGGCCGAGCTGTGGGCGCAGAAGCTCGGCGGCGGCCCGCTGGCGTTCGTGCACAAGTCGCGCGACATCAACCAGCCGAACAAGACCGTGGCGAACCGGGTGGTCGGCGACGTCGAGGGCCGGACCTGCGTGCTGGTCGACGACCTGATCGACACCGCCGGCACCATCACCGGTGCGGTCCGGGTGCTGCTGGACGCCGGGGCCAAGGACGTGATCGTGGCCGCGACCCACGGCGTGCTCTCCGACCCGGCCGCCGACCGGTTGCAGCAGTGCGGTGCCCGCGAGGTGATCGTGACCGACACCCTGCCGATCCCGGAGGAGCACCGGTTCCCGAAGCTGACGGTGCTGTCCATCGCCCCGCTGCTGGGCCGGGCGATCCGCGAGGTCTTCGACGACGGCTCGGTGACCTCCCTCTTCGACGGCCGCGCCTGACCCAGCCCCAGCCCAGCTGACCGAACGCCCTCGCGGCGCGCTGACCGAGGTCGGCACTTCCGCCCCGATCGGGGCTAGCGAAGTGCCGACCTCGGGCGCGTACCGCCGACTTCGGGCGCGTACTGCCGACTTCGGCTGGCCGCCGAACCCGGGCGCGGAGGGCGGCTCGGGGCTGCTCGGGGGACCGGGGCCGGTGGGAGCGAGCCGGTCGGGCCGGGTGAAAGCGGGCCGGGCGGACTGGTAGGATCGGGAAGTTGCCTCGGCGAGGGACGTTGGGCGGGGACGGTCCGAGTGGCCGACCTGCTGGTCCGTGATCGACAGGGTGGATGCCTCCGTGTTTCCCCGTCTGTCGTGCCGCGTCGAGGCCAACCGCCTTCGCCACCAGAACGCATCAGGAGTCATCATGTCCGAGGTCAAGCTCGTCGCCACCGCCCGTTCCGAGTTCGGCAAGGGCGCCGCCCGCCGTCTGCGCCGGGCCAACCAGATCCCCGCCGTCCTGTACGGGCACGGCACCGACCCGGTGCACGTCTCGCTGCCGGGCCACGCCACGATGATGGCGCTGAAGCAGGCCAACGCCCTGTTCACCATCGAGCTGGACGGCACCGACACCCTGGCGATCGCCAAGGACGTGCAGCGTGACCCGGTCCGCCAGATCATCGAGCACGTCGACCTGCTGCTGGTCCGCAAGGGCGAGAAGGTCGAGGTCGAGGTCCCGGTGACCGTCGTCGGCGAGTCCGCCCCCGGCACCATCCACATCGTGGAGACCCAGAACGTGGCCCTGGAGGCCGAGGCGACCCACCTGCCGCAGCACGTCGAGGTGAACATCGACGGCCTGGAGGCCGGTGCGCAGGTCACCGCCGCCGACCTGACCCTGCCGCAGGGCACCTCGCTGGTGACCGACGCCGAGATCGTCATGGTCGCGATCGCCGTGCCGCGCTCCGAGGCCGCTGACGACGCCGCCGAGGAGTCCGCCGAGGCCGCCGCGGAGTGATCCGCCCCGGCGTGTGCTGAGTGGGGCGACCACTCCGCGTCGAACCCAGGACGCCCGGTACCGTGCAGGTGCCGGGCGTCCGGCATGTCTGGACCCGATTCTCCGAGGGAGCACGATGAGCGAGGGACGCTGGCTGGTGGTCGGCCTGGGCAACCCCGGACCGCAGTACGCCGGGAACCGGCACAACGTCGGGCAGATGGTGCTGGACGAGCTGGCCCGTCGGGTGTCGACCACCTTCTCCACCAAGGGTGGTGGGCTGTTGTCCCGACGACCGCAGGCGGCGACGGCCGAGGTTCGGGTCGGCGTGCTGCCGGGCGGCGCGCCGGGTCCGCGGGCGGTGCTGGCGAAGCCGGGCACGTTCATGAACACCTCGGGTGGTCCGGTCTCCGGGTTGGCGCAGTACTACGACATCCCGGCGGACCGGGTGGTGATGGTCCACGACGAGATGGACATCCCATTCGGCGCCGTGCGGCTCAAGCGCGGTGGTGGCGAGGGCGGCCACAACGGCCTGCGGGACACCAGCAAGGCCCTGGGCACCAAGGACTACCTGCGGGTGCGGGTCGGGGTGGGGCGACCGCCGGGGCGTCAGGACCCGGCCGACTTCGTGTTGAAGGACTTCGGTGCCGCCGAGCGCAAGGAACTGCCGTTCCTGCTGGACGACGCGGCGGACGCGGTGGAGCTGCTGATCACGGAGGGTCTGGAGAAGGCGCAGCTGCGCTTCCACTCCAAGTAACCCATACGGGTGCGAAAGGGGTGAAAACGGACAGATAGGGCGGACTGGGACAAACCTGCTGATATAGCCTCGCGGCGTCACCGAGGTTTCAGGGGTCCCCATGAGCTTGCTCGACGATCAGGACGTGCCGCGCACCGCGCGCGCCGCCGATCCCACGGTCCCGGCCACCGCCGTCGAGACGCCGCCGAGCGGACTTCCGCTGGATCCGGCCGACCGGCGGCGGAGCAGTCAGGGACCGCGGCTGTCCTGGGCGTCGGACAAGCCCTTCCAGCCGCCGCTGCCCGGCGCCGCGCCCTCGGACTGGCGCAGCCAGCACGGCAGCTACCAGGTCGAGACCCTGTCCCGTGACCTGGTGCTCGCCACCGGTATCCCGACCCTCCTGCTGTTCCTGATGCACGGCGTGAGCCTGTTGCAGCTCAGCTGGGGCGTGATGATCGGGGTGCTGTTCGTCGCGATGACCGCCGTCGAGCGCGGCTACGACCGTCAGGTGATCGGCGACGGGCACCTGGAGTTCGAGGCGGTGCTGCGCGGCGGGGTGCTGACGGCCGCCGGGCTGGCGCTGCTGGCAGTTGGTGCGGACGTCGACGTGCCGCGCACCATCGTCTTCGCCGCGCTGCCCCTGGTCGTGCTGGTGCTGGCCGCCTCCCGGCACCTGGCCCGCCGGTCGCTGCACAAGCGGCGGGCGGCCGGGGAGTCGATGCGCCGCACCCTGGTGGTCGGCGACGCCGGATCGATCACCGGGGTGGTCGAGGACCTGCGCGGGCTGCCGCAGCACGGGTACCAGATCGCCGGTGTGTGCGTGCCTTCCTTCGACGGTCCACTGCCGGGGCTCGGGGTGCCGGTGCTGGGCACGGTCTCCGATGTGGTGCAGGTGGCGGTCGACGGTCGGTTCGACGTGGTGATCGTCACCGGGTCCGAGCTGTCCGGCCAGGCACTGCGCCGACTGTCCTGGGCCTTGCAGCGCACCCACACCGAGCTGGTCGTCGCACCGGGCATCGTGGAGGTGTTCGGGCCGCGGGTCAGCCTGGAACCCACCGCCGGGCTGTCGCTGATCCACGTGAACGCGGCCGAGGCCCGGCGCTCCCGGATCGTGGCCAAGCGGGTGGTGGACACCGCCTCGGCGCTGGGCGGTCTGCTGGTGCTGGCACCGGTGCTGGTGGTGATCGCCATCGCGGTGAAGGTGACCAGCCCGGGCCCGGTGCTGTTCCGCCAGGTGCGGGTCGGCAAGGAGGGCCGCGAGTTCTCGATGCTGAAGTTCCGCAGCATGGTGGTCGACGCGGAGAAGCAGCTCGCCGAGCTCCGGGACGCGAACCAGGCCGACGGTCCGCTGTTCAAGCTGGACCACGACCCCCGGATCACCCGGATCGGCCACTTCCTGCGCCGGCACTCCCTGGACGAACTGCCCCAGCTGTTCAACGTCGTGCGGGGCGACATGGCACTGGTCGGTCCCCGGCCGCCGCTGCCGCACGAGGTGGCGGTGTACCGCGAGTCGGTCCGCCGTCGTCTGCTGGTCAAGCCCGGCCTGACCGGACTGTGGCAGGTCAGCGGCCGCGCCGACCTCCCGTGGGAGGAAGCGGTGAAGCTGGACCTGCGCTACGTGGAGAACTGGTCGATCGCCTTCGACCTGATGATCCTGTGGCGGACGCTCGGTGTGGTGGTGAGCGGACATGGCGGCCGCTGAGATCGCGCTGGCCCACGACTACGCGACCCAGCGCGGCGGCGCCGAACGGGTGGCGTTGATGCTGGCGGACGCGTTCCCGGGCGCACCGATGTACACCACGCTGCACCACCCGGCCGGCACATTCCCCGAGTTCAGCGACCTGGATCTGCACACCTCTCCGCTGGACCGGATCGGGGTGCTGCGCCGCTCGCACCGCTGGGCGCTGCCGCTGCTGCCCGGCGCGGTGGACCGGACCCCGATCGACGCGGACCTGGTGCTGGCGTCGTCGACCGGCTGGGCGCACGGCTTCCCGGTGACCGGCCGCAAGGTGGTCTACTGCCACGCCCCGGCGCGCTGGCTCTACCAGGCCGAGCGGTATCTGGGCCGCGATGGTGGTCTCGGGCGCTGGGCGATGGGTCGGGCGTTGGGCGCTCTCGCCCCTCGGTTGCGGGCCTGGGACCAGCGGGCGGCGCGATCCGCCGACCGCTACCTGGCCAACTCCACGGTCACCGCACGGGCGGTCCGGGCGGTGTACGGGATCGAGGCCGAGGTGCTGCCGCCGCCGCCCGCGATGCTGCCGGACGGACCGGAGTCGCCGATGGCTGCGGTCGAGCCCGGCTTCCTGCTGTGCGTGGCGCGGCTGCTGCCGTACAAGAACGTGGACGTGGTGATCGAGGCGGTCCGGCGGATCCCCGGCGCACGGCTGGTGGTGGTCGGTGACGGTCCCGAGCGGTCGGCGCTGAGCGCCCGGGCAGCCGGTCTGCCCGGGGTGGTGCTGGCCGGCCGGGTGGACGACGCCCGGCTGCGCTGGCTGTACCGGCACTGCGCCGCCCTGGTCGCTGCCTCCTACGAGGACTACGGCCTGTCGCCGCTGGAGGCGGCCGCCTTCGGCCGTCCGTCGGTGGTCCTGCACGACGGCGGCTACCTGGACACGGTGCGCGGCGGGGAGACCGGCGAGTTCTTCGCGACGCCGACCCCCGAAGACATGGCCGCGTCCATCGACACCGCCCTCACCCGGAGCTGGGACGCCGATCTGCTCCGCACCCATGCCGAGTCCTTCGGCCTGCCCCGATTCGTCGCTCGGCTGCGTGCCGTCGCGGATGCCGAACTGGGCCGCCTCGCCGCCCCCGTTCCCACCCAGGAGACCCGATGACCCTGCAGGAGATGCTCCGGACGATCTGGTTCGGCAAATGGTTGGTGCTGGTGGCGCTGGTCGCGGCCGGGGTCGGGGCGTGGCTCTACGTCTCCGACTCCGAACCGCAGTACGCGGCCGAGGCCACCGTGCAGATCGTCGATGCCGAGACGCTCGCCGCAGCCGGGATCCGGATCGAGGCGGACCCCAGCCTGGTCACCTCGGACGATGTGGCGGCGGCGGCCGCGAAGGAACTCGGCGGTGGGGTGCGGGGGCGCGATCTGGCGGCCAGCACCAGCGCCGAGTACCAGGTCGACAACCCGAACACCGTGGTGGTGGACACCACCGGCACCGACCCGAAGGCGACCACCGCGGCGGCCAACGCGATGGCCACCGCCTACGTGGCCGCGTTGCAGGCCCAGTTCGACGAGGACCTGACCGGCATCCAGCAGCGCCTGGACGCCCTGGCCAAGACCATCGACGGCCAGCAGAAGGCGATCACCAACGCCCGTGCGGCCAGCGCGGCGGTCGCCGGAGCCGCGAGCACCGACCCGGTGGACGGCCTGCTGGAGGCGCAGTACGGCGCGAGCATGGACCAGTACCAGACCCTGGCCGCCCAGCAGGCGCAGGCGACGGTGCTCGCCAACCCGGCGCGAGTGCTGCAGAACGCGGTCGGCGCACAGCTGGTGAGCATCCCGTCGTCGCTGGTCTACGCGATCGCCGCGCTGGCCGGTCTGCTGGTCGGGATCGCCCTGGCGGTGCTGCGGCGAGGGCTGGACACCCGGGTGCGGACCGCGGGTGCTGCGCGCCGGGCCGCCTCGGCGCCGGTGCTGGCCCGGTTGTCCGGCACCGGCGCGGCGCTGAAGACCTGGGAGTCCGAGGCGGTGCTGCCGGTCGCCACCCGGGAGGCCACCGCCTACACCCGGTCGGTCCGCGAGCTGCGCACCGCGTTGCAGGCGGCGGTGGAGAATGAGTCCGGCAGTGCGGTGATCGTGGTGACCTCGGCCGACCTGGAGACACCACGCTCCTTCGTGGCGGCGAACCTGGCAGCGTCCTGGGCGCTGTCCGGGCGCAGCGTGGTGGTGCTCTCCGGCGACCTGCGTCAGCCCCGGTTGAACGCGCTGCTGCCGGTGGTCGAGGACGGCACGCTCTCCGAGCCGGTGGCCGCGGCCGGAGCCCAGCCGACCGGCACCCCGCACCTGGCGGTGCACCCGGCCCTGCGCACCGAGCTCGACCCCGCGGACTTCCTGGCCAGCGACCGGGTGCGCGAGCTGATCGCCACCCTGCGAGCGGCGGCGGATGTGGTGATCATCGACGCACCGCCGATGCTGGTCGCCGCCGACGCCACGATCCTGGGCGGGCACGCCGACGGGGTGCTGCTGGCGGCCACCGTCGGACACACCCGGATCGGGTCGGTGGAGGAGTCCGCCGACCGGCTGCGAGCCGCCAACGCCCGGCTGCTCGGGCTGAGCCTGGACGGGGCTGCCGGACGCGAGGTCGGGTACGAGGCGAGCTATGCCTTCGCCGGGGCGGCGGCCGAGCCGGAGAACGCGGAACCGCCGACGCAGCCCGAGGACATCGGCACGGGCCGGGACGACGGCCGCGCCGATCCGGAGCGGGACGCCGAGCCTGGGCTGGATGCCGAGCCGGGGCTGGATGCCGACCCCGAGGAGTCCGGCACCGAGGCCCGGGTGCCCGCCACCTCCGGCCGTGGGGGCGGCCGCGGTCGCCCGGCGATGTTCTTCACCCACCGGCCATGACCCCGGTCCGGGTGGTGGTGCTGGACCACACCGCCCAGACCGGCGGCGCCGAGCTGGCGCTGCTGCGGACAGTCGCGGCGCTGGATCCGAGCCGGGTGGACCTGACGGTGCTGCTGTTCGCCGAGGGGCCGCTGGTCGGGCGGTTGCGGGCGGTCGGCGCACGGGTCGAGGTGCTGGCGCTGGATCCCCGGGTGGCGGCGACCGGGCGGCACGCGGTGGGACGGCTCGGATCGCTGCGGGCGGCGCCCTTCGTGTTCCGACTGGCCCGGGCGCTGCGTCGGCTGCGGCCCGACGTGGTGCACTGCACCTCGCTGAAGGCCGACCTGATCGGGCTGGTCGCCGCCCGGCTGGTGCGTCGCCGGGTGGTGTGGCACCTGCACGACCGGATCGCCGCCGACTACCTGCCCCGCCCCGTGGTGGCGCTGGTGCGGTGGCTGGCGCGGCATGCGGTGACCGAGGTGGTGGTCAACTCCCGGGCGACCGCGTCGACGGTGCTGCCGCTGCCCCGGTGGACGCTCGCGTATCCAGGACTGGCGCCGGAGCAGGTGGGGCCCGATCCGATCCACCGGCCGACCCCGACGCCACCGGTGGTGGGGATCGTGGGCAGGATCAGCCCGACCAAGGGGCAACGGGAGTTCCTGGCGGCCGCCGCCCTGCTGGCCGACCGGTTCCCCGACCTGCGGTTCCGGGTGATCGGGGACGCGCTGTTCGCGGAGGCCGACTACGCGGAGCAGGTGCGGGCCCAGGCAGCCGGGCTGGCCGACCGGGTGGAGTTCACCGGGTGGGTGGCCGATCCGGTGGCCGAGCTGGACCGGCTCACCGTGATGGTGCACGCCTCCCCGACCCCGGAGCCCTTCGGCCAGGTGGTGGTCGAGGCGATGGCCCGCGGCGTGCCGGTGGTCGCCACCGCCGGAGGTGGGGTGGACGAGATCGTGCTGCCCCGGGACGCGGAGCCGCGCGGTGCCCTGGTCCGACCGGGGGACGTGGCCGGACTCGCGGCGGCGGTCGAGGCGCTGCTGCGGGACCCGGAGACGACAGCCGCCCGCGCGCGACAGGCGTGGTTCGGGGTGCGGCGCGACTACCCGATCACGGCGACGGCCGAGGCGCTCACCGCGGTGTGGTGCCGGCTCGCACCCGGTCCAGGACGTCCCGCATCTGCCGCACCCGGTCGCCCCAGCTCGGGACCTCGGCCGGTGACCCGGGTGTCGGCGGCGCGCTGAGCACCCGGAGCACGGCGGCCGGGAGCTGCTGCGGCGAGGCGGTGATCACCCGGTGGCCCGGCTGGTCCCGGAACCCGGCGACCGGGGTGCTCACGATCGGCCGGTTCACCGCCAGGTACTCGTAGAGCTTGATCGGGTCCAGCGAGTCGGTGAAGTCGTCCACCCGGTGCGGGACCACCAGTGCTGCGGCGTGTTGCAGGTAGGCGGGCACCACCGCCGCGGCCCGGGCGCCCAGCACGACGGCACCGGCGGCCTCCAGCCGGGTCAGGTCCAACGGGTCGAGCAGCGCGGGGCCGACCAGCACCAGGTGTGCCCCGGCGGTGCGCAGCGCGACGGCCAGCCGCAGGCACGCCTCCAGGTCCAGCCGGTCCGGGTGCAGGGTGCCGACGTACACCGCGTAGTCGCCGGCCGGCAGGTCGCCGGGGCGGGCCATCGGGCGACGGTAGGCGGCTAGGTCGACGGCATTCGTCACCAGGCTGACCGTCCGGCCGACCCGGTCACCCTTGCTCCGGGCCAAAGCGGGGGAGCAGACCACCACCGCGTCGCAGTCGGCCAGCAGCAGGTCCTCGTTCTGCCGGGTGCGTCGGTGCTCGGCCGGGTCGCGTTCGGCACGCAGCCAGTCGTCGGTGATGTCGTACAGCGAGCGCCAGCCGGTGGCCCGCAGCACCGCCGCGCCGTCCGGGTCGTTCACCCAGAGCACCGGGTCGCTCATCCCCAGTCGGCGCGCCGTCCGGTGCACGGCCCGGGCGCGGCGGTCGTCGGCGCCGGGGGCCAGCCGTCGGGGCAGCCACTTGGTCGGTCGGTACGCCCAGGCGCGACCGGTGGGCGTGCCGTCGTGGGCGGTGAGCGGGCGGAGGCGTCGACCGAGGGTGAGCGGGGCGCCACGGCGCAGATCGTGCAGGTGGTCGACCGGCGGCTCGACGAAGAGCACGTGCAGCGCCGGGTCGTCGTGCAGCAGTCCGGCGATCAGGTGCTGGTTGCGGCGCCAGACCTCGTCCCAGGGTTCCAGGCTCAGCACCACCAGGTCCTGCCGGACGGGGGTGGTCACCAGGCTCATCGTCGGACCTCCGCGTAGACCGACTCGACGGCGGCAGCGTGGGTATCCAGCGCGAACCGCTCCTGCTGGGCAGCCCGGAGCGCGGCACCGTAGCGCGCGCGGCGTGCCGGGTCGTCGGCGAGGGCCGCCAGCATCCTGCCCGCCGCGGTCGGGTCGTCCGGGGGCACCAGCACGGCCTCCGGCACCGAGCCGACCGTCTCGCTGTGGCCGCCACCAGCCCCGGCGACCACCGGCACCCCGTGCGCCATCGCCTCCACCACCGACAGCCCGTAGGGCTCGTCGCCGCGCGGGGCGAACAGGATCCCGGCGGTGGACAACAGGGTGTCGACGTCGGTGCGGGCACCGAGGAAGCGCACCGAGTCGCCGACCCCGAGCCGCCGCGCCATCGTCTCCAGTTCCGGCCGCAGTGACCCGGTGCCGGCGATGTGCAGCTCCCACCCGCGTGCCCCGAGGCCGGACGCCGCCCAGACCCGCAGGCCGAGGTCGGTGCGCTTCTCCGGTTCCAACCGCTGGGCGATCAGCACCACCGGTCGCCGGGTGGCCGTCGCCGGTGGCAGCACCGGCACGCCGGGGTGGGCGACCACGCTGGTGCCCTCGACCCGGTCGGCGACGAACGCGCTGATCGCGATCTGGGCCGCGATCCGTCGGGTGAGGTAGCGACCGACGGTCCGCGCGGGCAGCGAGGATCCGCGCCGCTCCGCGAAGTGCCGGGTGGCGACGACCGGGGCGCGGGCGGTGAGCACCGCGGCGAGCTCGGCGGCGGTCATGTGCGCGTGCACCACTGCGGGCCGGGTGCCGCGCAGCTGCCGGGCCGCCTGACGCCAGGTCCCGGCCGGGCGCCAGTCGATCCCGGTGCCCGCCAGTTCGGTCGGCATCCGGGCCGGGTCGCCGCCGAGCACCAGCACCCGGGTGCCCCGGTCGTCCTGCCACCGGGCGAGGGTGCTGACGTAGCGCTCCACCCCGGCGAAGGCCTCGGTGCAGACCACGTGCACCACCTCCGGGCCGATCACGGGTCGCTCCGGGGGGTGAGCGCGAAGCCGCGATGGTCGTGATCGTCCTCGTCCAGTCGCCGCCGCCGGACGTGCTCCTGCGCGCCGAGGCAGATCCCCGCCAGCACGAACGGGATCGACACCTGTGCCGCGACCCAGAACAGGTCGAACTGCCCCTGCACGAACCGCATCAGCACCAGGACGAACGCCAGGGTGCCGAACCGCCGGTCCATCCGCCACAGGATGACCAGCATCGCGGCGAACATCACCAGGAAGCCGACCAGCCCGACCAGCCCGCCGGAGGACAGCATCTCGAACTCCGCGTTCGGTGGCTGGAACTGCTGGTCGAAGCGGTCGGTGTACCACCAGCGCAGACCCGCGCCGAACACCGGGTACTGCTCCCAGATCCGCAGCGACTGCCCGAACCAGACCAGGCGCTGATACGCCGAGTTGTACTGGTCGCCGGACTCCAGCTGGTCCTGCACCAGGAAGCCGACCACCACCGCGGCCACCGCCACCGCCAGGAGCACGACCTTGGACCGCCGCCGACTCGGGTCGGGGCGCAGGGCGATCACGGTGACCGCCACGGCCAGTCCGATCAACGCCTGCCGGGACTGCGAGACCAGGATCCCGGCCAGGAAGAACCCGAACAGGCTCAGGCACAGCAGGTTGTTCAGGCGCAGCCAGCGGGGCCGGGCGTAGACCACCACCGCGGCGAAGGCGAGCACGCAGCCGATGAAGTTCTTGTGCATCAGGAAGGGCTCGTTCAGGTAGACCGCCCCGGTGTTGCCCGCCGCTAGGTTCATCCCGAACTGGGTCAGCGCCGCGACGGTGACCACCGCGCTCCCGGACAGGTACAGCACCACCGCGAGGCGTGCCCAGCCGGCGGCCCCGATCGCCCAGCCGACCAGCAGCGCGCCCCCGACCAGCAGCCAGGAGTGCACCCATTCGACCGCGTTGGCCAGGTACGGATTCGCGATCACGGTGAACAGCACGGTGACCTGGTAGAACGCGTTCGCCCACAGCAGGTTGCGCAGGGTCCGACCCAGGGGCCGTCGGGCGAAGAGCAGGGCGGGCCAGAACGCGGCGAACAGCACGAAGTCCGATACCGACAGCGTCCCGCCGACCCGGTTCACCAGCAGCAGCGCGGGCATGGCGAGCACCGGCAGGGCGATCGGCTCGCGCAGGGTGAGGGCGATCACCAGCAGCAGGGCGCCGATGCCGAGGGTGTACCAGGGATTGAGCGAGGTGGTGAGGACCAGCACGACGCCGATCGCCGCCACCCCCGCCGCCAGGGCGATCCGCTGCGGGAGGGTGGGCTGGGGGAGCCGGGTGCGGGGGGCGGCGCTCACCGTGCTCGGCGCGGTCGCTGTGCGCGGCTCGTTCACTGTGCCCGGCTCGGTCTCGGTGCTCACGCTGCCTCCCGGGGCCGGGCTGTCGGGTTGTCGCCGGGCTGAGTGCTCGGATCGCCGTCGGTCCGGGCGGGTTCGGGTGGTGTCGGCTGGTCGGGGTGGGGCTGCGCGGGCCGGGTCGTCGGGGCTGCCACCGGAGGACGGGGTGGCAGCGGGTCCAGCACCGACGACCGGGGGCGGCGCGGGTCACCCAGCGCCCGCTCCGCCCGGATCGGCCCGCGCAGGTACAGGTGGGCGCGCAGCCGTGCCGAGCGCCCGGTCTCACCCGGCAGCACGGCACGCACGAGCGCCCCGGCCACGACCCCGAGCCGGGCGAGCTGCCAGCCGGCATCCCCGTGGTGCTTGCGGAGGTAGCGCTCCTGGCCGGCGTGGAAGTGGGTGTCCCGTCGGGTCGGGTCCGCGCTGGTGCCGCCCCCGGTGTGCCGCGCGTCGGTGTCCACCACCGCCAATGACCAGCCCGCGCTGCGTGCCCGGCGCTGCCAGTCGGTCTCCTCCGCATAGAGGAAGAACGCTTCGTCGAAGCCGCCCACCTCGGCCAGGGCGGCGGCGCGCAGCAGCAGCACCGAGCCGATCACGAAGCCGTCGTCGGTGTTCGGAAGTCCGAGGCCCACCGCCTGCCGCCACGCTCCGCCGGGGGTGGGGAACGGCCAGCGCACCCGGGACGGCACCGCGTCGTCATCGAGCTGGACGGGTCCCACCGCGGCGAGTCGCGGGTCGGCGTGCAGTGCGGCACCGAGGGCGCGCACCCCGGCCGGGTCGATCCGGGCGTCCGGGTTCAGCAGGAGCAGGTCGGCCTCCGGGTCCAGCCGGTCGGCCAGCACCCGGTTGATCGCGTTCCCGAAGCCGAGGTTGGCGCCCGGGTCGAGGTAGCGGGCACCGGCGGCGGCGGCGACGGCGCGGACCTCCGGGTCGCCGGAGTTGTCCACCACGGTGATCGGCAGGTGTCCGGCCAGCGGGGCCAGGGCGTCGGCGAGCGGGCCGGGGGCGCCGTAGGCCACGACGACCACCTCGGGGTCGGGCCGTGGCGCGGGCGCCGGGTCACCGGACGGTGCGGGCCGAGTCGACGGCGGGACCTCGCCCGCCCGCGTGCTGGTCGTCGTGCCGAGCGCCGCCCGGTACAACTCCCGGTACTGTTCCGCGATCGCCGCCCAGGTGTACCGCCGCGCCCGCGCCAGTCCGTCGGCCCGCAACCGAGCCGCCAGCCCGTCCTCGTCCTGTACCCGGCGCAGCGCCGTGCGGAGGGCGCTCGCGTCCCCGGGCGGCACGACCAGCCCCGCGTCCGCCACCACCTCCGGCAGTGCGCCGCTGTCCGACACCACCACCGGCACGCCGAGGGCCATCGCCTCCACCGCCACCCGGCCGAACTGCTCCAGCCAGCCGGGGGCGGCCACCGACGGCACCGCCAGGACGTCCAGCGAACGGTAGAACGCGTTGAGGTCGGCGTCGGCGAGCGCCCCGTGGAAGGTCACCCGCCCGGCCAGGTCGGCGCGGTCGGCGCGGGCACGCAGCTCGGACGCCTGTGGCCCGTCGCCCGCCAGGTGCAGCTCCCAGCCGGGTTCGTCCGCGACCGCCGTCAGCAGGGTGTCGATCCCCTTGTGCGGGGCGAGGAAGCGTCCGGCGTAGCCGACCCGGAAGCGGGGTGGCGTGGCGTGTCGTCCTCCGGTGCCACCGCGCTCCGCCGAGACAGCAGCTGCGGGAGTGACGCGGGCCCGGGTCTGTGGTGCGGCCATCTCCACCCCGAGGCCGATCACCCGCACCGGCGCTCGCAGCCCCTTGTCCCGCAGGATCCGGGCGGCGGCCGCGTTGCAGACGCTCACCGCACCCGCGTGGCGCAGCGCCCACCGTTCGCACCAGCGGAACGGCGGCGGATAGCGCTTGGCGATGTTCTGCGCCGAGTACAGGAGGTAGGGCGTGCTGACCCGGCGCAGCGCGCGCAGCAACAGCACCTCGGCGGTCGCCAGCGCCGAGGGTTCCTCGTGCAGGTCGATCAGGTCCCACGGCTGGCCGAGGGCGCGCCAGAGCGGGCGCGGGTCGTAGAGGAACAGCTGGGGGTGGCGACCGAGGGTGCGGACGCCGACCACGTCCTCGTCCGGTGCCGGATCCAGGTCGACGGGGCGGCCGCCCTCCGGCCAGCGCCGGGCGCTCAGCAGGTGCACGGTGCTGCCGTCGGCGCGCAGGGCGTGCTCCCGCTGTCGCCACGCCGTGACGACCGCACTGTGGGAGATCCGCAGAATGCGCATGCCGACCATCGTGCCGGGCAAAATCCTCATGCTGGACAAATCGGACAGGGCTTCACCCGACCGGCGCGGGTGAAACCACCCGGTCCAGTCGCTGCCGGGCCCAGCCCCAGTCGCCCGCCTCCGCCCGCGCCCGACCCTCGCGCCCGACCCGCTGCCGGTAGCCCTCGTCGGTGGCCAGCGCGTCCAGGACCGTCGCCAGCGCCGCCGGGTCGTCCGGCGGGACCGGGATCCCGGCGCCGCCCATCGCCTCCGGGATGCCACCGATCGCCGAGGCGACCACCGGCACTCCGCTGGCCATCCCCTCCAGCACCGTCAGAGCGAAGGGCTCCGCCCAGCGCGAGGGCACCACCAGCACGTCGGCGGCGCGGAACAGCGCGGCGATCCGGGACCGCGGCGTGAAGGGGTGCAGGTGCACCCGGTCGCCGAGCGCCGTCGCGCGGCGGGTCAGGTCCCGCTGGTAGGCGCTCGGCCCGGCCCCGGCGTCGAAGTTCTGGCTCCCGACCAGGGTCAGGTCCAGATCGGGCCGGGCGAGCCGGAGCACGGCGTCCAGCAGCACATCGGCACCCTTGTCCGGGATCATCCGCCCGACGAACAGCACCCGCAGCCGCTCACCCCGCCGCGGGTCGGCCCGGGGCCGGAACCGGACGGTGTCCACGCCGTTCGGCACCACGCGCAGCCGGTCGTGCAGCGAAGGCGGCAGGTGGTCGGCCGTCTGCTGCGCCAGCGCGGCGCTGACGCAGACGATCGCCGCCGCCCGCTCCAGGGTGCGCCCGGCCTCGGTGTGGGTGTAGCTGCGCAGCAGCGAGTTGTGCGCGTAGAGCACCGGGGTGTGCCGACCCTCGACCAGTGGCACCGCCTGCGGGGCGTTGTGCAGCAGCACCACCCCGTCGTCGAGCCGGTTCTGGGTGCGCAGCGCGGCGCGCAGTCCGCGCCGGACACCGGGGCGCGGCAGGCCGAGTCGTCCGGCGGCGGCGTCCAGGTACCGGTCGGCCCGCGCCGACTCCGGCAGGTCGTACTCCACCGGTACAGCACTCGGGTACCGGTCCGGGTAGGTGCCGCGCGCCACCGCCACCCGGGGACGCTCGTCGGACGGCAGCGGTCCGAGGGCGGCGCACAGCCCGTCGACCACGGTCGGGATCGCGGAACCGGTGCGCGGGGAGAAGTGGTCGCCCGGGGTGAGCAGGTGCAGCTCGGGGCGACGGGGTGGGGTCGTCATGCCCGGACCACCGCCCGCTGGCTGCGGGGCTGTCGGCCCAGCGCCGCCCAGACGTCCGCGGCGGGTCCACGCCAGCGCGGCAGGGTCCAGGCGGTGGGCACCGTGGCCAGCGCCCGCAGCCGTTCGCCGACCGGCAACCCGGAGTCGGCCACCCCGCGCAGCAGCTCCACGCTCACCCGGGTGTGCGGGAAGGCGAAGCGCACCGATGCCTGCGGAGCGTGCCAGGCGACCTGTGCCTGCCCCTGGGCGGAGAACTGCTCGGCGTGCCGACGCTGCAGGAACAGCTGTTCGGGTACCAGGGCGAACGGTCCGCGGCAGGCGAGTTCGGTGAGCAGCACCATGTCGTTGCCGACCACCGGGCGGATGCCGCGGGTGCTGCGCAGCACCTCGGTCCGGTGCAGCCCGTAGAAGATGTGCGCGGCCTGCGCGGTGAGGAAGTGCCGCATCCGCTGGTGCGGGGTGGGCTCGTCGCAGGCCAGGTCGGCGTCGTTCAGGTCCTCGATGATCCGGCCCTCGGCGTCGATGATCCGGGTGCGCGGGTAGACCAGCACCGTGGCCGGGTCGGCGGCGGCGAACACCTCCAGGCAGCGCCGGACGAAGGCGGGGCGACGGATGTCGTCGGCGGCGGCCCAGGTGAAGTACGGGGTGGTCGCCAGCTCGACCAGGTGGTTGAAGTTCCACGCCCCACCCCGGTTCACCTCCTGCCGGTGGTAGCGGATTCGCGGGTCCTCGGCCGCCGCCGCCCGGCAGATCGCCTCGGTGCCGTCGGTGGAGGCGTTGTCCGAGATGACGATCTCGATGTCCGGCTCGTCCTGGGCGCGCACCGAGTCGAGTGCGGCGCTCAGGTAGCGCTCACCGTTGTAGACGGGGATGCCGACAGTGGCACGGGAAGTCATCGACAGGGTCCTTCCAATTCAGACTGAGCGGGGGCTGGCGTGCGATCCGGAGGCCGGGTCGAGGTCGGCAGTTGGTGCCAGAACCGGGCGGGCGATGTGCCGACCTCAGGCGTGGACTGCCGACTTCGGTCGCGGGTGGGGCTGGGGCTGGGGCGGGGGGTTGGGGTTGGGGCGGGGGTTGGGGGCGTGGGGAGCTAGGGGGCGGAGGCGGAGAGGTGGAGGAGGGAGAGTGGCCAGGTGGGGGTGGGGGCGACGGGTTCCCAGGCCGGGAGCAGGCCGCCGTACTGGCCGGAGTAGTTCAGGTCGGGGATCGTCACGCCGCGGGCCGCGGTGCTCGGCACCTGGACCCGGATCGCGGTCGCCGTCACCGGGTCGAAGTCGACGGCGGTGCTCCGGTCCAGGAACGCACCCGCCACGCCGCCGACCTCCTGCCACTGTCCGTCGACCAGTGCGCTGACCGTGTACGCCCGGACGCCCGCGGTGCAGCACCGGATGCCGGCCGAGGTGACGGTGACCCGGCTGATCGTCGTCGGTGCGGGCAACGCGACCTCGACCCACGGGCTCACGTCCGGGCCGTCGTCGGTGCGCGGACCCGCCTGCCACGGTGCCGCCTGCGCACCCTCCGCCGTGATCAACGTGCTGGGGTCGGTGCCGGAGGACGCGGTGACGGTGCCGCCGGTGAGCAGGTTGCTGGCGGGCAGCAGCGGAGCCGGGCTGGCCACGGTCAGCGTGGCGGCTCCGGTCAGGTACACCGGCGCGCCGGTGACCGGCAGCGCGACACCCTCCGGTCCGACGTCCAGGGAGCGGGTGCCGCCGTAGAGGTCGGTGACGGTCACGGTGGTCGGGCTCGGCGCGCTGACGGTGACCGTGGTGGTCGCATCGGCCGCCCAGACGGCGAGCAGCTGATCCGCGCTGTGCGGTGGGGGCGGCGCGTCGTAGGCCAGCGCCGTCACCGCCCCGTCCCCGGTGTCCAGCACCCGCGGCGCACCCCGACCGGCCAGCATCCGGTCCACCGTGGCCATCGCCAGGGCGGCCGGCTTCACGAAGGACCCGACCTGCACCAGCGACCAGGAGAACCCGCCCTCGCCCCAACCACCCTCGCTGAAGAAGTAGGTCCACTCGTCCACCCCGAGCGTGGTCAGCAGCAACCGGGTCCGGGCCACGTCCTGGGCCTGCTGCCAGTGGTTCGCCGGGCCGTCCGACCACCAGCCGGACTCGGTGTCCCAGATCGCCTTCCCGGCGCAGCTCGGCTCCGCGGCCAGGGCCTGCCGCAGGGCGGTGATCTGACCGATCGGCCCGGCGCTGCCTTCCTCCTGCCACGACCGGTTGAAGCCGGTGTACGGGTGGATGCCGATCACGTCCAGGTGCGCGCAGCCACCGGCGTCGATCAGCTGCTGGTACCAGCCGACCACCACGTTCAGCGCGTTGCCGCCGATCACCCGGGCGGACGGGTCGGCGGCCCGGACCCCGGCGGCGAAGGGGGCGAGCACCTGCCGGGCGTAGTCACCACCGTCGCCGAAGCCGGTGTTGTTCGGTTCGTTCCACGGCGCCCACTGGTGGACGAACGGCAGCGCCTGCGCGATCACCCGCACCCAGTCGCCCCAGGTCCCGGCCGCGACCGCCGCACGTTCGGCGTCACCGCCCTGGCCGACCTGGACGTACAGCTGCACCCCGGTCCGCGCCGCCGTCGCCGCCGCCTCGGCCAGTCCGTCCGGCAGGGCGTCCAGGTCCAGCCCGGCGGCGCTCGCGGGCGCGGTCGGGTCCGGCACCAGGCCACCGAAGTCGAGCTGCGCCCGGTAGCTGCCGATCCCCAGCTGGTCGGCCAGCTGCACGCCGCGCAGCGGTCCGGCGCCGCCCCAGTCGGCGCCCTCCGCCAGTCCGGCCGGGTCGAGGGTCGACGCCGGCGCCCCCACTGCGTAGCGCAGGCAGGTCGCGGTGCGGGTCACCCCGGTGTCGGCCTCGACCAGCGTCGCGTGCACCTCGTACGCCCCGGGGACGGCGGGCGGCAGGGCCAGGGGCACGGAGCCACCGTCGGCGGGGATGTCCAGGGTGCCCTCGGTGGGCGTCACGTCCAGGGTCGGGTCACCGGTCACCCGGTAGTGCAGGGTGTAAGCGCCGGACAGCCGGCCCCACTGCGGGTCGACGTCGAAGGTCACCGCCGGGTCGTCACCGGCCGGGAAGTAGTCGTCGACCGCCGGGGTGCTCAGCCCCAGGCCGTAGCCGAGGCGGTCCATCGTCGACGCGTGGTTCAGGTCCCAGGTCACCGGCGCGTCCAGCAGCAGGTCGAGCTGGTCGTCGGCCACCCGGCTGAGCTGGAAGCCGTCCTCGGTCGGGGAGACGAACAGCAGCCCGCCGTCGGTCCGGACCACCGGCGTGAGGTCCGCGAAGGTGAAGGTCGACCCCTGCCCCTGGCCGGAGAGCGCGATCCGCCGCCATACCCCGTCCGGCCCGACCTCGACCAGCCGCCAGGTCGGTCCGGCCAGCAGCAGCCCGCCGTCGGCGGCCGTGACTACGCCGGTCGGATGGTCGAGGGTGCTGGCCCGGCCGTTCGACGGGGTGTCCAGCAACCCGGTGATGCTCAGCCCGGCGGTGCCCTCGGCGTCGTACCGGGTCAGCGTGATCGTCGACGACTGGTCGGCGGCGGCGTCGCTCATCACCGCCAGCCCACCGTCGTCCAGCGGGAAGAACCGGGGGTAGAAGTCCACCGGGACGCGCGGGCCGTCCGGGTCGACGGTGCCGTCCGCCCGCAGCAGGGCCAGCCGCGGCGCATCGGTGAAAGCGACCGCCGCCAGTGCGTCGGTGCCCGCCGACCAGCCGATCACCGCGCGCACGTCACCGCGGTCCAGGTCGCCCAGCTGCCAGGTGACGCCGGGGTCCTGGTCGTCCAGCGCCCAGCCGGCCACGGTGTCCGCGTCGGTCGCGGCCAGCACCGTGCCGTCGTCGGTCAGCGCGAAGGACCCGGCGTCGCCGACGTCGACGGCGTCCAGGGCGTGACCGTCGGCGGACCAGCGCTGCACGGTGCCGTCGGTGAGCGTGGCCAGGTAGTCGTCGGTGGCGGCCAGCGCGCCCGGCACCGCATCCAGCGACGGCACCACGGTCTCGACCCCGGCCATCGGCGCATCGGTGGGCAGCGCCGCGTAGCGGTCGGGGTCGGCGACCCCGCACACCGGCGCGGCGAACTGCCCGGCGGCGGGTGGTTCGACCGCCGCGGCCTCGGACCCGCGGTCGCGCACCAGCACCACGCCGGTGCCGACCAGCAGCACGCCGATCAGTCCGACCGACCCGATGGCCACCCCCCTGCGGCGCACCTCAGATCACGTCCGCGAAGCCGCGTTCCATCTTCGAGAACACCAGCGCGCCGGCCACGAACACCCCCACCGACACGACCACCGCCGCGATCAGCTGCCAGGGCGCGGGCTGGGCCAGTCCGAGCAGCGACCAGCGGAAGCCCTCCAGGATCCAGGTCAGCGGGTTCAGGTCGAACAGCCAGCGGATGTTCTCGCCCACCGAGCTCAGCGAATAGGCCAGCGGGCTGGCGTACAGCAGTGTCTGCATCGCGAAGGGCACCACGTAGGCGACATCGCGGAACTGCACCATCAGCGCCGAGCACAGCAGCCCGATCCCGGAGCCGAGCAGGATCACCAGCAGGATCCAGCCCGGCAGGGCCAGCACCGCCCAGCCCGGGTTGATCCCGTAGACGACCAGCAGACCGACCATCAGCACCGCCGCGACCAGGAAGTCGACCAGCACGCTCAGCACCGCCGACAGCGGCACCAGCATCCGGGGGAAGAACACCTTGGACACCAGGGCCTGGTTGTTCACCAGGGAGGGCGCCGCCCGGGTGACGATCCCGTTGAACAGCGTCCAGGCCAGCATCCCGGCGAAGGAGAACACGAAGTACGGCACCCCGTCGCTGGACAGGTCGGCGATCTGCCCGAAGACGATGCTGAAGATGCCCGCGCTGAGCAGTGGTTGCAGGACCACCCAGATCACACCGAGCGCGGTCTGCCGGTAGCGCAGCTTCAGGTCCCGGATGCCGAACCGGGTGAAGACCTCGCGGGCCTCCCAGAGCTCGCGCCAGCCGGGCAGCGGTAGGCGGCCCGGGGGCGTGATGACGATCGTGCGGGTGGTGGCCACCGCGCTCACCGCCTCTCGTAGTCGAAGTCGGCCAGCACGAGACCGTTGTCCAGTCCCTCGTCGGAGACGGCGTTCGGGTAGGGCAGCACCGGGTGGATCTCGAACCGGCCGGCGCCCTCGAAGGAGTCGAGCACCCCGGAGCTGCACACGAACAGGTCCACCGAGTACTCGCCGGGCTTGAGCCACGGTTCCTTGATCGTGAGGGCGATCTTCTGTTCGGTGCCGGGGTCCAGCCACAGGCCGCCCACCCGGGAATCGCACTGCAGCAGGGTGCTGCCGTTGCGGTCGTTGACGTGCGCGGAGACGAAGTACTTGCCCACGTAGTCCGGATTGGCCGACACCGTGAACTCGACGGTCTTCGGTTCGACGGTCCGGTACAGCGGGGACGACACCTCCACCGAGGTGATCCGCAGTTCGCCGGTGCCGGGCCGCCGGTCGATGTCGGTCTGGCTGAGCGAGGCCCGGTCCCGACTGGTCTGGTACAGCTCGATGGCCTCGTCCACATCGCCGTGGTGCAGCAGCTTGCCGTGCTCCAGGTACAGCGCGGAGCTGCACAGCGCCTTGACGGTCTGGATCTGGTGCGAGACGTACAGCACCGTCCTGCCCTCGGCCGCCACCGCCCGCATCCGCTCGATGCACTTGGCCTGGAACTCCGCGTCGCCCACCGCCAACACCTCGTCGATGGCGAGGATCTCGGTGTCCAGGTGCGCAGCGACCGCGAAGGCCAGCCGGACGTACATCCCGGACGAGTAGCGCTTGACCGGGGTGTCCAGAAACTTCTCCACCCCGGAGAACGCCACGATCTCGTCGAAGCGGCGCTGGATCTCGACCTTGCGCATGCCGAGCAGGGTGCCGTTGAGGTAGACGTTCTCCCGGCCGGTCAGCTCGGGGTGGAAGCCGGTGCCCACCTCCAGCAACGACCCGACCCGGCCGCCCAGCTCGATCCGGCCGCGGGTGGGCGCGGCGACCCGGGTCAGGAGTTTGAGCAGCGTCGACTTCCCGGCGCCGTTGCGGCCCAGGATGCCGACCGCCGACCCCCACGGGATGTCGAAGTCCAGGTCGTCCAGTGCCCGGAACTCCTCGAACTGCGCCCGGCTCATCGGGTGCCGCATCCGGTGCAGCAGCGCCTCGGCCGCCGTCACCGGCCGGTCGTCGGAGAGGGCGATCTTGTAGTGCTTGCTCACGCCGGTCGCCCAGATCGCGGGGGTGGCGGGGGTGTCCGTCATCGGCGGGTCTCCAGGGTGTCGAGGTAGAGCCGTTCGTAGGCGTCCGCCACCGCGGTCAGGGCGAAGGTGCGCGAGCGCTCCAGTCCGGCGGCGGTCAGGCGCGCCCGTCGGTCGGGGTCGGTCAGCACCGCGGTCAGGGCGGTGCCCAGCTCCGGCAGATCGGCGAGCACCGCGGCCCGCCCCTGGTCGGAGACGTAGCGCGCGCCGACGTTCGGGGTCGCCACCACCGGCAGTCCGGAGGCCATCGCCTCGGCGTAGGGGATGCCGAATCCCTCGTAGGACGACGGCAGGCAGAACACCCAGGCGCGGCGGTAGGCGTCGGCGAGCTCGGCGTCCGAGAGCCTGCCCAGCACCCGGATCCCCGCACCATCGACCCCGGCCGGCACGTCCCGACTGACCATCCACAGTTCGGCATCCGGCACGGCCGGGCGCACCACGGTGCGGAACTGCTCGACCAGGTCCCGGCCGCGCTTGCGCCCGTGCCAGGTGCCGACGAACAGGATCACCGGGTGGTCGGCGCGCTGGCCGGTGCCCGGCACGAACCGCTCGGTGTCCACCCCGTTCGGCACCACGGCGTGCGACCGCGCCACCCAGCGCCGGGTCTGCGGTGAGACCACCACCACCCGGTCGGCGACCACCGATGCCAGCACCTCGGTCATCCCGAGCAGCGCCATCCGCAGCTTCTCCTTGGCGCCGTGGATGTGCTTGGCCTCCTCGAAGCAGCTGCCGTGCACCGTGCGCAGGTGCGCCCGGGTGCGCCGCCGCCACAGCCAGTAGTCGTCGCCGTGCGCGTGCAGGACGTCGTAGCCGCTGAAGTCCTGACGGCGGACCCGGGTGGCGAACCGGAAGCTGCGCAGGCTCCCGGACATCCGCAGGTGCCGGTGACCGTAGCGGGCACCCTCCACCGGTGGGCAGTCCGAGAACACGTCCACGGTGTGCCCGCGCCGGGACAGTTCGGTCGCCAGCTCGTGCACCTGGAAGCCGACCCCGATCTTGGAACCGGAGGGCAGGTAGTAGCTGATCATCGCGATCTTCAGCGGGTCAGCCACGAGCCACCGCCAGTTCCCGGGACCCGGTGCTGAGCCCTGACCGCAGCGCGTCCAACCAGCCGTGCCCGAACTCCTGATCCGGCTCCAGGTAGTTGCCCTCGGCCCACTCGTTCCACGACTTCACCCAGAGCAGCCGCTCCTGTTCCGGCCGGTCGGCCAGGGTCGCCGCCGCCTGACCGACGTGCCGGGCGAACAGCTCCGGCGTCGACCCGGTCACCGCCAGCCCGCGCCGACCCGACCGTGGTGTGTTGTCCCAGTTCGGGTAGACCACCGGTTGCAACCGGTCGCTGATCCCGGTGGGTGCGGCCTGATAGTCCGGTGCGTGCCGGTAGACCTCCGGCCGATGGAGCAGCTTGCGTCCGGCCCGCATCCGCAGCACGTCCAGTGGCAAGCGCCGGGCCGGGATCCGCATGTACGCCCCGGCGTCGAATCCCGCCGCGTCGACGTCCACGAACCGTGGTCCGGCACCGAGCAGGTCGGAGACCTCCGCCACCAGGTACAGCCCGGGCAGTCCGGCGGCGCGGGCCATCGCCTGCCACCGGTCGACGAAGGCAGCCGGGTCGGGCAGCTCCTCCGGCCGGAAGACGTAGAACACCGGCCGGTCGTCCACCCGCAGGTAGCGATCGTCCAGGAACGCCGGCAGCACGGTGGCGAAGTGCGCGCGGTCGTCCTCCGGCCCCGGGTAGGTCTGCTCCAGCAGGACCGTGTCCGCCGCGCCGTGCCAGATCCCGGACCAGGTCTGGTTCGCCCAGGCCAGCGCGAAGCCCATCGACGGCTCCCGACTGGCCAGCACCTCGGCGAACGGCCGCTCCAGGATGCGCCGACCGGCACCGAACCAGTAGTGCCAGTAGACGAACGCCTCCACCCCGTACTCCCGGGCCAGCTCGCCCTGGGCCTGCCGGGTCTCCGGGACGCGCAGGTCGTAGAACCCCAGGTCGGCGGGCAGATGCGGTTGGACGTGGCCGCGGAACAGCGGGCGGGCCTTGGCGGTGTTGGTCCACTCGGTGAAGCCCGGTCCCCACCACTGATCGTTCTCCGGGATGGGGTGGAACTGGGGCAGGTAGAAGGCGAGGGCCCGGGTCATGTCAGCGCCGCCTGATCCACCCGCAGCCGGTCCACGACCCGCCCCTCCGGCACCGTCACATCCGCGTACGTCAGCGTCGCGTCGCGCGGGACGTCGCGCACCAGCACGCACCCCTCCGCGACCCCGACCGGCAGCAACGACTCCCGCCGGGTGACGTCCGCCCGCTCGGCCTGCCCGTAGTAGTGGTACCCACCGAGCGCGTCCAGCACGGTCCCGGCCGTTAGGTCGGTCTTGGCGGTGGTGACCACCTCGACCGTCGGTGCGCCGAGCGGCCGGATCGTCGCGTCGCCGAGCAGAGCAGCCCGGGCGATGGTGGTCGGCACCTCGAAGTGGCACAGGTGGTACGGCTGGTAGAAGGAGTAGAGCGGCCCGGTGCCGAGCTTGTACAGCTCCAGGTAGTGCCGCTGCTTCGGGTCGTCGTGGCTGGCCAGGATGTAGACCCCGGGCCCGGGCCTGGCGCCGACCACGTAGTCGACCGCACCGCCGAGGGCGCGCAGCTCGTCCACGTCGTAGCGGCCGGTCAGCTCGTCGACGTGGCCGTCGTGGTCGCGGCCGAGCATCCCGCGCCGGTGCACGCTCATCCCGGTGGCGTTGGCGACGAGTGCTTGCTCCACCGACACCTTGGTGCCGTCGGCGAAGGAGGTGACCATGTGCGGGTCCTGGCCCCAGCGCTCGGCGAACGCCTTCTGGGTGGTGGGGGTGCGGTACTCGTCCTGCAGTCCCTTGATGTTCCCGGCGACCAGCGGGGTCAGGCCCAGGCCGGTCACGAACCGGTGCAGGTTCAGCTGCACACCGGGCTGATCGCCGTCGCAGCCGGTGTAGACCACACCCGCCTTGTCGGCCAGGCGGGCCAGTTCGGGTCCGACCGTGGCATCGACCTCGGCGTTCATCAGCACCAGGTGCTTGCCGTACTCGAAGCAGTCCAGGGCGACCCGGGCGCCGTACTCCACCGCGCCGGTCACGTCCACCACGACGTCGACCAGGTCGGATCGGAGCGCGACCAGATGGTCCTCGGTGACGGCGGGGCCGCCGACCCGGTCGAGCGCGGCGGCCGAATCGACGTGGGCGACCCGCTCGATGCCCGCCTCGGCGAACGCCCGCACCCCCTGCTCGGGTCGGCGGGCGACGATCACCGTCACCTCCATGCCCGGGGTCGAATGCACGATCTGGTTCACCAGTCCGCGGCCCATGAACCCGGCGCCGATCAGGGCGACCCGGATCGGTCGCCCGGAGCGCTGCCGCTCGGTCAACAGGGAGTCGATGATGATCACCGGGCCACCGCCTGAAGCAGCGGCGCGGCGGCGTCCTTCGCGGAGATGACCGACACCGGCAGCGGCCAGTCGATCCCGAACGCCGGGTCGTCCCAGCGGAACGACTGCTCGCCCCCCGGCGCGTACGGGCCGCTGACCTGGTAGGACACCTCGGTGTCGTCCACCAGGGTCTGGTACCCGTGGGCGACGTAGGGCGGGATGAACAACGCCCGGTGGTTGTCGGCGGTCAGTTCGACCAGGACGTGCGCACCGAAGGTCGGCGACCCGGGCCGGACGTCCACCGCCACGTCCACGATCGCGCCCCGGGTGCAGCGCACCAGTTTGCCCTCGGCGTGCGGCGGCACCTGACGGTGCAGCCCGCGCAGCGTCCCGGCGCGGTGGTTGAAGGACAGGTTGCCCTGCGCCACCGCGGTGTCCAGCCCGTGCGCGGCGAACTCGGTGGTGTCGAAGGTCCGGGCGAAGAACCCGCGGTCGTCCTCGCGCGGTTCCAGGTCCACGATCTGCGCGCCGGCCACGGCGGTCGGGGTGTACTTCACGGCTGCACCGTCCAGAACAGGTCGGGGTCGAGCTGCCCGGTCTTCAGCAGGTGCTCGATCTGGGCCAGCCGGGTGTGTCCCCGGCCGGTGAAGGTGGCGTCGTCCAACTGGATCTGGGTGAACACCCGGTGCAGCTGGGCGGCACCGGCGGCGGCGTCCCAGGCGGTCTCGAACCCGGGCAGCACCTGGCGGATCCGGGCGAAGGACACCCGGTAGCTGCGGTTGTCGGAGCTCGGCTCCCCGAAGCTGACCTCGCAGCCGGGGAACTCCGCGCCCACGGTCTCGGCGATCTGCCGCACCGTGTAGTTGTTCGCGTCCGAGCCGACGTTCAGCACCGCCGCGTGCACCGACTCCCGGGGTGCCGCCAGCACCAGCCGGATCGCCTGCGCGATGTCCAGGCCGTGCACCAGCGGTCGCCACGGGGTGCCGTCCGAGGTCATCGCGATCCGGTGCGTGGTCCAGGCGAGTCCCGCCAGGTTGTTCAGCACGATGTCGAAGCGCTGCCGGGGCGAGGCACCGAAGGCGGTGGCGTTGCGCAGGAAGGTGGGGGAGAAGTCGTCGTCGGCCAGCGCCGTGACATCGCGTTCCACCAGCGCCTTGCAGCGGGCGTAGGCGGTCTGCGGGTCGACCGGGCTGTCCTCGTCCACCGTGCCGTCGGCCACCCCGTACACCGAGCAGGACGACATGTACACGAACCGGCGCACCCCGGCCGCCTTCGCCGCGGTGGCCAGGCGGACCGACCCCTCGTGGTTGATCCGGTAGGTCACCTCGCCCAGCAGGTCGCCGATCGGGTCGTTGCTCAGCTCGGCCATGTGCACCACGGCGTCGTAGCCGCGCAGGTCGTCGGCGGTGACCTCACGGATGTCGCGCACCAGGGTGCGGGGGGTGGCGGGCACCCCGTGATACAGCCAGCCCTCCGCGTAGTAGCCGGTGTCCAGGCCGGTCACGTCGTGGCCCTCGGCCATCAGGGTCGGGGCGAGCAGGCTGCCGAGGTACCCCCCGGTGCCGGTGACGAGGATGCGCACCTCAGTCCTCCCAGATCTTCCACGGGGCACGGCCGGCGTCCCACAGGCCGTTCAGCTCGGTCCAGTCCCGGAAGGTGTCCATCCCCATCCAGAAGCCCTCGTGCTCGAAGACCGACAGCTGCCGGTCCCGCGCCAACTGCTGCAGCGGCACGCTCTCCAACATCACCGCCGGGTCGTCGTCGAGGTACTTGTCCACGAACTCCCGCTCGAAGACGAAGAACCCGCCGTTGACCCAGCCGTCCGCCAGGGTCGGCTTCTCGTTGAACTCGACCACCGTGTCGCCGTCCACCCGCATCTCGCCGTACCGGCTGGAGGGGTGCACGCCGGTCAGGGTGCCCAGCAGTCCGGCATGGACGTGATGGGCCAGCACGCCGGTGATGTCCACGTCGCCGATGCCGTCGCCGTAGGTCAATGCGAACCGGTCGGCGTCCAGGTGGTCGGCGACCCGGCGGATCCGGGCGGCGGTGGCCGTCTGCAACCCGGTCTCCACGAAGGTGATCTCCCAGTCCTCGGTGCCCGAGGTCTGGTGGAAGACCGGCTGCTCCTCGGTGCCCAGATGCAGGGTGAAGTCGCTGGTCAGGTGGCGGTAGTCCAGGAAGTACTGCTTGATCAGGTCGCTCTTGTAGCCCAGTGCCAGGACGAACCGGCGGAAGCCGTGCTCGCTGTAGGACTTCATGATGTGCCAGAGGATCGGTCGGCCACCGATGTCCACCAGCGGCTTGGGCAGCTTCTCCGATGCCTCACGCAGCCGGGTGCCCATCCCGCCGCAGAGGATCACGACGGGGATGTCGGCCGGGGCGATGGTGCTCATGGCTGCTCCTGGGGGCGGGGTGAGGGCCGTTCAGCGGTCTGCGAGGAGGCTAGCCCGGGCATTTCCCCCCAAACAGGTTCCATCGGGTGAAAACGGACATTCAAGACGGATCGGGCAGGGCTGGTTGGATAGATGTGCTGGTCGCGGGCATGCGGACGCGTGCCGTCGTCGCGGGGCGAGTTGGGCCATCCGGGGGAGTGCGGCAGGTCCCGGGGATGGTGGTGTCGTCGTTCTCGGGGGCGGCAGGCGGAGTCCCGCCGGGCCGCGCGCCCAATCGGGTGAAAACCCCCAAAACGGACAGTGTGTGCGCGACAGGCGACCACACTGGTGTCGCCCACCCAGCCATCGGGAGTCGCCATGACCGAGTCCGCGCACCGCGCCGCCCCGAGCGTGCACTCCCACCCTGCCCCGGGCACACGCGACCCCGCGCCGGCTGCGCGCACCACGCGACCCGCCCCCGGTGACCGGGTCGTGCTGCGGCGGGACCTCGGGGACTTCGGGTCCCCCGCCCCCCGGCCGCTGCGCACCCGACCCGGCCTCGCGGTGCTCGCGCCGATCGCCCCCACGTTCTGCGTCGACACCCCCGCGCCGGAGTTCGCCCTGACCTACGACGACGGCCCGGATCCGGCGCACACCCCCGCCCTGCTCGACCTGCTCGCGGAGCGCGGCGTGCACGCCACCTTCTTCGTGCTCGCCGATGCCGCGACCCGGCACCCCGACCTGCTGCGCCGGATCGTCGCCGAGGGCCACGAGCTCGCCCTGCACGGCCAGGACCACCGGCGGCTCACCCGGCTGTCAGCACGGGAGGCCGTCCGTCGGGTGGTCGCCGCCCGCGCCACCGTCGAGTCGCTGTCCGGCGCCCGGATCAGGTTCTTCCGGCCGCCCTACGGTGCGCACACCCCGGCGATGCTGGGCGGCTGGCGACGGCACGGGCTGGACGTGGTGATCTGGTCCGGGTGGGCCAGCGACTGGCAGGACGACCCGACCGCCGTGATCGCCGACCGCGCCGCCGCCGCTGTCCATCCGGGCGGGATCCTGCTGCTGCACGACACCCGCGCCGACCCCGACACCCTCGGTCCGGGCGAACGACTGCCGACCTTCGACCGTGCCGAAGCCTCCCGGCTCCTGCTGGACCGACTCTCCGACTGGCAGCCCCGCACCGTCGGCGACCTGCTCGCCCGTCACCCCCGGGTGCGGGCGGTGATCCGGGAGTTGTGGACATGAACCTGAGCGTGGTGATCGCCGCCTTCGACGCGGCCGGGACCCTCGACCAGCAGCTCGCCGCGCTGGCCCGGCAACGGGTGGACGCCGCATGGGAGGTGCTGATCGCCGACAACGGCTCCACCGACGGCACCCGCGAGCTCGCCGCCGCCTGGGCCGACCGGCTGCCACGACTGCGGGTGATCGACGCCTCCGCCCGCCGCGGTGCCGGCGCCGCCCGGAACATCGGCGTCGAGGCAGCCACGGGGCGTGACGTGGTGTTCTGCGATGCGGACGACGTGGTCGCCGACGACTGGTTGGCGGCCATGCACCGGGCCCTTGCCCACCACAGCTTCGTCGCGGGCCGGTTCGACGGGATCCTGCTCAACACCGACCGAGTGCGGCGCAGCCGTTCGCTGCCGCAGCAGGACGGGCTGCAACGCACCGAGCCGTTCCCCGACTGGGCGCATGCGGGGGCGGGGAACCTCGGCCTGCGGCGTGAGTTGTTCCGCGCGGTCGGTGGCTTCGACCCGGACGCGCTCTTCCTGGAGGACACCGACCTGTGCTGGCGGCTGCGGCTGGCCGGTGTCCCGCTGGTCTGGGTCCCGGAGGCGCTGGTGCACGTCCGGCTGCGCGGCACCCTGCGCACGGCATTCAGTCAGGGCTACCACTACGGCTCCGGGGAACACTGGCTCGCCCGCCGCTATCGGGAGCAGGTGTCGACCACCGCTTCCGTCGAGCCGGCCGGACCCCACAGCGGCCGAGCCCGACGACTTCTGCACCGGGGCGCTGTCACCGCGCGCGCTCTGGGTCGGGTGCGCTCACTCGGCGACCTCGGCGCGTGGGGTTGGGACCTCGGTTTCGGGCTGGGCTATGCCTTCGCCCCGATCACCGACCCCGAGCCGGTTCGCATCACCTCCAGCGGCGACCCGCGCTCGGCGGTCGCCTGACTGCCGTGCCCGGCAGCACCCGGTCCAGCTCCCCGACCAGGTGCGCCGCGATCTCCAGCGCCGCGGTCGCGGCCGGTGACGGGGCGTTCAGCACGTGCACCTGGCCCGGTGCCGTCTGCACCAGGAAGTCGTCCACCAGCCCGCCGTCCCGGCGCACCGCCTGCGCCCTGACCCCGGCCGGCGCCGGCACCAGGTCGTCGGCGGTGATCCCGGGGACCAGGCGGGACAGGCTCCGGGCGAAAGCGGCAGGTGACAGCGACCGCAGCACCTCCGCCGCCCCGGGTCGCCAGTTCCGCGCCCCCATCCGCCACAACCCCGGCCAGCTCAGGGCGTCGCCCACGTCACGCGCCGACACCTTCCCCCAGGTGTACCCCTCGCGGGCCAGGGCCAGCACCGCGTTCGGTCCGGCGTGCACGTGCCCGTCGATCCCCCGGGTGAGGTGCACCCCCAGGAACGGGAACCGCGGGTCCGGCACCGGGTAGATCAGTCCGTGCACCAGCTCCGCGGCTGTCTCGCTCAGCCCGTAGTACTCGCCGCGGAACGGCACGATCCGGGCGGCCGGGTTCAGCCCGCTGGCCCGGGCGAGTCGGTCGGCGTGCAGCCCACCGCAGACCACCAGGCCGTCCGCCTCCCGGTCGGTCACGGAGGTGCGGACCTGGACCCGCGCGCCCACGGTCCTGGCGGCCAGCATCGCCTCGCCGAGCAGGATCCGGCCACCGGCGGCCTCGATCTGACCTGCCAGCACCCGGCACACCCCGGCGTAGTCCACGATCCCGGTGCTCTCCACCCGGAGGGCGGCGACCGCCCGCACCTGCGGTTCGTACGCGCGCACCTGCGCCGGGTCCAGCAGCCGGGCCGGCACCTTGTTGGCGGCCGCCCGGGCGGCCAGCTTGTGCAGCCCCGGCAGCTCCGACTCCTCGGTGGCGACCACCAGCTTCCCGCACACCTGCACCGGCACCCCGTGCTCGGCGGCGAAGGCGGCCATCGACCGGGCGCCCGCGGTGGCCATCCGCGCCTTGAGGCTGCCCTCGGGGTAGTACAGCCCGGAGTGGATCACCCCGGAGTTGCGGCCGGTCTGGTGCCGGGCGAGGCCATCCTCCTTGTCCAGCACGGTGACCCGGTCGCCGCGGGCCGCCAATCGTGCGGCGGTCGCCAGCCCGACGATGCCGCCACCCACCACGATCACGTGAGACATGACGGTCACGCTAGCCGCCCGCTATGGGCGAATATGTGGATATTGTCCGGTTTCACCCTGTCGGCGGCTCCGATCCGGTGCGCCGCGACCGTACGCTCGCCGCCATGACCAGCCCCGTCAGCGTGAGCGCCGTGGTGTTCTCCCGGAACGAGGCCGACCTGCTCCGGGACTGCCTGCCCCTGCTGACCGGCTTCGACCGGGTCCTGGTCTGCGACATGGCCTCCACCGACGACACCGTGCGGGTCGCGCACCAGCACGGTGCCGAGGTGATCGCTGTCCCCGATGTCCCGGTCGCCGAGCGGGTCCGACAGCACGCCCTCGAGGCGCTCGACACCGACTGGGTGCTGTTCGTGGACGCCGACGAGCACCTGCCCACCGGGTACCGCGCCACCCTCGACCCGGTGATCGCCGACCCGGGGATCGCCGGGGTGCGGCTGCGCTACGACAACGTGGCCTTCGGTCGGCTGCTCCGGCACAGCCTGCAGGGCAGCGCCAAATACGCCCTGGTCCACCGGACCCGCACCCGGTACAGCGCCACCGTCCCCGCGCACCGGCCGCCGGAGTTCGACGGACCCGCGATCGACGCCCCCGCCACCGTGCCGCCGATCCTGCATCTCAACTTCCGCAGCATCGACCAGACCCAGGAGAAGGTGCTGCGTTACGCCGCCAGCCGCGCCGACACCACCGTCCGGATCGACGACCCGATCGCCCTGCTCCGCGAGTTCGCCCGCACCACGGTGTTCTCCGGCGTCTGGCGGGACGGTCGGGCGGGCTTCGCGGTGGCGGCCCTGCACACGGTCGGCCAGCTGTCCGGCTCCCTGATCGCCGCCGAACACGACGGCACCCTGCTCGCCGACCTGCCCCGTCGCCGCACCCGCCTGCTCGGCGCCATCGAGTCCACCCAGCGCGCCGCCGTCCGCACCCGCGACGCCCTCCGCCGAAGCCGCCCCCAATGACCCCGCCCCCACCGCCCCGCCCCACGATCCCCCCGCCCCCACCCCCGCCCCACCCCGCCGCCACCCCGCCCGGCCCCGCCACCGCGCCGAGGTCGGCAGTCCGCGCCCGAGGTCGACACTTCGCCGCCCCCGACCCGGCCCCAACTGCCGACCTCGCGTCCCGCGAGAGCGCGCCTGGCGACCTCGCGCCCCGCGAGAGCGCGCCTCCCGACCTCGCGGCGCCCGGGCGCCTGCTGCACCTGACCCGGATGCCCCCGAGCCCCAGCGGGGTCGCCGCCTACGCGGCCGTGTTCCGGGATGCCCTCGCCGAGGTCGCCCCGACCTCCACCGTCCCGCTCCCCGCCCAGCCCGCCGCCTCGCAGTCGTTCCCGCTCGCGGCCCGGCTGATCCGCCGCCTCCGCCCCGAGGTCGCCGTCCCGGGCACCGTCCTGGTCGTCGAACAGGCGGGCCGCGGCCTCGCCGAGTTCTGGGCGGCCTGGTGGCTGAGCCGTCGGGGCGCCCGGATCTGGTTGATGGTGCACGACGTTCCCGCGCTGTCCGGTGGCGCGTTCTTCGGTCGGCTGCTCGACCGGCGCGGCGGCCGTCGCGTGGCGGCCCTGCTGTCCGACACGCTGGGACGGCGCGCCGAACGCGGTCTGCTCGCCCGCGCCGAACGGGTGTTCTGCCTCGCCCCCTCGGGAGCCGCGGTCCTGACCAGCACCCACCGCCTCACCCGCGCCGTCGAGGTGCTCCCGCACGTCGCCGCCCTGCCGCCGACGGTGGCGGGGGAGCAGCGCACGATCCTGGTCCCCGGCTACGTCGCCGCCGCCGCCGACGTGCTGCCCCTGCTCCCTGTGCTGCACACCCTGCCCGCCGACTGGCGTCTCGCGGTCGGTGCCTGCCCGGACGACGCGGCCACCGCCATCGCCGCCCTGGCCGCCGACCTCGGGCTCACCGACCGGGTCGACCTGCTCGGCTTCACGGACGAGGCCGGGGTCCGTGCCGCCTTCGCCCGGGCAGCGATCGTGGTCCGGTGGCGGCGCGACGGGTGGTCCGGTGGCGCGAACCGGCACGCGGTGAGCGGTCCGGTGATCGCCGCCCTCGCACACGGCTGCGCCCTGGTCACCAACGACGACCGTGGTGCCCGCGAGCTGCTGGGCCGGGCCGGGGCAGTGGTGGTCGACGGCCCGGAGGACCTGGCCGCCGCCGTGTCCGCCCTGGTGCGCGATCCCGCCGAGCGCGCGCGGCGCGGGGCGATCGGCCGCGCCCTGATCGAGTCCGACCACACCCCGGTCGCGGTCGCGGCCCTGCTGCGCGGAGGTCACTGATGGGTGCCCGAGGTGAGCTGTTGTTCAACCGCCTGCTGACCGACATCCCGAGCAACCGGCTCCGGATCGCCGCCCTGCGTCGCCTCGGCGCTGACCTGGGTGAGCACGTCTACCTGTTCGGCGGCTCCGAGGTGCTGGAACCGGGCAACCTGCGGATCGCCGGTCGCTGTCACATCGGCCGGTTCTGCCAGGTCGACGCCCGGGGCGGCATCGACATCGGGCACGACGTGGTGATCGCCTCGCACGTGCTGCTGATCACCGCCGACCACGACCACCGCGATCCCGGCTTCGCCGGTCGTCTCGGCCCGATCGTGATCGGTGACCGGGCGTGGCTCGCCAGCCGGAGCACGGTGGTGCGCGGGGTCACCATCGGTGAGGGCGCGGTGGTCGCCGCCGGTGCCGTCGTCACCGAGGACGTCCCACCGTGGACCGTGGTCGGCGGCGTCCCCGCCCGGCCGATCGGCGACCGACCCCGGGAGCAGCACTACCGGATCGACTACGGCCCGGAACGGTACTGACCGCCCGGTGGAGCACGGACCGAGCCGGGTGTGCCGGAAGCGCGCGGGGAATGGACAGCGATGGATCTGACCGTGGTGATCGCGGCCCGCAACGCCGCATCGACCCTGCCCGCTCAGCTCGACGCCCTCGCCCGGCAGCGCGCCGACCTGGACTGGGAGGTGGTGGTCGCCGACAACGGCTCCACCGATGGCACCCGGGACCTGGTCCGTGACCGACCCGACGTCCGCCTGATCGACGCGGGCGACTTCCCCGGTGCCGGTCACGCCCGCAACCTCGGCGCCCTCGCTGCGGAGGGTCGGTGGTTGGTGTTCTGCGACGCCGACGACGTGGTCGCCGACGACTGGGTGACCCGGATCGCCGCTGCCCTGTCGGCGGCGCCGCTGGTGGCGGGTCGCCTGGACTGGGATCTGCTCAACGACGACGACGCCCGGCGCTCCCGCGCACTGCCCCAGGTGACCGGCCTGCAGGCCACCGCCCCGCTGTCCTGGCTCGGCCACGCCAGCGCCAGCAACCTCGCGGTCCACGCCGACCTGTTCCACGCCCTCGGTGGCTTCGACGTCGGTGCTCGTTTCCTGCAGGACACCGACCTGTGCTGGCGGGCCCAGCTCTCCGGCGTCGCCCTGCGGTTCGCGCCGGAGGCGGTGGTGCACATGCGGCTGCGCACCGGGCTGCGGGGCGCGTGGCGGCAAGGGCGCAACACCGGGATGGGCCAACGCTGGCTGACGACCCGCTACGGGCACCTGAGCGCACCGGACCCCGACCCGACCTCGAGTCGCCCCGCCCCCGGTGGACCGCACGGCGCGACCCGGGTGCTCCGCCGCGCCGCCCTGGTCGCGGCCCGAGCCGCCAGGATCCGCACCCGGGGCGACCTCGCCGCCCTGTGCTGGGACACCGGCTTCGGCCTCGGATTCGCGTGCGGTGGACTGCCCGACCCGGCACCGTTCAGCCGCCCGGAGCTGCACGCCCGCTCGGTGTGAGCCACCCGACCGGCGCCATGTCGGTCCCCGCTCGTAGAATCGTTGCGCACCCCGGGTCCCACAGGATTCGGGGTCCTCGTGCTGTCGAAGGGGTTCCATGAACGTCGCAGGTCTGCTGCCGCTGCTGCTCGACGACCCGGCCATCGCCCGAGCCGTGGAGTCGGTGCGTGCCCGCGGTGAGCTCGACGTGGTCGGGCCCCCGGGGATCCGCCCGCCGCTGCTGGCCGCGATGGCCGGTGCCGCCGCGCACTCCGGTGCCGCCGAGCTGACGGGCCGGCCCCTGGTCGTGGTCACCGCCACCGGCCGGGACGCGGACGAGCTGGCCGCCGCCCTGCGCTGCTACCTGCCCTACGACGACATCGCCGTGCTGCCCAGCTGGGAGACGCTCCCGCACGAGCGCTTGTCGCCCCGCGCCGACACCGTGGCCCGCCGCCTCGCGGTCTTCCGCCGCCTGGCGCACCCGGACCCCGAGCCGGGCCACACCGGACCGATCCGGGTGCTGGTCATGCCGGTGCGCGCCCTGCTGCAACCGGTGGTCGAGGGCCTGGGCGAGCTGGTGCCGGTGTCGCTGAACCCCGGGGACACCGCCGACCTCACCGACGTCGCCGACCGGTTGACCGCCGCCGCCTACAGCCGGGTGGACATGGTCGAGCGGCGCGGCGAGTTCGCCGTCCGCGGTGGCATCCTGGACGTGTTCCCGCCCACCGAGGACCACCCGATGCGGGTCGAGTTCTGGGGCGAGGACGTCGAGGAGATCCGCTGGTTCTCGGTCGCCGACCAGCGGTCGCTCGAGGTCTCCGAGCACGGGCTGTGGGCCCCGCCCTGCCGGGAGCTGCTGCTCACCGAGGACGTGCGCGCCCGCGCGCAGGAGCTGACCGCGCAGCTGCCCGGCGCCATCGAGATGTTGGACAAGATGGCCCAGGGCATCGCGGTCGAGGGCATGGAGTCGTTGACCCCGGCCCTGGTCGACACGATGGTCCCGGTGCTGGACCTGGTGCCCGACGACGCTCTGATGGTGGTGGCCGACCCGGAGCGGGTGCGTCGCCGTGCCCACGACCTGGTCGCCACCACCGAGGAGTTCCTGGCAGCCGCCTGGACCTCCGCCGCCGCCGGTGCCGCCACCCCGCTCGACCTGTCCGCCGCCTCCTTCGCCTCCTTCGCCGAGGTCCGGGCGCTGGCGGCCGTCCGTGGTCTGGGCTGGTGGACGCTCAGCCCGTTCACCCTGGACGCCGACGCGGTTGAACACGTCGACGACGACCTGCGCACCGAGGGCGACCAGACCGTGGTGGTCGCCGCCCGGGAGGTGGAGCGTTACCGCGGGGACGTCGACCGTGCCGTGAACGACGTGCGTGCCCTGCAGCAGCAGGGCTGGCACCTGGTGCTGACCACCGAGGGGCACGGCCCGGCGCAGCGGATGACCGAGCAGCTGAAGGCCGCGGACGTCCCGGCCCGCCTGCTCCCGGCGCTGGACGAGCGTCCCGAGGGCGGTGTGGTGCTGGTGACCCCGGCGCAGCTCGGCCCCGGCTTCGTCGCCGAGGAGCTGCGGCTCGCGGTGTTCTCCGAGTCCGACCTGACCGGGCGCGCGGGCAGCAGCACCAAGGACATGCGCCGGATGCCCTCGCGCAGGCGCAATGTCGTCGACCCGTTGCAGCTGCGCCCCGGCGACTTCGTCGTCCACGAGCAGCACGGCGTCGGGCGGTTCGTGGAGCTGATCTCCCGCACCATCGGCACCGGCGCGGCCGCGGCCACCCGCGAGTACCTGGTGATCGAGTACGCCAGCTCCAAGCGGGGCCAGCCGGGCGACCGGCTCTTCGTGCCCACCGATCAGCTCGACCAGGTGACCAAGTACGTCGGCGGCGAGTCGCCCAGCCTGAACAAGATGGGCGGCGCCGACTGGACCAAGACCAAGGGCCGGGCGCGCAAGGCGGTCAAGGAGATCGCCGGCGAGCTGGTCCGGCTGTACTCCGCCCGGATGGCCACCCAGGGACACGCCTTCGGGCCGG
The DNA here is from genome assembly GCF_012931845.1 of Cellulomonas taurus. NCBI lineage: Bacteria > Bacillati > Actinomycetota > Actinomycetes > Micrococcales > Cellulomonadaceae > Cellulomonas > Cellulomonas taurus. Next base: position 675,689 of record NZ_CP051884.1, read on the forward strand.
ACACCCCGTGGCAGCGCGAGCTGGAGGACGCCTTCGCGTACGTGGAGACCCCCGACCAGCTGGCCACCATCGACGAGGTCAAGGCCGACATGGAGAAGTCGATCCCGATGGACCGGCTGATCTGCGGCGACGTCGGCTACGGCAAGACCGAGATCGCGGTCCGTGCGGCGTTCAAGGCGGTGCAGGACGGCAAGCAGGTCGCCGTGCTGGTGCCCACCACCCTGCTGGTCCAGCAGCACCTGGAGACGTTCTCCGAGCGGTACGCCGGGTTCCCGGTCACCGTGAAGGCGCTGTCCCGGTTCCAGACCAAGGCCGAGTCCGAGGCGGTGGTCGACGGGCTGCGGGACGGCAGCATCGACATCGTGATCGGCACCCACCGTCTGATCACTGGGGAGATCCGGTTCAAGGACCTCGGCCTCGTCATCATCGACGAGGAGCAGCGGTTCGGCGTCGAGCACAAGGAGACGCTCAAGGCGTTGCGCACCAACGTCGACGTGCTGGCGATGTCGGCCACCCCGATCCCGCGCACCCTGGAGATGGCGGTCACCGGCATCCGGGAGATGTCCACCCTCGCCACCCCGCCGGAGGAGCGGCACCCGGTGCTGACCTTCGTCGGCCCCTACGAGGAGAAGCAGATCGCCGCCGCCCTGCGCCGCGAGCTGCTGCGCGAGGGCCAGGTGTTCTACGTCCACAACAAGGTCGAGTCGATCAACCGCACCGCCGCCCGGCTGAACGAGCTGGTGCCCGAGGCCCGGATCGCGGTCGCGCACGGCAAGATGAACGAGCACGAGCTGGAGCAGGTGATCGCCGACTTCTGGGAGAAGAAGTTCGACGTGCTGGTCTGCACCACCATCGTCGAGACCGGTCTGGACATCTCGAACGCGAACACCCTGATCCTGGAGCGCGCCGACCGGTTGGGCCTGTCCCAGCTGCACCAGCTGCGCGGCCGGGTGGGCCGTGGCCGCGAGCGGGCCTACGCGTACTTCCTGTACCCGCCGGAGAAGCCGCTGACCGAGACCGCCCACGACCGGCTCGCCACCATCGCGGCGAACACCGATCTGGGTGCCGGGATGGCGGTGGCGATGAAGGACCTGGAGATCCGCGGCGCCGGCAACCTGCTCGGTGGCGAACAGTCCGGGCACATCGAGGGCGTCGGCTTCGACCTGTACATCCGGATGGTCGGCGAGGCGGTGGCGTCCTATCGCGGCGACCAGCCGGAGGAGGTGCCGGACATGACCATCGAGCTGCCGGTCGACGCGCACATCCCGCACGACTACATCGCCCACGAGCGGCTGCGGTTGGAGGCGTACCAGAAGCTGGCGAACGCCACCGAGGAGGCGACCCTGGCCGAGATCTCCGCCGAGCTGATCGACCGGTACGGCCCGATCCCGGAGGCGGCGGCCAACCTGTTCGCCGTCGCCCGGTTCCGGCTGCATGCCCGTCGGGCCGGACTCACCGACATCACCGCCCAGGGCAAGTTCGTCCGGTTCGCGCCGGTGGAACTGCCCGAGTCGGCGCAGCTGCGGCTCAAGCGGCTGTACCCGGGCACGGTGCTCAAGCCCGCGCTGCGCACCGTCCTGGTGCCGTTCCCGACCACCGCCCGGATCGGCGGCAAGCCCCTGCACGGCGGCGCGATCCTGGACTGGGTGCGTGAGCTGATCGACGCCGTGATCCTGGGCGACGTGTCGGCCGCGGCGACGGTGGGCACCACCCGCTGACCAGGGCGAGGGCCTAGCATGCGAGGACCACACGACCTACCACCAGGGAGACAACGGATGTCCACCCGTCACCGGCTCGGCGCGATCATCGGAGCGGGCGTGGTCGCCGCGTCCCTGGCTGCCTGCGGCGGGGGCACCCCCGGCGCGGCGGTGGTGGTCGACGGCCGGTCGATCAGCGAGCACGACGTCCAGACCGCCTACGAGCAGGTCGGGCCGCTGTTCAACGGCCAGCTCGCCGTCGGTCAGCTCGCCGCGCTGCTCGGTCAGGAACCGGCGTTCACCGAGGTGGGTCAGGAGTTCGGCATCGCCTTCACCGACCAGCAGCTCACCGACCTCTACACCTCCACCGCGGACCAGCTCGGCCTGGACTCCGACGTCGACCTGACCGACTCCTCGCTGGCCATGCTCCGGCTGTCGGCGGTCAGCACCGGCCTGAACCAGCTGTCCCCGCAGCAGGTGCAGCAGGCGGGCAGCGAGCTGGACCAGAAGCTCGCCGACCTGGACGTCCGGGTCAGCCCGCGGTACGCCATCGACGAGGACTCCGGCCTGCCGGGCTCCTACCCGTGGCTGGTGCAGACCGACGCGGCCACCGCCACGCCGTGACCGAGCCCGAGGCAGGGACCACGACAGGGGTCGACTCCGTGCCGACCGATCCGCTACGCGAGCTGGTGGCGGTGATGGACCGCCTGCGCTCGCCCGGCGGCTGCCCGTGGGACGCCCAGCAGACCCACGAGTCGCTGGTCCCCTACGCCGTCGAGGAGGCCTTCGAGGTCGTCGAGGCGGTGGAGAACGGCGACCGGGAGAACCTGCGCGAGGAGCTCGGCGACCTGCTGCTGCAGGTGGTCTTCCACGCCCGGATCGCCCAGGAGGACCCGCGGCACCCGTGGGGCATCGACGAGGTCGCCGCCGATCTGGTCGCCAAGCTGATCCGCCGCCACCCGCACGTCTTCGCCGACGCGCAGACCGAGGACGCCGAGGGCGTGTACCGGCAGTGGGAGCAGATCAAGAAGGCCGAGAAGGCCCGCGCGTCGGTCTTCGACGGCATCCCGCTCGGCCTGGGCGCCCTGGCCCGCGCGCAGAAGGTCGCCTCCCGTGCGCACCGCACCGACCTGACGGTGCCGCCACCCGCCGACGGGTCGCTGGGCGCCCGACTGCTGGCTCTGGTCATGGAGGCCCAGGCGCAGGGACTGGACGCCGAGGGCGAGCTGCGCCGCAGCGCTCGGGACTGGGAGCACGCGCTCCGGGCCGCAGAGTCCACCGACTGAGACCGTCCGGCCCGGGGTCGGCCCGGTTCCACCGCTCGGATCGGGTCGCTGGGCCGATGGTCCTGCGCCTGGTCACCGACCCGCTCGGCAGGATGACGACCACACGCACCACGATCAGAAGGAGAGCTGATGAGGATCGGCGTGCCGAAGGAGAGCAGGCAGGGCGAACGCCTGGTCGCCGCGACTCCGGCCACCGTCGCCCAGTTGGGCAAGCTCGGCTACGAGGTCGTGGTCGAGTCGACCGCGGGGGAGGCAGCCGGTTTCCCGGACGCCGCCTATGCCGACGCCGGGGCGCAGGTCGGTGACGCCGGGACGGTGTGGTCGAGTGATGTGGTGACCCTGGTCGCCGCCCCGACCGCCGCGCAGGTGGACAGCCTGCGACCGGGGGCGACCGTGATCGCGACGATGGCCCCGGCCGGGCACCCCGAGCTGGTCGACGCCCTCGCCGAGCGGCGGGTCACCGGCCTCGCGCTGGATGCCGTGCCCCGGATCTCCCGGGCCCAGGCGCTGGACGTGCTGTCCAGCATGTCGAACGTCGCCGGTTACCGGGCGGTGATCGAGGCCGCCGAGGAGTTCGGCGGCATGTTCACCGGCCAGGTCACCGCCGCGGGCAAGACCCCGCCGGCCACCGTCTTCGTGATCGGTGCCGGGGTCGCCGGCCTGGCGGCGATCGGTGCCGCCGGCAGCCTGGGTGCGCAGGTGCGGGCCTTCGACGTGCGTCCCGAGGTCGGGGAGCAGATCGAGTCGATGGGCGCCAGCTTCGTGCAGGCCGAGCTCCCGCAGCAGGAAGTCTCCAGCGACGGGTACGCCTCCGCGCTGACCGCCGAGCAGGAGCGCCTCACCGCGCAGATGTACGCGGCCGAGACCGCGCGGGCGGACATCGTCATCACCACCGCGTTGGTCCGGGGGACCGCACCGCGCACGATCACCGCCGAGATGGTCGCCGCGATGCGCCCGGGCAGCGTGATCGTGGACCTGGCGGCCTCCGGCGGCGGCAACTGCGAGCTGACCGTCCCGGGGGAGAAAGTCGTCACGCCGAACGGGGTCACGATCCTGGGCTACACCGACCTCACCAGCCGGATGGCGCGGCACACGTCGCAGCTGTTCGGCACCAACGTGGTCAACCTGATGAAGCTGCTCACGCCGGGCAAGGACGGCGAGCTGGTCCTCGACCTGGACGACGTGGTGCAGCGCGGGATGACCGTGGCCCACGACGGCAGCGTGCTCTGGCCGCCGCCCCCGGTCCAGGTGTCGGCCGCTCAGCCGACCGCCGCCCCCGCCGCACCGGTGGCGGACCCGGCTGCCACGGCCGCCCGGCAGCGCGCCGATGCCCGGCGGAAGGGTCAGCGCCAGATGATCGGCCTGGCGCTCGGCGCCGTGCTGCTCGGTCTGGCGATGACCTTCGGCCCGGCGGCATTCCTGGGTCACTTCACCGTCTTCGTGCTGGCCTGCTTCGTCGGCTACTACGTGATCAGCAAGGTGACGCACTCGCTGCACACCCCGCTGATGGCCCAGACCAACGCGATCAGCGGCATCATCCTGGTCGGCGCCCTGCTGCAGATCGGCTCGGACAACCCCTGGGTGACGGCCCTCAGCCTGGTCGCGGCGACCGTGGCCAGCATCAACATCTTCGGCGGCTTCCTGGTGGCCTACCGGATGCTCGGCATGTTCCGGAAGGAGGACGCCTGATGTCCGCCCTGTTCCCGGCCGCCCTGGAGGCGGTCGACCCGACCTCGCGGCTGACCTCCGCCGTGCAGGCGGCCTTCGTGATCGCCGCGGTGCTGTTCGTGCTGTCGCTGGCCGGGCTGTCCCGGCAGGAGACCGCCCGGCGCGGCAACCTGCTCGGCATGGTCGGCATGGTGCTGGCCCTGGTCGCCACCATCGTGCTGGCGATCGACCGCTCCGAGCGGGACGCCCTGGTCACCCTGCTGCTGATCGCCCTGGTGCTGATCGTCGGTGCGGCGGTCGGTGTCTGGCGGGCGCGCCGGGTCGAGATGACCCAGATGCCCGAGCTGATCGCGATCCTGCACAGCTTCGTCGGTCTGGCCGCCGTGCTGGTGGGGATCAACTCGTTCCTCACCGAGGTCGAGACCTCGGGCTGGTTCGCCTATGCCCCGCTCAGCGGCGAGGTCTACGCCCCGCGCCCCGACAGCGTGCACCTGGTCGAGGTGTTCCTCGGTGTGCTGATCGGTGCCGTCACCTTCACCGGTTCGATCGTGGCCTACCTCAAGCTGTCCGGCCGGATGAAGTCGGCGCCGCTCACCCTGCCCGGCCGCAACTGGCTGAACCTGGGTGCCCTGGTGGTCAGCGCCGGCCTGCTGGCCTGGTTCCTGGCCGAGCCGAGTCTGGTCCCGCTGCTGCTGATGACCGTGATCGCCCTGGCCCTGGGCTGGCACCTGGTCGCGGCGATCGGCGGCGGTGACATGCCGGTGGTCGTCTCGATGCTGAACTCGTACTCCGGCTGGGCTGCCGCGGCGACCGGCTTCATGCTCAGCAACGACCTGCTGATCATCACCGGGGCCCTGGTCGGCTCCTCCGGTGCCATCCTCAGCTTCATCATGTGCCGGGCGATGAACCGTTCGTTCGTCAGCGTCATCCTCGGCGGCTTCGGCTCCGACGGCGGCGCACCCGCTGCCGGGGGCGACCAGGACTACGGCGACCACCGGGAGATCCAGGCCGCCGAGGTCGCCGAGCTGCTGAAGTCCGCGAAGACCGTGGTCATCACCCCGGGCTACGGCATGGCGGTGGCGAAGGCGCAGTACCCGGTCGCCGACCTGGTGTCCCGGCTGCGCGCCCAGGGCATCGACGTCCGCTTCGGCGTGCACCCGGTCGCCGGACGCCTGCCCGGTCACATGAACGTGCTGCTGGCCGAGGCCAAGGTGCCCTACGACATCGTCCTGGAGATGGACGAGATCAACGACGACCTGGCCGACACCGACGTGGTGCTGGTGATCGGTGCCAACGACACCGTGAACCCCGCCGCGCTGGACGACCCGCACTCGCCGATCGCCGGGATGCCGGTGCTGCGGGTGTGGGATGCCGGGCAGGTGATCGTGTTCAAGCGGTCGATGGCCACCGGTTACGCCGGGGTGCAGAACCCGCTGTTCTTCCGCGAGAACACCGCGATGCTCTTCGGTGACGCCAAGGCCCAGGTCGAGGCGATCGTGCAGGCGCTCTGACCCGCACCACCGTGCCGGGACAACTGTTCACCGAAGGTCCCGACGACTCCCGCGCCCGACGGCACTAGGCTGAGGTCGCATACCCATCCGCATTCGAAGGAGCACGCATGGCCACCATCGAGGCCGTCGGCGCCCGCGAGATCCTTGACTCGCGCGGCAACCCCACTGTGGAGGTCGAGGTCGCCCTCGACGACGGCACCATCGCGCGTGCCGGTGTCCCCTCCGGCGCGTCGACCGGTGCTTTCGAGGCCGTCGAGCGTCGTGACGGCGACAAGTCCCGCTACCTGGGCAAGGGTGTCGAGGGCGCTGTCAACGCCGTCATCGACGAGATCGCCCCGGAGATCATCGGCTTCGAGGCCTCCGAGCAGCGCCTCGTGGACCAGGCCCTGATCGAGCTGGACGGCACCCCGAACAAGGGCAAGCTGGGCGCGAACGCCATCCTCGGTGTCTCGCTGGCCGTGGCCAAGGCCGCTGCCGACTCGGCCGACCTGCCGCTGTTCCGCTACGTCGGTGGCCCGAACGCCCACGTGCTGCCGGTCCCGATGATGAACATCCTGAACGGTGGGTCGCACGCCGACTCCAACGTGGACATCCAGGAGTTCATGGTCGCGCCGATCGGTGCCACCACCTTCCGGGAGGCCCTGCGCACCGGCGCCGAGGTCTACCACTCCCTCAAGTCCGTGCTGAAGAGCAAGGGCCTGTCGACCGGTCTGGGTGACGAGGGTGGCTTCGCGCCGAACCTCGAGTCCAACCGCGCCGCCCTGGACCTGATCCTGGTCGCCATCGAGCAGGCCGGCTTCACCCCGGGCAAGGACGTCGGTCTGGCCCTGGACGTGGCCTCCACCGAGTTCTTCAAGGACGGTGCCTACCAGTTCGAGGGCAAGGCCACCTCCCCGGCCGAGATGATCGCGTTCTACGAGCAGCTCGTGCGCGACTACCCGCTGGTCTCCATCGAGGACCCGCTGTCCGAGGACGAGTGGGGCACCTGGTCGCAGCTGGTCGCCGAGATCGGTGACAAGGTCCAGATCGTCGGCGACGACCTGTTCGTGACCAACCCGGAGCGTCTGGCCAAGGGCATCGAGCTCAAGGCCGCCAACTCCCTGCTGGTCAAGCTGAACCAGATCGGCACCCTGACCGAGACCCTGGACGCCGTCACCCTGGCCCAGCGCAACGGTTTCACCACGATGACCTCGCACCGTTCCGGTGAGACCGAGGACGTCACTATCGCCGACCTGTCGGTGGCCACCAACGCCGGTCAGATCAAGACCGGTGCCCCGGCCCGCGGCGAGCGGATCAACAAGTACAACCAGCTGCTCCGGATCGAGGAGGAGCTGGACGACGCCGGTCGTTACGCCGGCGCCACCGCCTTCCCGCGCTGGAAGGCCTGAGCGCTCAGCTCGACCAGTACCGGAGGCCGGTGGCCCTTTGCGGGTCGCCGGCCTCCGGCGCGTTCGGGCCCGGCCGCCGCCGACGCGGGGATCCGCCGGTCGATGGTGTGTCGCTCGGCACCCAACACGCAGCGCCCCACGTCCCGGTGCCCACCGGTCGGACACGGCAGAATCGACCGCATGTCCGCCCCCCGCCGCCCCGCCGCCCCGCGCCCGGGTGCCGGACGTGCGCCGGAGTCGGGGGAGCAGGCGGTCGACCGCCGCAGGGTGCCGGGTCAGGCGGCGGAGCAGGAGAAGCGCCCGGCCACCCTGCGCCCGGCCGGCGGTGCCCCCCGTCCCACCCCGCCGCGGGTGCGCCCGACCCGATCCGGTGGACCGAAGTCGTCGGCCAGCCGTCCGGCCTCGGCCCGCCCTGCCGCCCGCACCGGGTCCGGTGGCGGCCGTGGCGGTGGGGCGGAGACGGTGCAGCAGCGGGTGCCGCGGCTGTTCACCGTGCGCGCCCTGGTGATGCTGATCGTGGTCGCGGTGGCGTTCATCCTGGTGTTCCCCACCCTGCGGCAGTACCTCAACCAGCAGGTGTCCCTCCAGCAGTCCCGGGCCGATGTCGCGGCGGCCCAGCAGCGCAACGAGGACCTGCAGGCCGAACTCGACCGCTGGTCCGATCCCGCCTACGTGGAGGCGCAGGCCCGGGAGCGGCTGGCCTTCGTGATGCCCGGCGAGCAGGCCCTGCGGGTCGCCGACCCGGAGACGGTGCCGGAATCGACCCCGTCCGGGCAGACGGGGGACGGCCCGGCGGTCCAGGCCGATCCGACCCGGCCCTGGTACGCCCAGATCTGGGACTCGGTGCAGGTCGCCGGGGTGGCCGGCACCGATGACACCCAGCAGTCGAGCTCGGGGGAGAATGTCCCCCAGCCGACCGCCACCCCGTGACGCGCGTCCGACGCCGTCCGACCCCGTGAGGACCGAAGTGACCGACCTGCCCGTCGCCCTGCCCGACTCCGCCGAGGTGCCCAGCGCCGACCGCAGCCGCCCGGAGGTCACCGCGCAGGACCTCGACGTGCTGCGCGAGCAGTTGGGCCGCCCCGCCCGCGGCGTGGTGGGGGTGGCCGCCCGGTGCGTCTGCGGTCGACCGCTCGTCGTGCGGACATCGCCCCGGTTGGACGATGGCAGTCCGTTCCCGACCACCTACTACCTGACCAGCCCGGAGGCGGTCGCCGGGGCGAGCACCCTGGAGGCGACCGGTCAGATGGTCGGCCTCACCGAGTGGGTGCGCACCGAGCCGGTCGCCGCCGCCTACCAGCGCGCGCACGAGGCCTACCTCGCCGACCGCGCCGAGCTGGGTGAGGTCGAGGAGATCGCCGGTATCTCGGCCGGTGGCATGCCGACCCGGGTGAAGTGCCTGCACGCGCTGCTCGGGCACGCGCTGGCCGCCGGCCCCGGGGTGAACCCGGTCGGCGACGAGGTGCTGCTGCGCCTGCGGGACACCTGGCGCCCCGACCACTGCACCTGCTGACCCTCGCCCGCATGACCCCGGTTCGCCGGGATGGAAGGATGCCCGTCGTGACGCGTGTGGCTGCCATCGACTGTGGGACCAACTCGATCCGCCTGCTGGTGGCGGACGTCGATCCGACCGCCGGGACCCTGGTCGACCTGGAGCGCCGGATGGAGGTGGTCCGGCTCGGGCAGGGCGTGGACCGCACCGGCCGGATCGCCCCGGAGGCGTTGGCGCGCACCCTGGACGCCGCTCGTCGCTACGCCGCGATCTGCGCCGACCTCGGGGTGGAGGCGATCAGGTTCGTCGCCACCAGCGCCTCCCGGGACGCCGAGAACCGGGACGAGTTCGTCGCCGGGGTCCGGGACGCGCTGGGCGTCGAGCCGGAGGTGATCGGCGGGGTCGAGGAGGCGTCGCTGTCGTTCCGCGGTGCCACCGGGGTGCTCGCCCAGCCGGGGCCGTACCTGGTGATCGACCTGGGCGGCGGCTCCACCGAGGTGGTCCTGGGCGAAGGGTCTCCCTCCGCCGCCCACTCGATGGACGTCGGCTGCGTGCGGATCACCGAGCGGCACCTGCGCACCGACCCGCCCACCCCCGAGCAGATCGAGGCAGCGGTCGCCGACGTGCACGCCGCCCTCGACGTCGCCCTCGCCGACGTGCCGGTCGGCCACACCCGCACCCTGGTCGGCGTCGCCGGATCGGTCACCACCGTCACCGCCCACGCCCTGGGTCTGGACCGCTACCGTCCCGACCGGATCGACGGCGCCACCCTCACCGTGCAGCAGGTGGTCGACGCCTGCGAGGACCTGATCGCGCGGGACCGCGACTCGCGTGCCGCCCTCGGCTTCATGCACCCGGGCCGGGTCGACGTGATCGCCGCCGGTGCCCTGATCTGGCGCGAGGTGGTGCTGCGCGTCCAGCGGGAGGTCGCGGCCGCGGGTGGCTCGCTGACCGAGGTCATCACCTCCGAGCACGACATCCTGGACGGCATCGCCTGGAGCGTGGCCGCGCGCGACTAGGACTTTGTGCCCAGAATCACGCACTGCCAGGTCGACCGTGGCGTCATGGCGGATCTACCGTTGTCCCATGACTGAGTCCTCCGTTTCCACGAGCGCCAAGCCGCGCAAGGTGCCCCGCATCCTGATCCTCGGTGGTGGGACGGTCGGGCTCTACTCCGCTCAGCGTCTGCGCCGTCGGTTGGGCAACCGCGAGGCGGCGATCGTCGTCGTCGACCCGCGCCCGTACATGACCTATGCGCCCTTCCTGCCGGAGGCCGCCGCGGGGTCCATCGACGCCCGGCACGTCGTCGCGCCGCACGTGCGCGCACTCAAGGGTGTCGACGTGCTGCAGGGCAAGGTGTCGGAGATCAAGCACGCCGACCGCACCGTGCAGGTGACCCCGGAGGAGGGTGAGCCGTACTGGGTCACCTACGACCACCTGATCGTGGGTCTGGGTTCGGTCGCCCGCACGCTGCCGATCCCGGGTCTGGCGGAGGAGGCGATCGGCTTCAAGAACGTGGAGGAGGCCATCGCGGTCCGCAACCACGTGCTGGGCCGGATCGACCTGGCGTCGTCCACCTGGGACGCCGACCTGCGCAAGAAGATGCTCACCTTCACCTTCGTCGGTGGTGGCTTCGCCGGTGTCGAAGCGATCGCCGAGGTCGAGGACATGGCCCGCGACGCGGTGAAGCAGTACGCATCGCTGGAGGAGTCCGACCTGCGCTTCGTGCTGGTCGAGGGCTCGCGCCGGATCCTGCCGGAGGTCTCCGAGGAGCTCGGCGGGTACACCCTGGAGCAGCTGCGCAAGCGCGGCATCGAGGTGTTCCTGTCCACCTTCCTGAACTCCTGCGTCGACGGGCATGTCGTGCTCTCGGACAAGACCGAGTTCGACTCCGAGACCATCGTCTGGACCGCCGGTGTGAAGGCCAACCCGGTGCTGGCCAACTCGGACCTGCCGCTGGACAAGATGGGCCGGGTCACCGCCCTCGCCACGCTGCAGATCGCCGACGAGCACGGCAACGTCGTGCCGGACGCCTACGCCGCCGGTGACTGCGCCGCCGTGCCGGATCTGTACAACCCGGGCGCGTTCTGCCCGCCGAACGCCCAGCACGCGCTGCGTCAGGCCAAGCACCTGGCCGACAACCTCGCGCTGGTGCTCCGCTCGGCGCAGCCGACCGACTACAAGCACAAGAACGTCGGCGCCGTCGCCTCCCTGGGCATGTACAAGGGCGTCGCGCAGATGTTCGGCAAGATCAAGGTCCGCGGCTTCTTCGCCTGGGTGCTGCACCGCACGTACCACGTGATGGCGATGCCGACCTGGAACCGCAAGATCAACATCATGGCCGGGTGGACCGCCAACCTGCTGTGGCGCCGTGAGGTCGTCCCGCTGGGTTCGATCCACGACCCGCGCGCCGAGTTCCGTGCCGCCTCCGTGCCCCCGAAGCCGAAGCTGGCTGTGGAGGACCACAGCCCGGTGTCGAGCACCGAGGCGAAGGCTCCGGCCACCGCCTGATCAGGACGCGAACGCCCCGCACATCCACTCGGTGTGCGGGGCGTCGTCATGTCTGCGGCAGGATGGATCCGCGCCCCCGTAGCCCAATCGGCAGAGGCAGTCGGCTTAAACCCGACCCAGTGTGGGTTCGAGTCCCACCGGGGGCACTTCTCATCTCCTCGGTACTCAGTGTTGCCAAGTACCGCTACTCGGCGTAACTTACTACCAGTAGTCAACGACACTGAGTAGGAGGTTCCGTGAGCAAACAGATGACGGAGATGCTCAAGGGCACGCTGGAGGGCATCGTCCTGGCGATCCTCCGCCAGCGCCCGGCCTACGGGTACGAGATCACCGGCTGGCTGCGCGACCAGGGCTTCGAGGACATCGCCGAGGGCACCGTCTACGCGCTGCTGGTCAGGATCGAGAACCGGGGACTCGTGGACGTCGCCCGGGTCCCATCCGAGAAGGGCCCGCCGCGCAAGGTCTACACCCTCAACGCCCAGGGCCGGCAGGCGCTCGACGAGTTCTGGCGCAGCTGGGGGTTCCTCACCGCACGACTCGACCGGCTCCACGACGCGAACGGAGAACGAGCATGACCAGCTGGCTGGATCAGAAGAAGCACTACCGCGCGTACCGGGCGCGGGTGGACGCACTGCCGGAGCCGTACCGGATCGCGGTCGACGCGCTGGAGCGGTACGTGAGCGTGCTCGGCCCGGGCAAGTCCGACCCCCTGCAGCAGGTGTTCGACGATCTCACCGAGCTGTTCGAGCAGGCGGCCGCCGACGGGACACCGGTGCGGGCGGTCGTGGGCGAGGACCCGGTGGAGTTCGCGGAGGAGTTCCTGCGCAACTACCCGGCGGGCGCGTGGATCGGCAAGGAGCGCGAGAAGCTCGCCCAGGCGATCACCCGAGCCGAACGGTAGGCCGACCGTGTCCACCGCGATCACGATCCGCGACCTGCGGAAGTCGTACCGGGATGTCACGGTGCTGCGGGGCGTCGACCTGGACGTCCGGCGCGGCACGGTCCACGCGCTGCTCGGCGCCAACGGTGCGGGCAAGACCACGCTGGTCCGGATCCTCGCCACCCTGACCGCCGCCGACGGCGGGTCGATCACCGTCGACGGCCACGATGTGCGCACCCGGCCGGAGCGGGTCCGGGAGTCGATCAGCCTGACCGGGCAGTTCGCGGCGGTGGACGGTGTGCTCACCGGCCGGGAGAACCTGACCCTGGTCGCCCGGCTCCGTCACCTGCCCGACCCGGGCGGGATCGCCGACCGGCTGCTGGACACCTTCTCGCTCGCCGAGGCCGGGGGCCGACGGGCGGCCACGTACTCCGGTGGCATGCGCCGACGACTCGACATCGCGATGAGCCTGATCGGTGACCCGGCGGTGATCGTCCTGGACGAACCCACCACCGGTCTGGACCCCCAGGCGCGCAACGAGGTGTGGGACACCGTGCGCTCGCTCGCCGCCGCCGGGACCACCGTCCTGCTCACCACGCAGTACCTGGAGGAGGCCGAGCAGCTCGCGGACCGGATCGCGATCCTGCACGAGGGTCGGATCATCCAGGACGGCACCCTCGCCGAGCTCCGCGCCCTCCTCCCGTCGCCGACGGTGGAGTACGTGGAGAAGAAGCCCACCCTGGAGGACGTGTTCCTCACCCTGATCGGAGGACGAGCATGATCGCGGACACGCGGGTGCTGCTGGGCAGATCGTTGCGGCACGTCGGTCGCAGCCCGGACACCATCATCACCACCGCGGTCATGCCGATCGCGTTCCTGCTGCTGTTCGTCTACGTCTTCGGCGGGGCGATCGACACCGGGTCGGCCGGGTCCTACGTCGACTACCTGCTGCCCGGCGTCCTGCTGATCACGGTGGCCTCCGGTGTCGCCTACACCGCGTTCCGGCTGTTCACCGACCTGAGCAGCGGCATCGTGGAACGCTTCCGGTCATTGCCGATCGGTCGCTCCGCGCTGTTGTGGGCGCATGTGCTGACGTCGATGGTGGCGAACGCGATCTCCCTGGCGGTGGTGGTGCTGGTCGCGGTGCTGATCGGGTTCCGATCGACCGCCGGGATCGGGGCGTGGCTGGTGGTCGCCGGGATCGTGGGGCTGTTCACTCTCGCGCTGACCTGGTTGGCGGTGATCCCGGGGCTGACCGCGACCACGGTGGACGGGGCGAGCGCGTTCTCCTACCCGCTGATCTTCCTGCCGTTCCTCAGCTCGGCCTTCGTGCCCACCGAATCGATGCCGGGGCCGGTGCGGGCATTCGCCGACCATCAGCCGGTGACGTCGATCGTCGATGCGATCCGCGGGCTGCTGGCGGGAGAGGCCGTCGGCAGCGAGCTCTGGGTGGCGCTCGCCTGGTGTGGCGGGCTGCTGGTGGTCGCCTACCTGATCGCGCTGCTCGTGTACCGGCGGACGTTCCGCTGACTCAGGCGGATGGCGTCTGCCGGTGCCCGGTCTCGGACTCCCAGGCCGACAGCTGCTGCTCCAGCGCCTTCATGATCTCGAACACCTGGCTCGGCGGGAGCTTCACCCGCGCGATCACCTGCGCGTCGATCTGGGTCACCGGCTGACCGTCGGGGCCCTCAGCGGGGCGACCGGGGCCGACCACCGCGGCGAAGTCGAGGACGAACACGTCCTGGGTGTGCCAGGCGCTCACGAAGTCGGCGTGCACCCCCGTGACCTGGTCCGGCGGCATGGTGATCGACACGTTCGTGGGGCGCGTGGTCATCGCCCCAGTCTGCCGGGTCGTCGTCCGATGTCCAGGGGGTGGCTAGGCTCGGACGCGTGCGGGTGCATCAGCTGGCGGGTGGCGACCTGGGCTGCGCCCGGTTGCTGGTGCTGCTGCGGGCCCGGGTGGCCGAGCTGCCGCCGGGCGACGTGGTGGAGCTGAGCACCAGTGATCCGGTGGCGCCGATCGACCTGCCGGTGTGGTGCCACATGACCGGGCACGAGTACGTCGGTCCGGTCGACGGCCGTGAGCAGCCGACCTACGCGGTCCGGGTGGTCGCCGACGGCCGTGCCACTCAGGACGGATCGCCGTGGCGGTTGGCCGACTGAAGGGCTCCGGGCCGGTTCAGTCCAGTCCTGCCGCCGCCTCGGACTCCTCGATCGCCCGCAACCACTCGCGCTTGCTCGCCCGCCACGCCTCGTCGTCACCGCCCAGCCGCCAGTACCCGGAGATCGACAGGTCGCTGATCGGTACCCCGCGCTCCACTCGCAGGTAGCGGCGCAGTTCGCGGACGGCACCGGCCTCACCGTGCACGAAGCCCTGCACCCGGCCCTCCGGCCAGGGCAGCGACCGCACCGCGCTGATCAGTGACGCCCCGGTCGCACCCGGCTCGGCGATCACCCACTGCACCGGTACGCCGGACGGCGCGGACAGGTCCTGCCGTTCCTGATCGTGCGGCACCTCGATCACCGCGTGACCGCGCGCGTCCTGTGGCAGCCGCTGCAACGCGACCGCGATGGCCGGCAGCGCGCTGGCGTCCCCGGCGAGCAGGTGATGGTCGGCCTCCGGGTCGGGGGAGTAGCCGCCACCGGGGCCGACCACGATCACCCGGTCGCCCACCGCGGCGGTGTCCGCCCACGGCCCGGCGAGCCCCTCGGTGCCGTGCACCACCAGGTCGACCAGCATCCGTGAGCCGTCCCAGTCGCGCACGGTGTAGGTGCGCATCCGCGGTGCCAGCTCCGGGCCGAGTGCCTCCCGGGCGGCCTCCAGGTCGATCCGGCCGTCCGGCAGTGACCACTCAGACAGCACGGCGACTCCGGTGCGGTCCTGCGACCCGGGCAGGAACAGCAGCTTCACGTAGGCGTCGGCATGCGGGTTCGGCTGGAAGTGTGCGGCCAGGGCCGCACCACCCAGGGTCAACCGGACCATCTCCGGCGTCAGCCGTTCGACCTGCTGGACCGTCGCGGGCATTCCGGGCCGGGGTGCCTTGGGCTTCATCACCCGTGCAGCTTAGGTCAGCCTTACCCGTTGCTCGTTGTGACCCCGGCCACCCGCGTGCCCGGTCGACTCAGCCCGCGTGGGCGCGACCCCAGTCGTCGAGGTCCACGTTCAGGCGGTGCAGGGCCGTGGCGAGGGCCGTGCGCTCCTGCTCGGTCCAGTCGGCCAGCACCTCGCGGTAGATCCCGCCGCGAATCTCCCGGGTCTCGGCGAGCGCCGCGCGACCCTCGTCGGTGGCGGCGACCACGGTGACCCGCCGATCCGTGTCGTCGACGGTGCGCGAGACGTGCCCGGCGCGTTCCATCGCCAGCACCTGCCGGGTGACGGTCGAGGGGTCCAGGCGCAGGGCGTCCGCGATCGCGTTGACGCTGCGCGGCCCCTGGGTGGTCAGCACGCCCAGCACCAGATAGGCGGAGCGGTCGAGTTCACCCAGGCGGCGCGGGGACGACCGGCGACTGCGCTCGGCCAGCCGCAGGAGCATCGCGACCTCTGCCTCGACGGTGCTGACGGCGTCCTCGCTCGGCGACATGTTCTCCCTCGTGAACGGCTCCGGGCCCCCTGTGTGACCAGTCTGTCACGCAGCCCCAGGGTAACAGCTGTATGATGCAGGTAATCCCATCGTCGTGTTCCTGAGGAGAGCTGTGCCCAGCCGTCATCCCGAGCCGAACAAGACCGCGATCTACGCGACAGCGTTGACCGCCTTCTTCGCCATCGCCGGCATCGCCATCGTCGACCCGATCCTCCCGGTGATCGGGCAGGAGATCGGCGCCTCCACCTGGCAGATCGAACTGCTCTTCACCGCCTACCTGCTGGTGATGGCGGTCGGGATGATCCCGGCCGTGATCGCCACCGGGAAGTTCGGCTACCGCAAGATCCTCGCCACCGGCGTCACCGTGGTCGCCATCGCCGCGATCCTGGCGGCGCTGTCCGGCAACATCCTCGAACTGTCGGTGCTGCGCGGCCTGTGGGGCCTGGGCAACGCGATGTTCTTCGCCACCGCGATGGTGCTGCTGGTCGCCCTGGCCAACGACCGCGAGTGGGTGGTCGAGCTCTTCGAGACCTGCGTGGGACTCGGCTTCGCCGTCGGCCCGCTGCTCGGCGGTCTGCTCGGCCAGATCTCCTGGCGGATCCCGTTCGCCGCCTGCGGTGTGTTCATGATCCTGGCGCTCGCGGTGTCGATCACCCGGCTGAAGGACCCGGCCGAGGCGCCCAGCGCGCTCAAGCTCGGCGACGTGATGCAGCCGTTCCGCCGCCCGGCCTTCCGCACCCTGTGCGTCGTGACCGGTGCCTACAACTTCGTGTTCTTCGTGGTCCTCGGCTACACCCCGGTGTTCCTGGGGCTGGACGTGATCCCGCTCGGCCTGGTGTTCACCGCCTGGGGCATCGGCCTGGCGCTCGGCATCCTGGTGATCGGCCACCGGCTGGCACACCGGATCGGCGCCGTCGCCACCGTCGGCACCGCGATCGGCGGCCTGCTGGTCGCCCTGGTCCTGCTCGCCACCTCGGTCGGCACCGCCGAGTCGATCGTCGTCCTGGTGCTCGCCGGTGTCTGCATGGGCATCGCCAACGCCAACCTCACCGACCTGGCCCTGGGCATCGGCGGCCAGGACCGGCGCACCACCACCGCGGCGTTCAACCTGATCCGCTGGGGACTGGCGGCCCCCGCCCCCGTGATCGCCGGGCTGCTGCACCCGATCAGCGACGTGCTGCCGTTCTGGGTCGGCGCCGGGGTGCTGGTGATCGGCGTGGTCGCCTTCGTGTGGAAGGGCCACGGGATGGCGCACGCGGTGGGCGAGTCGCTGCCCTGGGCGCGGCGGCAGGCCGACGAGGCGGCCCGCACCGTGGAGCTGACGCCGGAGGAGGCGATCGGGGAGGTGTGAACCGGGGCTACCCGCCCACCAGCCCCGACCGGTAGGCCAGCACCACCGCCTGCACCCGATCCCGCACCTCCAGCTTGGTCAGGATCCGCCCGACATGCGTCTTCACCGTCGCCTCGGACAGGAACAGCCGCTCGGCGACCTCTGCGTTGGACAGCCCTTCGGCCACCGCGAGCAGCACCTCCCGTTCGCGGGCGGTCAGGGTGTCCAGCCGGGGATCGGACATGCCCGGGCTGGGGGCGGTCTGTCCGACTCCGGGCATGTCGGTGGCGAACAGCTCCAGCATCCGGCGGGTGACCCGGGGGGCGATCACCGCGTCACCGGCGGCGACCGAGCGGATCGCGGCGGTCAGGTCGCTCGGCCGGGCGTCCTTGAGCAGGAAGCCGGAGGCGCCCTCGCGCAGCGCGGCGAAGGCGTACTCGTCCAGGTCGAAGGTGGTCAGGATCAGCACCCGGGCGTCCGAGCCGGAGGCGACGATCTGCCGGGTGGCGTCGATCCCGTTCGTGCCGGGCATCCGCACGTCCATCAGGACCACATCGGGTCGCAGCGCGGCGACCTGGGCGACCGCCTCGGCGCCGTCGGAGGCCTCGCCGACCACCTCCAGGTCCGGCTCGTCCTGCAGCACCAGCGTGAAGCCCATCCGCAGCAACGGCTGGTCGTCCACCAGCAGCACCCGGATCGCGGTCACCGGTCCTCCTCGGGGTCGATCTGCAACAGCACCTGCACCCGCCAGCCCGACTGGTGCGGTCCGGCGGAGACGCTGCCACCGTAGACCGCCGCCCGTTCGCGCATGCCGACCAGGCCGCGTCCCGGGCGGGGCGGCGTCGGCAGCGTCGGGGCGTCGTCACCGGAGAGCCGTGCCCGCAGGCGTTCGCCGCGCGGGGCCATCAGGGATTCGGCGGGGGCCCCGCCGGAGCCGGAGTCGGTGACCTCGATCAGGACCTCCTCGGATGTCCTGGCCACGATCACCTCGGCCCGGGTGTGCGGCCCCGCGTGCCGCAGGGCGTTGGTCAACGACTCCTGCACCACCCGGTAGACGGTCAGCGCGAGCGTCGGGTCCTCCGGCAGCGGCGGTCCGGAGGTGGTCAGGTGCACGGTCATCCCGGCGACCCGGAACGACTGCACCAGCTCGTCCAGGTCCTGCGGTTGCGGTTCGAGCGGGACGTCGTTGCCGCGCAGCACCCCGAGCATCCGGCGCATGTCGGTCAGGGCGGTGCGCCCGGTCTCGGACAGCAGTTCCAGCGCCCGGTCGGCGTCGTCCGGGGAGCGACGCATCGCGGTGCGGGCGCCGTCGGAGAGGGCGACCATCACGGTCAGGCCGTGGGCGACGACGTCGTGCATCTCCCGGGCGATCCGGGTCTGCTCGGTGGCGGCGGCGAGGCTCGCCTGCTGCTCGCTGGCGGCCAGGAGCTCCTGGTGGCGGGCCAGGATGCCGTTGACGTGCGCACGCCGACTACTGACGCTGGTGCCGATCACCAGGGCGATCAAGCTGGTGAAGATCAGATTCGACAGTTCCGAGGCGACGTCGGGCTGTACGCCGACACCGAAGGTCATGCTGCCGGAGTTCGGGCCACCGGTCACCGTCGCGGCGGAGGCCACCAAGGTGAGTCCAGCCAGGAGCAGCGAACCGCCGACGATCCACCAGGTCATCCGCGCGGTCCGGCTCGCTGCCACCGTGTACACGCCGAACCCGATCGCGAGAGCGAAGCTGCCCAGTCGGCCACTGATGCCGACGTTGACGGCCGCCAGCAGGGCCAGCGCACCCAGGACCAGCACCGGCGAGCGCCGCCGGAACCACAGCGCCGCCACAGCGATCAAGCCGAGGACGATCACCGCGACCAGCCGCAGGACGGGCATCCCGGATCCGTCCATGGCTCCGTTCACGGCGATCTCGACCACCATCAGCGCGCACACCAGGACATCCGAGGCGCGCGGGTGGGCGGCGAAGTACCGCCGGACCCGGTTCAGTCGCCGGGCGTCGAACTCGGTGAACTCGTTCCCGGACACCACGACGCCCGCACCGGAGCCGGTCGGCTCGGGCACGGGCGTCGTGGTCGAGGTCATCGTCGGCAGCTCAGGCGTCGCGCTTGCGCACCAGCACCAGAGCCGCGGTCAGCAGCACCACACCCCAGGCGATCAGCACTCCGTAGCCCTGCCACGGAGTCAGCACCGTGACGTCGCTGGCCGCCCGCAGCGCGCTGATCGGTTCGGTGGAGGTGGACAGCACCTGGAAGCCGGCATTCGACGGCAGGAAGGGGCTGATCTCGGAGATCCACTTGATGCTCAGCGAGCTGAACAGGGTCTCGATCACCAGGAAGAAGCCGAACACGGTGGCCAGCGCGGCGGCGGACACCCGCAGCAGCGCACCGACCGCGAAGGCGAACAGCGTGACACCCACCAGGTAGAGCGGGATCGCGATCAGCACCCGGCGGTGGATCTCGTTGGACAGGTCGAGCCCGTACTCCGAGCCCAGGGTCGGTGCGATCAGCGCCCAGGACAGCAGGGTGGCGAGCGCGCCGGTGATGAACGCGACCACCAGGACGACCAGGCCCTTGGCCAGCACCGCGTCGATCCGCTTGGGCGCGGCGGCGAAGGTGGAGCGGATCGAGCCGGTCGAGTACTCACCGGTGATGGCGAGCACCGCCAGCACCGAGAGCACCAGCTGACCGATCAGCACGCCGGACTGCAGGAAGCTGGGACCCACCTCCGCGGTGGCCAGGCCCATCTCGGTCGGATCGATGTTCTGCAGGGTGAAGTAGGTGCCCATCCAGGTGAACCCGGCCTGGGCCAGCACCGTGATCGCGACGACCCACCAGGTCGACCGCAGGGTCCACAGCTTGATCCACTCCGAGCGGACCAGCTTGGGGAAGGTGACCGGCTGGCCGACCCGGGACCGGGTCGGGGCGGTTGCGGTGGTGGCGCTCATCGCCGGGTCTCCTCACGGTTCTGCGGCTGCTCGCCGGTGGTGGAGTGGTACTCGACCGCGTCGGCGGTCAGGGACATGTAGGCGGACTCCAGCGACGCCTGCACCGGGGTCAGCTCGTGCAGCACCAGGGCGTTCTGCGCGGCGAGCTCGCCGACCGCCTGGGCGCTGGTGCCGGTGACCTCCAGCAGCCCGGCCTCCAGCGAGGTCACGGTGACCTCCGGCCCGGCGAGCAGCTCGACCAGCCGGGTGGCGTGCGGGCTGCGCACCCGCACCGACTGTCCGGAGGCGCCGGCGACGATGTCGTTCACCGGGGCGTCGGCGATGATCTGGCCGCGGCCGATCACCAGGATGTGGTCGGCGGTCAGCGCCATCTCGCTCATCAGGTGCGAGGACAGGAACACGGTCCGGCCCTCGGACGCCAGGTGCTTGACCAGGTTGCGGACCCAGAGCACACCCTCCGGGTCCAGGCCGTTGACCGGCTCGTCCAGGATCAGGGTGCGGGGGTCGCCGAGCATGGCGGCCGCGATGCCGAGCCGCTGGCCCATGCCGAGGGAGAACCCGCCGACCCGCTTGCCGGCCACCTGGCCCAGGCCGGTCATCTCGATCACCTCGGCGACCCGCTTCTTGCCGATGCCGTGGGTCGCACCGAGGGCGCGCAGGTGGTTGGTGGCCGACCGGCCGGAGTGGACGGCCTTGGCCTCCAGCAGCGCGCCGACCTCGGTCAGCGGCGACTTCAGCTGGGCGTAGGGCTTGCCGTTCACGGTGACCGTCCCGGCGGAGGGGCTGTCCAGCCCCATGATCATCCGCATGGTGGTCGACTTCCCGGCGCCGTTCGGACCGAGGAACCCGGTCACCTTGCCCGGCTGGACGGTGAAGCTGATGCCGTTCACGGCGGTCTTCGCGCCGTATCTCTTCGTCAGGCCGTGGGCCTCGATCATGATGTCCTCGCACAGGTCGGTGATGGCGACAGTGACGAACCTAGGGGTCAGCGGCCCGCCGCCGGAACGGTCCGACGACGGATCTTGGTCGCGGCGGTGCTACATCCGACGGCGGAGGGCCTACCTCTCAAGGATGACCTGCGCTGGTCAGCGTCGCGCGGGAACTGTGCGACGCCCTTCCGCGTTCTAGTCTGAAGACCCAACACAGCCGGTCCGACATCCGAACCGACCCGGAGGACTCATGAGCAACCCGGTGTTCAGCAACAGCGCCGTCTTCGGCGACCCTCGTGCGCAGGGCAAGCGTGGCAACCAGACCCGCGCGGGTCAGCCGCAGCAGCCCGGCTACCTGGAGGGCTACTACACCGGTCAGCCGCAGGCAGCCCCGGGCTCCACCGTCGACGCCGCACAGCTCGACCAGATGTACGGCGCCCCGTCGGCGACCACCCGGGACACCGGGCGGATGACCTACGACGACGTCATCGTCAAGACCGGTGGGCTGCTCGCGCTGCTGGTCGTGGTGGCGGCCGCCACCTGGAACTGGGCACCGCAGCTGTTCTGGGTCGGCGCGATCGCCGGTCTGGTGCTCGGCCTGGTCAACGCGTTCAAGAAGAACCCCAGCCCGCCGCTGATCATCGCGTACACCGTGGCGCAGGGTGTGTTCCTGGGTGGCATCAGCTTCGTCTTCCAGAACATGTACGTCGCCGGTGAGAACGCCCAGCCGATCGTGCTGCAGGCGGTGATCGGCACGATGGCGACCTTCGGTGCCGCACTGTTCCTGTTCAAGTCGGGCAAGGTGCGGGTCACCCCGAAGTTCACGCGCTGGCTGATGATCTCCCTGGTCGGCTACCTGGCCTTCAGCCTGGTCAACTTCGTGCTCTCGTTCTTCATGGGCGGCGACTTCGGCCCGCTGCGCTCCGGCTGGCTCGGCGTGCTGGTCGGTCTGGTCGCCGTGGGGCTGGCCGCCGCGAGCCTGATCATGGACTTCGACTCGATCAAGCGCGGCGTCGAGGGTGGTGCGCCGGCCAAGTTCGCCTGGTCCGCCGCCTTCGGTCTGATCGTGACGCTGGTCTGGCTCTACCTGGAGATCCTGCGCATCCTCGCGATCCTGCAGGGTCGCGACTGACCTCGTCCCGCCGGCGACCCCGGTGCTCGGCCTACGCTGAGCGCCGGGGTCGCGGCATGTCCGCCCCCTCAGCCGTCATCCCATCCGACAGGAGCCACCCACGGTGAAGTACGCCGAGCACATCTCCGACCTGGTCGGCCACACCCCGCTGGTCAAGCTGAACACCGTGACCGCGGGCCTGTCGGCGACGATCCTGGCCAAGGTCGAGTACTTCAACCCGGGCGGGTCCGCGAAGGACCGGATCGCCGAACGAATGGTGGAGGCGGCCGAGCAGTCGGGCGAGCTGCGCCCCGGCGGCACCATCGTCGAGCCGACCAGCGGCAACACCGGGGTCGGTCTGGCGCTGATCGCCCAGCGCAAGGGTTACCGCTGCGTCTTCGTCTGCCCGGACAAGGTCGGCAAGGACAAGATCGACGTGCTGCGCGCCTACGGCGCCGAGGTCGTCGTCACCCCGACCGCCGTCGCCCCCGACCACCCGGACTCCTATTACTCGGTGTCCGACCGGCTGGTGACCGAGATCGAGGGTGCCTGGAAGCCGAACCAGTACGCGAACCAGCACGGACCGGCCTCGCACTACGCCAGCACCGGGCCGGAGATCTGGGCGGACACCGACGGCACCGTCACGCACTTCGTCGCGGGCGTCGGCACCGGCGGCACGATCACCGGCACCGGCCGCTACCTGCACGACGTGTCGGCGGACCGCGACTCCGGCCCGGTCCAGGTGGTCGGCATCGACCCGCTGGGGTCCATCTACTCCGGTGGCGACGGGCGGCCGTACCTGGTCGAGGGGGTCGGCGAGGACTTCTGGCCGAGCACCTACGACCCGAGCGTCCCGGACGAGATCATCGCGGTCTCCGACGCGGACTCCTTCGCGATGACCCGGCGGCTGGCCCGGGAGGAGGCGCTCCTGGTCGGCGGCTCCTGCGGCATGGCGGTCGAGGGCGCGCTGCGCCTGGCGCGCCGACTTCAGGACGAGGACCCGGCGGCAGCCGCCCGCGCGGTGATCGTGGTGCTGCTCCCGGACGGCGGGCGTGGCTACCTGGCGAAGATCTTCAACGACTCCTGGATGCGGTCCTACGGCTTCCTCACCGGTGGCGACGGTTCGACCGTCGGCGACGTGCTGCGCACCAAGGACGGCTCGCTGCCCTCGCTGGTGCACACCCACCCCACCGAGACCGTCCGCGACGCGATCGAGATCCTGCACGAGTTCGGCGTGTCCCAGATGCCCGTGGTCGGCGCCGAACCGCCGGTCAGGATCGGCGAGGTCGCCGGGTCGGTCTCCGAGCGCGATCTGCTGGACGCCGTCTTCGCCGGGAAGGCCCAGCTCTCCGACCGGGTCGACCGGCACATGGCCGACCCGCTGCCGCTGATCGGTGCGGGGGAGTCGGTGGAGTCGGCGCAGCAGGCGTTGCAGTCCGACGACGCGCTGATGGTGGTCGAGGACGGTCAGCCGGTCGGCGTGCTGACCCGGCACGACCTGCTGGCGTTCATCACCCGCTGAGCCCGGCCAGGAAGTCGTTGCCGAACTTCCCGCTCGGGTCCAGTCGCCGCACCAGCTGCCGGAAGTCCGTCCAGCGCTGCCAGCTCGCGGCCGGGTCGACGGCGTGGAACAGCTTCCCCCAGTGCGGCCGTGCCCCCAGCGGGTACAGCGCCGCCTCGATCGCCGGCAGCACCGCCTCGACCTCCCGTTGACGCGGCTGCCAGGTCAGGTGGACCCCGATCCGGTCGTCGCCGTAGGCGCTGCTCAGCCAGAGGTCGTCGGCGCTGACCGTACGCAGCTCGGAGACCTGGAGCAGGGGCGTGACCAGGTGGCTGAGCGAGCGCATCGCCTCGATCGCCGCCACCGCGTTCCGTCGGGGCACCAGGTACTCGGACTGCAGCTCGTCGCCGTTCGACGGGGTGAAGGCGAGCCGGAAGTGCGGCAGCCGCTCGTGCCACGGCCCGGGGACGCCGAGCTGCTCGGTGCAGTTGACCGGGTCGATGCCGGGCAGCGGGTGCACCGGGCCGGGGGCGGGTCGGGCGCCGAACAGGTCGTCGCGGCGCCGGTACGTCGTGCCGGGCACGAGTCGGGTCTTGCGCCACACCTGGTTCACGGCGGCTCCGGCCCAGTCGGTGAACAGGCTGACCGAATCGGCCGACTCGATGATCGTGTCCAGGTGGGTGGCGACCGCCTCCCACGGGAGGTCGAGGTGCACCTCCTGGGCGACGTCGTAGGTCGGCTCGATGTCCAGGACCACCCGGGCCACGACCCCCAGTGCGCCGAGCGCGACCACGGCGCCGGGGAAGTCGTCGTCGCCCCGGCGCAGCGCCAGCAGCTCACCGTCGGCGGTCACCAGGTCGAGCCCCGCCACCGCCGCGGCCAGATTCGGCGACCCGGAGCCGTGGGTGCCGGTGGACACCGCGCCCGCCACGCTGATGTGCGGCAGGGACGCCAGGTTGTGCAGCGCCCAGCCCTGCCGGTGCAGCTCCTCGGCGACGGTGCCGTAGCGCGCCCCGCCGGAGACGGTCACGGTGCGGGTATCGGGGTCGATCTCCACGGCGGCGGGCAGCGCGTCCAGGCGGACCAGGTCGTGGCGGGTGTCGGCGATCCGGTTGAAGCTGTGCCCGGTGCCGAGCGCCCGGATCTGCGCCGAGTCCGCGACGATCGCCCGCAGTTCCTCGACCGATGACGGCCGGTGCAGTCGCTCGTGCCGGAAGTCGACGTTCCCCGCCCAGTTGGTCAGCGCCATCGCTCGCCCTCTCCTCCGCCGTCGTTGGCTGCGGCGACCGTAACCCGGGTTCGCCCCTCGGCGCAGGAACCAGGCAGGATGGTCCGGACCGCGCGCATTCGACTTCGAGGAGCACCCATGTCCGCCACCCTGCCCCAGGCCACCGGATCCTTCGGTGACAAGCCGACCCTGACCTTCCCCGAGGGTGCCGCCCCCGCCGAGCTGGAGGTGCTGGTCCTCGAGCCGGGCACCGGTGAGCTGGTCGAGGCCGGCGACGAGATCGAGGTGCACTACCTCGGCCAGAGCTGGAACGGGAACGTCTTCGACAACTCCTACGACCGCGGTTCGTCGATCAGCTTCCCGATCGGTGTGGGCGCCGTGATCGGCGGCTGGGACGAGGGCCTGGTCGGTCAGCCGGTCGGCTCGCGCCTGCTGCTGTCGATCCCGCCGCACCTGGGCTACGGCGACCGCGGCGTCCCGCAGGCGGGCATCCGCGGCGGGGACACCCTGGTGTTCGTGGTCGACATCGTCGGCACCCACTGATGGCCACCGCGCACATCGCCGCGGAGAACGGTGACTTCGCGCCGGATGTGCTGATGCCCGGCGACCCGCGCCGCGCCAAGCGGATCGCGGAGACCGTGCTGGAGGACGCCCGCCTGGTCACCGAGGTGCGCGGGATGCTCGGCTACACCGGCACCTACCAGGGCCGTCCGGTCTCGGTGATGGGGTCCGGGATGGGCATCCCGTCCATCGCGATCTACGCCACCGAGCTGTACCGGTTCTTCGGGGTCGAGCGGATCATCCGGATCGGCACCGCGGGGGGCATGGCACCGTTCCTGAACGTGGGTGACGTGGTGATCGGCACCGCGGCGCACACCGACTCGGACGTGCTGCGTCGCCTGGTCCCCGGGGCGCACTACTCGGCCACCCCGGACTTCGGCCTGGCGTCCGCCGCCTACGCCGCCGCCCAGCAGCAGGGCGAGGGCGCTGTGTACGCCGGGGCGATCTTCAGCTCGGACTCGTTCTACAACAACGAGCCGGAGCTGCGCGCCGGCCTGGTCGCGCACGGCACCCTCGGGGTGGAGATGGAGGCGGCCGGGCTGTACGGCGTCGCCGACCGGGAGGGCAAGAAGGCGCTGGCCATCTGCTCGATCTCGGACCTGATGTTCCGGGCCGAGGAGCTGTCGGCCGCCGAGCGCGAGCAGCTCTTCGACCGGGCGGTGCAGCTGGGCCTGGCGGCCTTCGCGAACGCCTGACCGGTTCCACGACGAAGCCCGGCACCCCGCTGCGGGATGCCGGGCTTCGTCGTGTGCTCAGGCGGAGGCGATGCCGTCCACCGGTCGCGGGCAGGACACCCCGGTGCCACCCAGACCGCAGTACCCGTTCGGGTTCTTGTCCAGGTACTGCTGGTGGTAGTCCTCGGCGTAGAAGAACTGCCCCGCCTCGGCGGCGGGCCGGATCTCGGTGGTGATCGCCCCGAAGCCGGAACGGGCCAACCGCTCCTGGAACGCCTGCCGGGTCTCCTCGGCGACCGCCGCCTGCTCGGGGGTGGTGGTGTAGATCGTCGACCGGTACTGGGTACCGGCGTCGTTGCCCTGCCGCATGCCCTGGGTCGGGTCGTGACCCTCCCAGAACGCGCGCAGCAGATCGGCGTCGGAGATCACCGTCGGGTCGTAGGCCACCAGCACCACCTCGGCGTGCCCGGTCAGACCGGTGCACACCTCCTCGTAGCTGGGGTAGGGCGTGAAACCGCCCTGGTAGCCGACCGCGGTGGTCACCACGCCGGGCAGCTGCCAGAAGACGCGCTCCGCGCCCCAGAAACAGCCCAGGCCGAACACGATGGTCCGGGTGCCCTCCGGCCAGGGTCCCTGGATCGGGGTGCCGAGCACGGTGTGCGTGCTGGGGACGTGATAGGCGTAGTCGTCGCGGCCACGGAGGGCACGCTCCGGGGTCACCATGGTGGTCTTGAGTGCGGAACCGAACAGCCAGTTCATCTCGGGGCTCCCCTCCTTGCGGGTCCGCGCTCCTCAACCGGCGACATCGCCGTGTCATTCCCGCCGCGGAACGCCTAGCCTGTGCTGGTGACGAACCACGAGCAGGACTGGTCCGAGGCAGGCTTCTCCACCCGGGCGATCCACGCCGGTCAGGCACCGGATCCGACCACCGGCGCGGTGGTGACACCGATCTACCAGGTGTCGACCTACGCCCAGGACGGCGTCGGGGGGCTGCGCAACGGCTACGAGTACTCCCGGTCGGCGAACCCGACCCGCGACGCGCTCCAGGAGGCACTGGCCAGCGCCGAGCGTGGTGGCGCCGCCTTCGCCTTCGCCTCCGGACTGGCGGCCGAGGACACCCTGCTGCGTGCGGTGCTGCGTCCCGGTGACCACGTGGTGATCCCGAACGACGCCTACGGCGGCACCTACCGGCTGATCGCGCGGGTGTTCGGGCCGTGGGGGATCGAGCACACCCCGGCCGACCTGTCCGACGCCGACGCGGTCGCCGCGGCGATCCAGCCCGGTCGCACCAAGCTGATCTGGGCCGAGACCCCGACCAACCCGCTGCTCGGCATCGCCGACATCGCGGCGCTCAGCGGCCTGGCCCGCGGTGCCGGGGCGCTGCTGGTGGTCGACAACACCTTCGCCACCCCGTACCTGCAGCAGCCGCTGGCGCTGGGTGCGGACGTGGTGGTGCACTCCACCACCAAGTACATCGGGGGGCACTCGGATGTGGTGGGCGGCGCCGTCATCACCGCCGACGGCGCACAGCTTCCGGTGGGCCTGACCGGTCCGACCGGCAGCCAGGCGCTCGCGGATGCCGTGGCCTTCCACCAGAACGCCTCCGGCGCGATCGCCGGGCCCTTCGACGGCTGGCTGACCCTGCGCGGGCTCAAGACCCTGTGCGTGCGGATGGACCGGCACAGCGCCAACGCCGCCGCGGTGGCGGCGTTCCTGGAGCAGCGGGCCGACATCCCCGCGGTGATCTACCCCGGGCTGCCCTCCCACCCGCAGCACGAGGTCGCCGCCCGGCAGATGTCCGGCTTCGGCGGCATGGTGTCCTTCCGGGCCGGCAGCGCCGAGCGCGCGGCGGAGATCTGCGCCAAGACCCGAGTGTTCACCCTGGCCGAGTCGCTGGGCGGGGTGGAGTCCCTGATCGAACTCCCGGCCCGGATGACCCACGGCTCCGTGGTCGGCACCGCGCTGGAGGTGCCGGACGACCTGGTGCGACTGAGCGTCGGCATCGAGGACGAGGCGGACCTGATCGCCGACCTGACGCAGGCGCTGGCGTCGTGAGGAGCCGCCGCCGTCCGGTGCTGCACGAGGGTGACCTCGCCACCGGGCACACCCCGCAGGGCTGGACGGCCGAGCAGTCGGTGACCCCGGCGGTGCGAGCAGCGGCGTCCTGGTCCTGGCGGTTCCTGCTGATCGCCGGTGCGGCCGCCGCCGCCTTCTGGCTGATCGGCTACTTCCAGGTGATCGTGGTGTCGGTCGCGGTGGCGCTGCTGCTCACCGTGCTGCTGATGCCGGTGGCCTCCTTCCTGCGCCGACGGCTGCACTTCGGCCGCACGCTGGCCGCCATCACCTCGGTGATCGGGCTGCTGGCGGTGGTGGCCGGGCTGGTGGTGCTGGCCGGCCGGTCGATCGCCGCCGGGTTCGGCGACCTGAGCGACCAGGCTTCCGAGGGTGTCGACAAGCTGCTGAACTGGCTGGAGACCAGCCCGTTGCAGGTCACCTCGATGCAGGTCAGCGACCTGGTCGACCAGGGCCGCCAGCAGTTGCAGGACAACGCGTCCAGCCTGCTCTCGGGCGCGCTGTCGGTGACCACCACGGTCGGGCACGTCGCCGCCGGTGCGCTGATCGCGCTGTTCTGCACCTTCTTCTTCCTGCGTGAGGGCCGCACCGTGTGGTCCTGGGTGGTGAACCTGCTGCCCCGCAGCGTCCGGGAGCGGGTGCACCAGGCGGGCCGTCGCGGCCTGGTCACGCTGAGCGCCTACACCCGCACCCAGATCCTGGTCGCCCTGGTGGACGCGACCGGCATCGGCATCGGCGCCGCGATCCTCCAGGTGCCGCTCGCCCTGCCGCTGGCGACGCTGGTCTTCGTCGGGTCCTTCATCCCGATCGTCGGCGCGATCGTGACCGGTGCGGTGGCGGTGCTGGTCGCCCTGGTCGCGCACGGTCCGGTGATCGCGCTGATCATGCTCGGCGTCGTGCTGCTGGTCCAGCAGTTGGAGGGGCACATCCTGCAGCCGTTCCTGATGGGCCACGCGGTGTCCCTGCACCCGGTGGCGGTGCTGCTGGTGGTGACCGCCGGGTCGATGGCGGCCGGGATCGTCGGCGCCCTGTTCGCGGTGCCGATCGCCGCGGTGCTCAACACGGTGGTCCTCTACCTGCACGGCCACGACAAGTTCCCGCAGTTGGGGGTCGACGACCACGTCGAGCTCCGCCGACCGAGAGCCGACGCGTGACGTTCCTGGACGACGTCCGGGCGGCGACCGAGCTGCTCGACGGTGTGGTCACCCGCACCCCGGTCGAGTTCTCCCGCGCGCTGAGCCAGATCGCCGGGACGGACGTCTACCTCAAATGCGAGAACCTGCAGCGCTCCGGGTCCTTCAAGGTGCGCGGCGCCTACGTGCGGATGGCCCGGCTGAGCGCCGAGGAGCAGGCGCGGGGCGTGGTCGCCGCCAGTGCCGGCAACCATGCCCAGGGCGTGGCGCTGGCCGCCGCCAAGCTCGGGATCGACGCGGTGGTCTACATGCCGATCGACGCCGCGCTGCCCAAGATCGCCGCGACCCGGGAGTACGGCGCCGAGGTCCGGTTGCACGGGGTGACGGTCGATGAGGCGCTGGCCGCCGCCCGTGCGGAGTCCGAGCGCACGGGGGCGGTGCTGATCCACCCCTTCGACCATCACGACGTCGTGGTCGGTCAGGGCACCCTCGCGCTGGAACTGGTCGAGCAGGTGCCCGACGCGGCGACCGTGCTGGTGCCGGTCGGCGGTGGCGGTCTGGTCGCCGGGATCCAGGGTGCGCTCGCCGAGCTGCGACCGGACATCCGGGTGATCGGCGTCCAGGCGTCGCGTGCCGCCGCGTACCCGATCTCGCTGGCGGCGGGGGAGCCGACCACCGCCACCGAACTGCACACGATGGCCGACGGCATCGCGGTGGGCACTCCGGGTCTGGTGCCCTTCGACCTGCTGCACCGGCACGGCACCGAGGTGCGCACCGTCTCCGAGGAGGACCTGTCCCGCGCGCTGCTGCTCACCGCCGAGCGCGCGAAGCTGCTGGTCGAGCCGGCCGGTGCCGCCGGGGTCGCGGCGGTGATGGCCGGGGGCCACGGTGCCTTCGCCGGGCCGGTGGTCGTGGTGCTCTCCGGCGGCAACATCGACCCGCTGGTGCTGCTCCGGGTGGTGCGGCACGGTCTCGCGTCCTCGGGCCGCTACCTGCAGCTGCGGGTCCGGCTGCACGACACCCCGGGCGCGCTGGCCGGGCTGCTGCGTGAGCTGGCCAAGCTGGGCACCAACGTGATGCACGTGAACCACACCCGGACCGGCGTCGACCTGGACGTCGACGAGGTCGAGGTCGAGCTCCAGGTGGAGACCAAGGGCCCCGAACACTGCGCCGGGGTGCTGGCCCGGCTGCGGGACGACGGGTACCGCCTGGCCGAACACTGAGAGAGGCCCGCCGCGAGTGGTCGCGTGCGGGCCTCTCTCAGCGAGGGCGTTTCAGCCGGTGAACGGCTTCGCGCTGATGATCGTCACCGGGATGTCCTTGCCGTTCGGCGCGACATAGGTGGTCTTGTCGCCGACCTTGTGGCCGTTGATCGACTCACCCAGCGGCGAGGTGGGGGAGAACACGTCGATGTCGGCGGTGCCGGCGATCTCCCGGGAGCCGAGCAGGAACGTCATCTCGTCCCCGGCGACCTCCGCGACCACCAGCATGCCGGGCTCGACCACACCGTCGTCCGGCGGGGTGCCGATCTGCACGTTGCGCAGCTTGGCCTGCAGCTCGCGGATCCGCGCCTCCTGCTTGGCCTGCTCCTCGCGTGCGGCGTGGTAGCCGCCGTTCTCCTTCAGGTCGCCCTCGTCACGAGCAGCGGCGATCCGCTCGGTGACCTCGGCGCGACCCGCACCCTCGAGGTGCTCCAGCTCCGCCTTGAGGCGGTCGTAGGCCTCCTGCGTCAACCAGGTGGTGGCCTGCGTCGTGTCGGTCACGTCCCACTCCTTCCAGCAACGGGCGCACCCCAGGCGGGTGCGCTCGAGAAGAATCGCCTCGCCCCGACGTGCATGCGTGTCCGCGTCGGGTGGGAACGGGTGCTCCGCCTCACGGTCGCATCGACGGTCTCGTCGGACCGAGGCGGCGTCTTGAATCGGCCATGATAGCGAACTACTGGGCCTCGCACCCGTGTACGACGGCGGTGACGGCCTCCTCCGCGGTGGGCACCGTGGTGGTGACCCGGGTGGTGCGCTCGGTGGCCGGACCCACGGTGACCTGCTGGACGCCGACCTCGGCATGACTGGAGCTGAGCGCCTGCACCCGGCAGACCGCGACCGCCCCGGGCTCCTGGATCACGTCGAAGGTGATCTCCACCGCCGTGCTGCCGTCGATCCGGTAGCCGACCTCGTTCCACCGCACCGCGGTCCCCGCGGCACCCAGTCCGATCCAGACCACCAGGGCCAGTCCGACCGCCGCCAGCGCACCGATCGCGATCCGGGCGGCGCGCCGCCGCGTCGGGCTCGGCGGGGTGCCGTAGCGGCCGAGGGGCGGGTGGGTGTCGGTCACGGGGTGACTCCGGTTCGATCGGCTGTGCGGATGCGATCATTGTCCCCTGTCGGGTCCGGACCCGACGACGCGACCAGAAGGAAGCCACGCCACGTGACCGAGCAGCTCCGCCTGATGGCGGTCCACGCCCACCCGGACGACGAGTCGAGCAAGGGCGCCGCCACCACCGCACGTTATGCAGCCGAGGGGGTGGAGGTCCTGATCGTCACCTGCACCGGCGGCGAGCGGGGCGACATCCTCAACCCGCACTACCCGGCCTTCACCGGCACCCCGGAGGAGATGGGCCGGATCCGCCGCGCCGAGATGGCCGCCGCCGCTGACGCGCTCGGTGTCCGGCAGCAGTGGCTCGGCTTCGTCGACTCCGGGCTGCCGGAGGGCGACCCGCTGCCGCCGCTGCCGGAGGGCTGCTTCGCCCTGCAACCGCTGGAGGTGGCCTCCGAGCCGCTGGTCCGCGCGGTGCGCGAGTTCCGTCCTCAGGTGATCACCGCCTACGACCCGACCGGCGGGTACCCGCACCCGGACCACATCATGACCCACCGGGTGGCCTTCGAGGCCTTCCACGCGGCGGGCGACCCGGAGCGCTACCGGGACTCCGGCGAGCCGTGGACCCCGTCGAAGCTGTACTACAACCACGGCTTCTCCATGAAGCGGCTGCGCACGGTGCACGAGGCGATGATCGCCCGCGGTCTGGAGTCGCCCTTCGGGGAGTGGGTCGAGTCCCGCGCCGCCCGGGAGATGCCCGAGCGCGAGGTCACCACGCTGATCCCGGTCGCCGACTACTTCGACCACCGCGACGCGGCGCTGCGCGCGCATGCGACCCAGATCGACCCGGAGGGCTTCTTCTTCGGGATCCCCCGGGAGCTGGAGCGCGAGGTCTGGCCCTGGGACGAGTACGAGCTGGCCGAGTCCCGGGTGCCGACCACCCTGCCCGAGGACGACCTGTTCGCCGGGATCCGGGCATGACCGCCGCGGCGCTGCACGGGGCGCTGCTGCAGGTGTGGGCCGAGGTGTCGCCCAGCCCCAGCCCGAGCACGCTGGAGATCCCGCCGGAGGACCAGACGTCGCCGGGTCTGCTCGGCTTCCTGGTCACCTTCGCCGCGGCGCTCGCGGTGATGGCGCTGGGCTACTCGCTGGTGCGCAAGCTGCGCAAGGTCGAGCGGCGTGGGCAGCAGCTGGAGGCGGACGAGCGGGCGGCCACTGAGCAGTCGGGCACGCAGCAGTCGGGCATCCAGCAGTCGGCGGACGAGCAGTCGGGCGCCCAGCAGTCGGCCCCCGACCGGACGCCCACCGAGCGGCCCCAGGACCCGGACGTCCGATGACCGCCGCCCCGGTCCGTCCCGCCGTGCGGCTCACCGTCGGCCAGCTCCGGGCGAGTGACGACCACGCCGCCAACCGGGAGACGGTGCGCCGGGCGATCGACACCGCCGCCCAGGCCCGTGCCGACCTCCTGGTGCTGCCGGAGTACGCCAGCGGCTTCGACCCGCGGGGCACCGGACCGGAGCACGCCGAGCCGCTGGACGGGGAGTTCGTCACCCTGCTGCGCGAGCAGGCGTCGCGCAGCGGGGTGGCGGTGATCGCCGGGACGATGCTGCCCGGTGACGGCGAGCGTGCCGTCAACGCGGTGGTCGCCGTGGACGGCACCGGGGAGCTGGCCGGGGTCTACCGCAAGGTGCACCTCTACGACGCCTTCGGCCACCGGGAGTCTGACCGCCTGCTGCCCGGCCCGGTGGACGCGCCCCCGCTGGTGCTGGACGTGGCGGGTGTCCGGGTCGGGGTGATCACCTGCTACGACCTGCGGTTCCCGGAGTCGGCGCGGCGGGTGGTGGACGCCGGTGCCCAGGTGCTGGCGGTCCCGGCCGCCTGGGCACCCGGACCGTTGAAGGCGATGCACTGGCGCACCCTCGCCGTGGCCCGGGCGATCGAGAACACCGTCGTGGTCGCGGCCGTCGGGCAGGCAGGTCCGGGCACCACCGGCCGGTCCCTGGTGATCGGGCCGGACGGCGAGGTCGGGCTGGAGCTCGGCGATCAGCCGGAGCTGCGCACCGTCGACCTGGACCCCGGCCTGCTGGCCGAGGTGCGGGCGGGCAACCCGTCGCTGGCGAACCGCCGCTATCGGGTGGTGCCCGCCTGACCCGTGCCGCGGTGCCGACGCGGCAGGACGGTCAGCGCAGGACCGCGAGGCAGACGGCGGTGAAGTGGCACACGATCCCGACCACGGTCAGGGAGTGGAAGATCTCGTGGAAGCCGAACCAGCGCGGGCTCGGGTTGGGCTTCTTGAGGGCGTAGACCACCGCACCGACCGTGTAGGCGAGGCCGCCGACCGCGACCAGCCACACCACCGCCGGGCCGCCGTTCTCCGCGCGCCAGAACGACGGCAGGAACCAGACCGCCACCCAGCCCAGCGCGATGTAGCTCGGCACGTAGACCCAGCGCGGCGCCCCGAGCCAGAACACCCGCGCCAGCACGCCGACCAGGGCGCCTGCCCACACCACGATCAGCAGCGGCCGGGTGGTCGAGGTCGGCAGCAGGGCCACCGCCAGCGGGGTCAGCGTCCCGGCGATCACCAGGAAGATGTTGGTGTGGTCGAGGCGGCGCAGCACCCCCGCCACCCGTGGCGACCAGGTGCCCCGGTGGTAGACGGCGCTGGTGCCGAACAGCATCATCGCCGACAGGCCGAAGACCGCACACGCCCAGGTCAGCGCGACCGTCGGCGCGGACACCACCAACAAGATCGACGCCACCGTCACCAGCGGGAACATCCCGGCGTGGATCCAGCCACGCAGCGTGGGCTTGATCGCGGCGGCGAGCTGATCGGCGGTCTCGGCGACCTTCACGGCGACCTCCTGGGGCTGACGGATCGAATGGCCGGGACGAGCGTAACTTACGGGACCGTAGGTTACGGCGCTCTGCACAGATCCTCCCCGTGCGGCGCCGGGCACCGGCGCTGATCCGCCCCGTCGCTGCCGGTACGGTGATCCCCGTCCACTCCGACCTCGCCGAGGAGCAGCCACCGTGCGCCTGCCACACCCGTTGTACGGGCTGTACGAACGGCGCTTGGCCGCCTCGTTGCCCCGGGAGCAGCTGCCCCGGCACATCGGTGTGATCCTGGACGGCAACCGGCGCTGGGCGCGCAGCCTCGGCGAGTCGACCGCCACCGGTCACCGGCGTGGCGCCGACCGGATCGCCGACGTGCTCGCCTGGAGCGAGGAGGTCGGCGTCGAGGTCGTCACCCTGTGGATGCTCTCCACCGACAACCTCACCCGGGACCCCGCCGAGCTGACCCCGCTGCTCGGCATCATCGAGGACGCGGTGCGCGAACTGGCCGCCACCCGGCGCTGGCGGCTGCAGGCAGTGGGGTCGCTCGACCTGCTGCCCGAGCACACCGCCGCGGTGCTGCGGGACGCGGAGGCCGCCACCGCCGACATCACCGGGCTGCACGTGAACGTGGCGATCGGGTACGGCGGACGGCGGGAGATCGCCGACGCCGTCCGGTCCTACCTGCGCGAGCGAGCCGCCGACGGCGCCACCCTGGACGAGATCGCCGCGAGCTTCGACGTCGAGCACATCGCCGACCACCTCTACACCAAGGGCCAGCCCGACCCCGACCTGGTGATCCGCACCTCCGGTGAGCAGCGCCTCGGCGGCTTCATGCTCTGGCAGAGCGTGCACACCGAGTTCTACTTCTGCGAGGCGTACTGGCCGGACTTCCGGCGGGTCGACTTCCTGCGCGCGATGCGCGACTACGCGGCCCGGGACCGGCGCCGGGGTCGCTAGCCGTCGGCGGAGGTAACGCGCAGGTGAATTCTCCGGTGTGAGCCGCGACACACCCGACCGGTGCCGCAGGTCCGCGACGGCCCGGGCTTAGCGTCGCCGCAACGGATGGCACCCGCCGTCCTCGGGAGGCCGACCCATGGAGCATCAGCTTCGCGGAGGAGGGCCGGATCCGGCTCGATTCCGGGTCCGGTCGCTCGCACTCCGTCGCTAGGGAGTCAGCCGTGGTCAGCACTCCGGGCACTCGGACCCACGTCATCGACACGTCGGTCCTGCTTTCCGACCCGCGGGCGGTCACCCGCTTCGCCGAACACGACGTGGTGCTGCCGCTGGTGGTGATCACCGAGCTGGAAGGCAAGCGCCATCACGCCGAACTCGGGTTCTTCGCCCGGGCGGCCCTGCGGATGCTGGACGAGCTGCGGCTCACGCACGGCGGGCTGGACGCGCCGATCCCGATCGGTGACCAGGGCGGGATGCTCTGGGTGGAGCTGAACCACACCGACCCGAACGCGCTCCCCGCTGGTTTCCGCCTGGGTGACAACGACTCCCGGATCCTCGCCGTCGCCGCCAATCTGGCGAAGGAGGGCAAGGACGTGACGGTGGTGTCCAAGGACCTGCCGATGCGGGTCAAGGCGTCCGCGATCGGGCTGCGGGCGGAGGAGTACCGGCACGAGCTGGCCGCCGAGTCCGGGTGGACCGGGATGGACGAGGTGCAGCTGTCCGAGCAGCAGATGGCCGACCTGTGGGAGCACGAGTCGCTGCCGCTGCTCGACGTCGGCGCCGACGACCTGCTGTGCCACACCGGGCTGGTGCTGCACAGCCCCCGCGGATCGGCACTGGGCCGGGTCACCGCCGACAAGCAGATCCAGCTGGTGCGTGGCGATCAGGACGTGTTCGGCCTGCACGGTCGGTCGGCGGAGCAGCGGGTGGCCATCGACCTGCTCCTCGACCCGGAGATCGGCATCGTCTCCCTCGGCGGTCGCGCCGGGACCGGGAAGTCGGCGCTCGCGCTGTGCGCCGGGCTGGAAGCGGTGCTGGAGCGACGGCAGCACCGCAAGGTGATGGTCTTCCGGCCGCTGTACGCGGTGGGCGGCCAGGAGCTCGGCTACCTGCCGGGCAGCGAGGCCGAGAAGATGAACCCCTGGGCGCAGGCGGTCTTCGACACCCTGGGGGCGCTGGTCAGCCGCGAGGTGGTCGAGGAGGTGATGGACCGCGACCTGCTGGAGGTGCTGCCGCTGACCCACATCCGCGGCCGCTCGCTGCACGACGCCTTCGTGATCGTCGACGAGGCGCAGTCCTTGGAACGCAATGTGCTGCTGACGGTGCTGTCCCGGATCGGCCAGTCCTCGCGGGTGGTGCTCACCCATGATGTGGCGCAGCGGGACAACCTGCGGGTCGGGCGGCACGACGGCGTCGCGGCCGTGGTGGAGAAGCTCAAGGGCCACCCGCTGTTCGGCCACATCACGCTGACCCGCTCCGAGCGGTCGCCGGTCGCCGCGCTGGTCACCGAGATGCTGGAGGGCCTGGAACTGTGACCGCCGGGGTCTCGGCCACCGGGTCGCCCGACTCGGTGGCCGGGGCTCCGGGACGGGCGGCTATCACCGCGACGGCGACACCGATCACCGCGCCGACCAGCGTGTCCAGCCCGCGGTCGACCGCCAGCGTCACCGGGTCGGTGGCCCCGCCGATCGAGGTCATCAGCAACGCCATCGGGGTGATCGTGAGCATCGCCAGCCCGTAGTGCCGTCCGACGATCAGCTCCGTCACCACCTGCAGCACCACCACCAGTGCCGCGACCGCCCAGAACGGCAGCGGGGCCGCCAGCAGCGGCACCGCGATGGCCGCGCCACCCAGGGTGCCGAGCCCGCGCTGGATCGCTCGCTGGCCCATGTGGTGCACGTCCCGCCCGTGCAGCACGGCCGTCGCCCCCATCGCGGCCCAGGCCGGGTGCCCCCAGCCCGCGACCTCGGCGATCGCGCCCGCCGCGACCGAGGCGCAGAACACCAGCAGCCCGGAGCTGAGAGCGGCGGAGTCCGGCAGCAGGTCGCGCAGCCGGGGTGCGCTGCCCAGCGGCTGGCGGCGGACCAGCCGGAGCACGCCGTCGGCGTTGCACACCAGCAGCGCGATCACGGCGCCGACCAGGGTGGTCACCGTGCGCTCGACGAGCGCTCCCTCACCCCCGGGTGCGAGCCCCGCACCCGCGGCGAACACGATGATCGTCCCGCCGGGCGGCCCGCTGCGCAGGGCCGCGCAGGCAGCCGTCGCCAGGGCAGCGATCACTGCGACCGCCAGCAGCAGGACGACGGTGGGTGCGTCCCACCCGGTCAGGACGGTGCCAAGGGCGATGGTCGCGACGAGCGAGGCTCCGGCCAGGGTCATCAGCCGCCAGCGCCAGGCCGGCTCCTCGTCCCGGCCGTACAGCGAGGCGAGCGCGCCCAGGGCGGCGAACCCGGCCAGGTCGGCGTGCCCCGCCAGCGCCACGACCAGGAACGACACGGTCACCGTGATCCCGCAGCGCACGGCGCCGCCGAGGGTGCCGGACATCCGGTGGAACCGCATCGCGGCGCGGAACTGGTCGGGGTGGGCGAGGTCGCGGATCAACAGCAGGCGATGGGGCACCCGGAGATTCTACCCGAGTGTTTCACTGGTAAACTATCAAGGTGGACTACGTCGACCGCCTGCGCTCGGA
This sequence comes from Cellulomonas taurus, assembly GCF_012931845.1. NCBI lineage: Bacteria > Bacillati > Actinomycetota > Actinomycetes > Micrococcales > Cellulomonadaceae > Cellulomonas > Cellulomonas taurus. The sequence continues at coordinate 713,978 of NZ_CP051884.1, forward strand.
CTGGGCGCGCACAGCACCGGAGCTGGACACCGCGCCCGCGGAGGTGACAGCCCGGATCGCCCGGATCGCCGCGTTGGTCACCGCGGGGGTGGACGAGGCGCTGCGTGACGCCGGGATCACCCGGGGGGAACTCGACCTGCTCAGCGCCCTGCGTCGGGCCGACCGGCCGATGCGCGCCGCCGAGGTGTCCACCGTGACCCAGGCATCCGGCGCGGCCATCACCAAGCGGGGCGATGCCCTGGAACGCGCCGGGCTGATCGAGCGCACCGTGCCCGACCGGGACCGTCGAGGCGTGCTGCTCTCGCTCACCGACCAGGGCCGCGCCGCCGTGGACCGGCACATCCCGGCGCGCACCGAGGTCGAACGCGCCGCCCTCGCGGACCTCGATCCGACCGAGCAGGCACAGCTCGCCGCCCTGCTCTCCCGGATCCTGACCCGCATCGACCCGCACTAGCGCGCAGCCGCCGCCCGGGCCGTCCCCTGATGCACCGAGTGCGGGACAGCCCGGGCGCGCGCCGGCTCAGCGCGCGGGGCGGGTCATCGACAGCAGGTCGAGCGCCTTGTCCAGCTGCTCCTCGGTGAGCTCGCCACGGGCCACGTACCCGAGGTCGATCACCGCCTCGCGGACGGTGATCTGCTGGGCCACCGCGTGCTTGGCGATCTTCGCCGCCGCCTCGTAGCCGATCACCCGGTTCAGCGGCGTGACGATGGACGGCGAGGACCCGGCGTACGCCCGACCGCGCTCGACGTCGATCTCCAGCCCGTCGATCGTCTTGTCGGCCAGCACCCGCGCGGCGTTGGCGATCAACCGCTCGGACTCCAGCAGCGCCTGGCCCATCACCGGGATCTGCACATTCAGCTCGAAGGTGCCGCTGGCCCCGGCCCAGCCCACCGTGGCGTCGTTGCCGACCACCCGGGCGCAGACCATCAGTACGGCCTCGCAGATCACCGGGTTCACCTTGCCGGGCATGATCGAGGACCCCGGCTGGAGGTCGGGGATCCGGATCTCGGCCAGTCCGGTGTTCGGCCCCGACCCCATCCACCGCAGGTCGTTGCAGATCTTGGTCAGGCTGACGGCGATCGTCCGCAGCGCACCGGAGAGCTCGACCAGCCCGTCCCGCGCGCCCTGCGCCTCGAAGTGGTCCCGGGCCTCGGTCAGCGGCAGGCCGGTGTCCTCGGCGAGCAGCTCGATCACCCGCTGTGGGAAGCCGTTCGGGGTGTTGATCCCGGTGCCGACAGCGGTGCCACCCAGCGGCACCTCGGCCACCCGGGTCAGCGCGGCGGTGACCCGCTCGATGCCGTACCGGATCGCCGCCGCATAGCCGCCGAACACCTGGCCGAAGGTGACCGGGGTGGCGTCCATCAGGTGGGTGCGACCGGCCTTCACGTCGTCGGCGTGCCGGGCCGCCACCCGCTCCAGCGACGTGGCGAGGTGGTCCAGTGCCGGCACCACGTCGTTGACCAGTCCGGCGGTGGCCGCGACGTGCACCGAGGTCGGGAACACGTCGTTCGACGACTGGGACGCGTTCACCTGGTCGTTGGGGTGCACGTCGCTGCCCAGCGCCCGCGACGCCAGGGTCGCCAGCACCTCGTTCATGTTCATGTTGGAGCTGGTGCCGGACCCGGTCTGGAACACGTCCACCGGGAAGTGCGCGTCGTGCCGTCCCTCGGCGACCTCGTCCGCGGCGGCGACGATGGCCTGCGCGACGGCGGGGTCGACGATGCCCAACTCGGCATTGGCCCGCGCCGCGGCCTTCTTCACCCGGGCGAGTGCGGCGATGTGCCCGCGCTCCAACCCGGTGCCGGAGATCGGGAAGTTCTCCACCGCACGCTGGGTCTGGGCGCGGTACAGGGCATCGGCCGGGACCCGGACCTCACCCATCGTGTCGTGTTCGATCCGGTACTGACCGGCGGCGTCATCGGCGCTAGTGCTCATGGCCGGTCATCCTGCCATCCGATCAGCGCTGCGGCTGCTCGCCCACGTCGCCGATCGCGGAGGTCAGGCGGGCCACCCCGTCGGAGAGCGCGTACTCCACGCCGACGACCGCGACCCGGCCCTCGTCGATAGCCTCGGCGATGGACACCGAGTACCCGCGCAGCATGTCCACCGTGTGCCGGACGTGCTCGTGGCCCAGCTCGGCCGCGGACACCTTGGTCAGATCGGTCTGACCGCCGTTCGGGTCGTGCGCCAGGGACACGATGGACGGGATCACCCGGTCCACCACGGCCCGCACGAAGCCGCGTGCCTGCTCACCGGTGGTCAGCGCGGCGGTGGCGGCGGCGACGGCGCCACAGGACTCGTGGCCGAGCACCACGATCAGCGGGGCACCCAGGATCTCCACGCCGTACTCGATCGACCCGATCACGGTGGTGTCCAGGACGTGCCCGGCGGTGCGCACCACGAACAGGTCGCCCAGGCCCTGGTCGAAGATGATCTCGGACGCCACCCGGGAGTCGGAGCAGCCGAACAGCACGGCGAACGGGTGCTGCGAGGAGGTGACCTCGTTGCGCCGGTCGATGCCCTGCGAGGGGTGCTCCATCTCGCCGCGGACGAAGCGGTCGTTGCCTTCGCGCAGTGCGGTCCAGGCCTGGGCGGGGGTGAGCTGCGACATGGGCCCATCGTCCCACGCGCGACGCGCACAGCTCGCTCTTTCGACGTCCACCGGTGGCACACCACCTGCACACGGGGTAGCACTGAGCCAGACAACCCCGCACACGCAATCCATGAGGCAGGTGACTGGTGCAGAGACGGTCGAAGGCGATCGCCGCGGCAACGGGGGTGGTGCTGGCGGCGACGCTGGCCGCCTGTGCCCCCTCCGACGACACCCCGGTGCTGACCTGGTACACGAATCCGGACGCCGGGGGGCAGGCGGCGCTCGCGGCGCAGTGCACCGAGGCGGCCGACGGTGCCTACCGGATCGAGGTCTCGGTGTTGCCCCGCGAAGCGAGCTCCCAACGGGAACAGCTGGCCCGGCGGCTGGCGGCGTCCGACTCCTCGATCGACCTGATGAGCCTGGACCCGCCGTTCATCCCGGAACTGGCCAACGCCGGCTTCCTGGCACCGGTGCCGGACGACGTGGCCCAGCGGGTCAGCGAGGACGTCGTCCAGGGTGCGCTGACCGGAGCCAGCTGGAACGACGAGCTGGTCACGGTGCCGTTCTGGGCCAACACCCAGCTGCTCTGGTATCGCACATCGGTGGCGGAGGCCGCCGGTCTGGACATGTCCACGCCGGTGACCTGGGACCAGGTGATGGACGCGGCCACGGACCAGGACAAGACCCTCGGCGTCCAGGGCATCAAGGCCGAGGCGCTGACCGTGTGGATCAATGCCCTGGTCGAGTCGGCCGGCGGCCACATCGTCGAGACCCCGGAGGCCGACGCCGAGGACGTCGAGCTCGGCCTGGACTCGGACGCCGGGCGGGAAGCGGCGCGGATCATGGGCGAGATCGGCACCGAGCGCCTCGGCGGCGCCGGGCTGCCCACCCAGGACGAGAACGCCTCGCTGTCCCAGTTCCAGGGGGACTCCGGCTCCTTCATGGTCAACTGGCCGTTCGTCTGGCCGGCCATGCAGGGCGCGGTGGACGACGGCACGCTGGACCAGTCGTTCCTCGACGACGTGGGCTGGGCGATCTACCCCCAGGTCACCGAGGGCGAGGACGCGGCACCGCCCTACGGCGGGATCAACCTCGGGGTCGGGGCGTTCAGCGAGCACACCGACCTCGCGTACCAGGCCGCCGAGTGCATCGTGGCACCCGAGAACCAGGCGGCGTACTTCGTCTCCGACGGCAACCCGCCGTCGAACACCAAGGCCTACGACGACCCGGAGGTGCAGGACACCTTCCCGATGGCGGACGAGATCCGTCAGTCGTTGGAGCAGGCAGCGCCCCGGCCGCAGACCCCGTACTACAACGAGGTGTCCCAGGGGCTGCAGGAGACCTGGCACCCGGCGACCTCGGTCGACCCGGACACGACGCCGACCATCTCCACCGATTTCATCCTGGCCGTGCTGCGAGGGGAGCGACTGCTGTGAGCGTCGACGTGAAGGCGGCCACCCCCGCCACCACCAAGCCCCGCAAGTCCGACCGGGCGAAGGCGGAGGCCCGGCTCGGCTGGCTGCTGGCCGGACCGGCGTTCGTGGTGATGCTGGCCGTCACCGCCTACCCGATCCTGCAGGCCGTGTACGAGTCGCTGTTCCGCAACCGGCTGACCGCCCCGGGCGACCGCGGATTCGTCGGCCTCGGGAACTACGGCGTCATCCTCGGCGACTCGCTGTTCTGGCAGTCGCTCGGCGTGACCACCGGGATCATGCTCATCACGGTGCTGATCGAGGTCATCCTCGGCTTCGCTCTGGCCCTGGTGATGCACCGGGCGGTGCTCCGGCTCCGCGGTCTGCTGCGCACGGCGATCCTGGTGCCCTACGGCATCATCACCGTGGTCTCGGCCTTCGCCTGGTTCTACGCCTTCAGCATCGACTCGGGCTACGTGAACACCTGGTTCGACTGGCTGCCCGGGATCGACCAGGACCTGAACTGGTTCGCCCACACCGGCACCAGCCTGTTCGTCATCATCGCCTCCGAAGTGTGGAAGACCACCCCGTTCATCTCCCTGCTGCTGCTCGCCGGCCTGGCGCAGGTGCCCAGCGATCTGGAGGAGGCCGCCCAGGTCGACGGCGCCACCTGGTGGCAGCGGATGAAGCGGGTCGTCCTGCCGAACATGAAGGCGGCGATCATGGTCGCCGTCCTGTTCCGGGCACTGGACGCATTCCGGATCTTCGACAACGTCTTCATCATGACCAACGGCGCGAACAACACCACCGTGCTGTCACTGCTGGCCTACCGGACGTCCATCGGGCGGCTGGAGATCGGCCTCGGCTCGGCCATCTCGGTGCTGTTGTTCATCTGCGTCATCATCATCTGCTTCATCGCGATCAAGATCTTCAAGGTCGACCTCGCGGGTGCGAGAGGGGAGCGCTGATGGGCGGCGCACTGAGTGGCAAGCAGAAGGTCGCCTGGGCGGCGATCACCCTGGCGGTGCTGGTCTACGCACTGTTCCCGGTGATCTCGATCATGGCCACCTCGTTCAAGCTGCCCAGCGACCTGAACTCCGGCAATTTCCTGCCGACGACCTGGACGCTGTCCAACTACGAGCAGATCCTCGGCCCGGACGGGTCGGCGCAGGAGCTCTTCCTGTCCGCGCTGCGCAATTCGGTCGGTATCTCCCTGATCGCCACCGCGATCTCCGTGGTGCTGTCCACGCTGGCCGCCTACGCGATCGCGCGGCTGGAGTTCCCGGGCCGCAAGCTGATCCTGACCACGGCGCTCGCGGTCTCGATCTTCCCGGTGATCTCGATCGTCACCCCGCTGTTCAACCTCTGGCGGTCGATCGGGCTGTACGACACCTGGGCCGGGCTGGTGATCCCGTACCTGTCGCTGACCCTGCCGATCTCGATCTGGACCCTGACCGCGTTCTTCCGGCAGATCCCGTGGGAACTGGAGCAGGCGGCCCAGGTCGACGGTGCGACCACCTGGCAGGCGTTCCGGAAGGCCATCGTGCCGCTGGCGGCCCCCGGAGTGTTCACCACCGCGTTGATCGCGTTCTTCATCGCCTGGAACGACTTCGTCTACGGCATCTCGCTGACCTCCACCGAGGCGGCCCGACCGGTGCCCGCCGCCCTGGCGTTCTTCTCCGGCGCCTCCCAGTTCGAGGACCCGACCGGCGCCATCTCCGCCGCCGCCGTGGTCGTGACCATTCCCGTGGTCGTCCTGGTGCTGCTGTTCCAGCGCCAGATCGTCTCCGGGCTGACCCAGGGCGCGGTCAAGGGCTGAGGCCCGCGACCCGCTTTCCACGAAGGAGCTGAACATGGCATCCATCACCCTCACCGACATCGTCAAGAAGTACGGCGACGGCTACCCGGCGGTGAACGGCGTCAGCCTGGACATCAAGGACGGCGAGTTCGTCATCCTGGTCGGACCCTCCGGCTGCGGGAAGTCGACCCTGCTGCGGATGATCGTCGGCCTGGAGGACATCACCTCGGGCGAGCTGAAGATCGGCGACCAGGTCGTCAATGAGAAGGCCCCCCGCGACCGCAAGCTCGCGATGGTCTTCCAGAACTACGCGCTCTACCCGCACCTGACCGTGTTCGAGAACATCGCGTTCCCGCTCCGGCTGCAGAAGGGGCAGTACACCGAGGAGCAGATCAAGGACCAGGTGGAGTTCGCCGCCGACACCCTGGAGCTGCGCGAGCACCTGGACCGCAAGCCGGCCAACCTCTCCGGTGGTCAGCGACAGCGGGTGGCGATGGGCCGCGCGATCGTCCGGGACGCGCAGGCGTTCCTCTTCGACGAGCCGCTGTCCAACCTGGACGCCAAGCTGCGGGGCCAGATGCGCACCGAGATCGCTCGGATGCAGCGCCGCCTGGGCACCACGACGGTGTACGTCACCCACGACCAGACCGAGGCGATGACCCTCGGCGACCGGGTGGCGGTGCTGCGCAAGGGCGAACTGCAGCAGGTCGCCAGCCCGCGCGCGCTCTACGAGCAGCCGCGCAACCTGTTCGTCGCCGGGTTCATCGGCTCACCGCCGATGAACTTCCTGCCCGGCCAGATCTCCGGCGACACCCTCACCCTGCCCTTCGGCGACGTGCCGCTGGACGACCGGCTCCGCGCCGCGATCGGGGACCGTGACCTGGTGATCATCGGCTTGCGCCCGGAGCACGTCGAGGACGCCAAGGTGCTCGACGACCACAAGCGCGGCACCGGGGTCACCTTCACCGCCGAGGTGGACGTGGTGGAGTGGCTGGGCGCCGAGCTGTACGCCTACATCCCCTTCGACACCCACGACGACGTCGCGAAGAAACTCGAGGAGCTGGACCGCGACCTGGACGGTGAGGGGATGCGCACCCAGGCGATCGTCGCCCTGGGCTCCGAGAGCCGGGTGCGTGACGGTGCGGATGCCGAGCTGTGGTTCGACCCGACCCGGCTGATGGTCTTCGACCCGGAGTCCGGCGAGAACCTGACCTACGACGACTCCGCCGCGTCCCGGATCGACTCCGAGACCGAGGAGGACCGCCGCGCCGCACTGGAACGTGCGCAGCGCGAGGCGGCGAAGCAGGGCGATGGCACGACCCGGACGGAGGGCGCAGGGGGACAGCCGAACGGTCGGCATCGTCAGGCGTCCTGAACCCGGCGCCACGACGGCCCGCCCTCCCCGACGGGGACGGCGGGCCGTCGCACGCCCCCAGCACGCCACGAGCAGGGTACTGCCGGGCTGCGCATGCGCGAGTTCGGCACTTCCGCCCTGAGTTCGGCACCTCAGTCAACGACCTCGGGGCCGAAGTGCCGAACTCGCCAGGCGCGGGCGGGCGCTGGTGGGCGCGGGCGGGTGCTGGTGGGCGCGGGTGTGGTCGGGTGGGGGTCAGTCCAGCTCGGCGGCGGTGGGCGGGTTCGCCCCGGCGCGGGAGACCGTGATCGCGGCGATCCGCACGCAGCGCACCAGCACCTCCTGCACCGTCTCCAGGTCGATGGCGCGCAGCGCGTCCCGCCGGTCGGCGCCGATCAGCCCGGCCGACCACAGCCCGTCGATCAGGCCGGACATGAACGAGTCGCCCGCCCCCACGGTGTCAGCGACCTGCACCCGGGGTGCGGTCACCGCCAGTTCCTCGCCGGTCGCCGTCACCGCCAGCGCCCCCTCGCCGCCGAGGGTCACCACCACCAGCGCCGGACCGCGGGTGGCCCAGTCCCGGGCGATCTCCTCTACCGGCAGACCGGGGTGCAACCAGGCCAGATCCTCGTCCGACACCTTCACCACATCCGACAGGCCGATCAGATGCTCGACCAGCGGCAGCGTCACCTCCGGCGACTCCATCAGCGCCGGACGCAGATTCGGGTCGTAGCTGATCGTCGCGGTGTCCCGCTGGGCCGCCAGCAGATCGGCCACCTTCGCCCCGCCCGGGGCCAGCACGGCACCGATCGACCCGGTGTGCACGACCACCGGCTCCCCGACCTCGACCTCCGGCAGATCCCAGCTCAGGTCGAAGTCGTAGCTCGCCGATCCGTCGGCATCCAGGTGCGCGGTCGCCACCGGCGTGCGCTCGGGTCCGCCGGTCCCGGTCAGCACGCGGACCCCCGACTCCGCGAGATGTGCCCGGACCAGGTCGCCATGCGTGTCGTCGGCCAGCCAGGTGAGCAGCTCCGCGTCCCGACCCAACCGGGCCAGGCCGAGAGCCACGTTCGCCGGGCTGCCGCCGGGGTGTTCGGTGCGGTCGCCGTCGGCGCGGACCACCGCGTCGACCAGTGCTTCGCCGATGATCAGGGCGGTGTCGGTCACGGGTGACTCCTTCGTCGGTCCGGTCGGTCAAAGGGAACGGGCGGTCAAGTGGAACGGTCGGTCAGGTGGAGCGGTCGGAACGGTGAGGCGGTGCGTCCGGGGGACCGGCCGGACCGAGGCTGCGGCCGGTCCGGGGCTGCGGCCGGGGCGGGGCTGCGGCTGGCCCGGGACCACGGTGAGTCCGGAGAAGGGTTCACCCGGGCCGGCTGCCGGTCGGTCGCTGGTGGCGGTCAGTCCTGCGCGGTGGCTGCGTCGGCGTCCCGGGCGGCGTCCAACCGCTTCCGTGCGCCGTCCAACCACTGCTGGCACCGGGCGGCCAGCGCCTCGCCGCGCTCCCACAGGGCCAGTGACTCCTCCAGTCCGGCACCGCCCGCCTCCAGCCGGGAGACGACGGCGATCAGCTCGTCGCGGGCCTGCTCGTAGGACAGCGCTGCGGTGTCGGTGCTCTCGGTCACGGGGTCCATCTAACCAACCTCCGGCGACCCGGTGCGCTGCCCGGCTTCGGTCGGCGTAGGGCTCTGCCCGGCTTCGGTCGGCGTGGGGGTCTTCCCGGCTTCGGCCGGCGTGGGGTCCGCGGAGGCGACCGGCCCGGACGTGGCCGCCGGGCGTCGCTTGCCCGGGGCGACCGCGAGCACGGTGGCCATCAGCTCGCCCTCCGCGACCCGGATCCGCAGGCTGTCCTTCGCGGCGACCGCGGTCGCCTGCCGGACCACGCTGCCGTCGGAGGTCTGCACCACGGCATACCCACGGTCCAGCGTCGCGGCGGGGGAGAGCGCACGGACCTGCGCGCCCAGCGCCGTGACCTGGTGCTCGGCGCTGCTCAGCGCGTGGTCGAGGCACCGGCGCGCCGAGTCCCGCATCCGGTGCAGCTCGGTGCTCCGGTCGTCGATCATCGACTGCGGCCGGGCCAGCACCGGTCGGGACCGCAGCTGCGCCAGGCCGTCCGCCTCCCGCCGCACCCGGTGTTCCACCGCCGACCGGATCCGATGCCGGGCCTGATCGATCCGGGCGCGTTCCTCCCCGACATCCGGCACGATCCGCTTGGCGGCATCGGTCGGGGTGGACGCCCGGTAGTCCGCGACCAGGTCGAGCAGCGGGGTGTCGGTCTCGTGTCCGATCGCGGACACCAGCGGCGTCCTGCACGCGGCGGCGGCGCGGATCATCGACTCGTTGCTGAACGGCAGCAGGTCCTCCACCGCGCCACCGCCGCGGGCCACCACGATCACTTCGACCCGCGGGTCCTGGTCCAGCTCGGCGATGGCCTGCGACACCTGGGGCACCGCGCTGGCCCCCTGCACCGCGACCTCGCGGATCTCGAACTCCACCTGCGGCCACCGGGCGCGGGCGTTCACCACCACATCGTGTTCGGCCTTCGACTCCCGCCCGCACACCAGGCCGATCACCCGGGGCAGGAACGGCAGCGGCACCTTGCGCTCGGCGTCGAAGAGTCCCTCCGACGCCAGCACCCGCTTGAGGTGCTCGATCCTGGCCAGCAGTTCGCCGACCCCGACCGCCCGCACCTCGTTCGCCGACAGCTGCAGGGTGCCGCGTTTGGTCCAGAACACCGGCTTGGCGTGCACCACGACGTGCGCGCCCTCGGCCAGCGGCGTGCTCACTGCGTTCAGCACCCCGGCGGTCATCGACACCGGCAGCGACATATCCACATCGGTGTCGCGCAGGGTCAGGAAGGCGATCCCGGCCCCGGGACGACGATTGAGCTGGACGATCTGCCCCTCGACCCACAACGGCGACATCTTCGCCACGTAGTCGGCGATCTTCGCCGAGAGCAGGCGGACCGGCCACGGACTCTCGGCGGTGGTGTCGAGGGCACGCTCGGGCAACGGACGCGGAGGCGTGGGGGAGGACACGATGTCAGCCTAGGACCCGGATCCCACAGCGCCCGACCTGCACTCCGACCACCCGGTCCACGACCGCACGGCTTAGAACCCGATCAGGCCCAGGTACGCCGACCAGATCGACCGCCCCGCCACGATGCCCACCGCCGCGCCCAGCAGCATCCACGGCCCGAACGGGATCCCGCTGCCCTTCGTCGCCCGGCGCGCGATCAGCAGACTGACGGCGAACACCCCTCCGAGCACGAACCCGGCGAAACCACCGACCAGCAGCATCGGCCAGCCGAACCAGGTCAGGTACAGCCCGAGCAGCCCGGCGAGCTTCACGTCACCCAGCCCCATGCCGCCCGGGTAGACGAGCGCCACGACCAGGTAGAACCCGCACAGCGCCAGCCCGCCCAGCACCGCCCGCAGCAGCGCGCCCCAGTCGGACACCCCACCCGGGTTCCACGACGCCACCGCGAGCAGCAGCACCCCCACCCCGATAGACGGCAGCACGATCACATCCGGCAACCGGTGCACGTCCAGGTCGATCAGGGCCAGCGCCACCGACACCGCCACCAGGAAGAGCAGCGCCGGCAGCGACCAGGACGCTCCGGTCCACCGGGCGGTCAGCGCGAACAGGACGGCCGTCCCGGCTTCGACCAGCGGATACCGCGCACTGATCGGCCCCCGGCAGTCCCGGCACCGGCCCCGCAGAACCAGCCAGGACAGCACCGGGATGTTGTCCCAAGCCCGGATCCGGTGGCCGCAGCGCGGGCACGCACTGCGGGGGAGCAGCGACCCGTGCTCCGGGACCCGATGCACCACCACATTGAGGAACGACCCGACCAGCAGCCCGAACACCCCGGCGAGCAGCGGGATCATTCGGTCGTCGACGTCTGGCTCGGCGTGGTGTCGGCGGACTCGGTGGCTGTGGGAGCTGCCGCCTCGGCGTTCAGCACGTAGGCGTAACCGGTGATGTCGAAGGTCGACGTGCCGTCCGCGTCCACGGTGCCCCAGGACAGTGACGACAGCAGGAACAGTCGCTGATCGCCACTCTGCAGGCCACCGGCATAGGCCTGGGCCTGGTCGAAGTTCCCGAGCACCGTCAGCGACACCGGGACCGCGAACATCCCGGCCGGCGGCGCGGGCAGGGCCGGAGCCGCGGTGCCCGCCGGGCTGTCGGGCAGGACGAAGGACTCCGTGACCGCCGACGGTTCCCCGATGGTCACCGCCTGGACGGTGGCACCGGAGGACGCGGCCAGGCTGTCCAGCAGCCGGGCGAACTCGGGCAGCGCGATGTCACTGGGGAACTGCGCGTTCAGCGTCGCCAGCTCCGCGTTCAGCTCGTCACGGCGCTGCGCGTCGGCCGCCAACCCGTTGACCTGGATCTGCAGCAGCGAGTTCGCGTCCTCGGTGGTGGTCTGCTCCTCGTTGAGGGCACTGATCGAGGTCATCCGGGGCGACAGCACCAGCAACCACGCGGCAGCCGCCAGCACGAGCGCGACCAGCGCGGTCCCGGCGATCCATGTGGTGCGGTTGGCGTTCACGAGGCGTCCTCCAGGTAGGCACGGGACAGTGCCTCGACATTGATCACGACCGACGACGAGACCGTGTAGTAGCTGGGCCCGCCGTCATCGCCCGTGGTGAGCGTGGCGCTCCCGAACACCGCGTCCATGAACCCGGGGATGCCGTTCAGCGCCTCCAACCAGGCAGCGGTGTCCGGCAGCGACGAGAGCTGCATGGTGAACTCGATGCTCCCGATGCCCTGGGTCGCCAGCGGTGACGTGGCGGTGAAGCCGTTCCCGTCCATGGGGGTGGTGCCGGTGGCCGAGAACGAGGTGATCGTTCCCTCGGCCGGGAGCGCCGCCTCGATCTTCGCGATCAGGTCGACCCACGTGATCTCGGTGCCCATCCCGGCTCGCACGGCGGTCTCCGCCTGCGTGATGTCGGACTTGAGCGCCGAGATGTCGGCATACCGTTCCAGCTCACCCTGCAAGCGGTCGGACTCGTCGCTCGCCAGATCGACCGCATGCTTCGCCTGGGTCTCGGCGATCACGCTGTACCCGCAGACCAACGCCAGGATCGCGGCGAACACGACCATCCCGAGGAACAGCTTGCTCCGCAGGATGCGCAGTTCCTCCGCGGCCCGGGCCGATGCCGGGAGCAGGTTGACGCCCTGGGTGGTGTAGTCGATCACCAGCGGGCCGGCCGTCGACGTCTTCTTCGCCATCAGGCAGCCGCCCCCTGGGCCAGGCCGACGGCGACCGGCAGCACCGGCTGCCGGTCGGCGGCCACCCCGGCGTTCGGACCCACCACCGTCTGACCGAAGGCCATCGGCACTCCGAGCTGGGTGGCGAGCTGCTGCCCGAGCCCCGGCACCAGACTGCCCCGGCCGGTCAGCAGCACCCGGTTCAACGGCCGACCGGTCGACCCGGTGTAGAACGAGAAGCTCGCCCGGATCGACTCGCCCAGCGACTGGATCCGGCGCCGCATCGTCTCCTGCGCCGGCACGAGTTCGGGATTCTGCGCGGGGGCCACCCCCACCGAGCGCTTCACCTGCTCGGCCTGCTGCTCGCTGACGGCCATCGCCTGCTGCACGGCATGGGTCAGATCGTCCGAACCGGTCGGCAGAGTGCGGTACTGCCGCAGCAGCCCCTGGTCCGTCACCACGATGTCGGTGATGTTCGACCCGATGTCCACCACCCCGACCACCTCCTGCGCCAACGGTCCGTGCACCAGCGACCGGGCCAGTGCGAAGGCGTTCAGATCCACCCGGCTCGGGGTCAGCCCGGCCGCCGCCACCGCCGAGGTGTTCGCCTCCACCGTCTCCTCCGGCGCGGCGATCAACATCCCGTCGACGGTGCCGTCGCCTGCCATCGACACCGGGTGGAAGTCCAACAGGCACTCCTCGACGGCCACCGGGAGCAGGTCCTGCACCGGCGCGTACCGCAACGACCCGCGCAGCTGATCCAACGGCATCGCCGGCAGATTCAGCTCGCGCACGAACACCCGCTGGTTCCCGACCCCCAGCACCACCGACCGGGTACTGAACCGCTCGCGCTTCCACAGCGACCGCACCGCGGCGGTCACCGCACCGGCGCGCGCGACCTCGCCGTCACGCATGGCGCCGGCGTCGAGCGGCTCCTCGCCGAACTTCACCAGACGGGGGGCATTGCCACGCCCACCGGAGAGCTCGATCTCCGCGGCTCGGACAGCGCGGCTGCCCAGGTCGAGGCCGACCACACGGGTCTTGGCCATGGGGGTCCTTTCTGTCAGGGGGTGTCAGGGGAGGGGAGTGCTGCATTGCCGGATGAGCGCGGGAGTCGGACCGCGACGATGGTGCGAGCCGACTCCCACACACAGCGGGGAATGCGATCAGTTGTTGATGTTGGTCGAGGTGTCGCCCGCGACGTCCTGGCACTTGCCCTGCTTCAGGCCGCCGGTCGCGGAGTACTGCCAGTTCTTGTTCTGACCGTTCTCGGCGTGGACCCAGACGCACCAGTTGTCCCGGCTCAGGGTTCCACCTGCCGGGATCGTCACGACGTTCTGCACCGCAACGCCGTCAGAAACGGCACCCAGGTCCTGATCGGTCACACCCGTTCCGGTCGCTGTCATCGAGTAGTGGCCGCCCTGCGAACCCGTGATGGTGATTTTTGTCGGCTGGCTGTCCACGAACACCGTGGCAATCTCCTTGCCCAGGGTCGACACATCGGACTTCGCCGCGGTGTCGACGGCCTTCTGCCGCTGGCTCATGAACATCGGGATGGCAATCGCCGACAGGATGCCGATGATGATGATCGCGACCAGCAGCTCGATCAGGGAGAAGCCGGACTCCCGGTCGCTGTCGATGCGCTCGTTGATGCGTCGAAGCATGAGAAACTCACTCACATTCGTTGTCGTCGTGTGTTGATTTGCCGGTGAAGACGGCACCCCTCGCGCACCGGGGACCGGCGCCCCCGATGCGGCCAAACGGAAACAGTGCGTTATTGCACCGTGTCCGACATCGTGAAGATCGGCATGTACAGCGCGATCAGCATGGCCCCGACAATGACGCCGATAAAGACGATCATCAGGGGTTCGAGAATGCTGGAGAGTGCGGCGGCCGTGGTGTCGACCTCGGCGTCGTAGAAATCCGCGACCTTCGTCAGCATCACGTCGAGCGATCCGGAGTCCTCGCCGACTGCCACCATCTGGCGGAGCATCGTCGGGAAGATCTCTTCCTTCTCGATCGCGGTGGCCAACGGGACGCCGGTGCGGACCGCCTCGCGCACCCGGTCCACTGCCTGCTCGATCACCAGGTTCCCGGCGGTGCCACCGACCGTCTCCAGCGCCGGGACGATGGGGACGCCGACCCGGACCATCGTCGCCAGGTTGCGGGCGAAGCGGGCCATGCCGACCTTCTGCTGCAGGACGCCGAAGATCGGCGCCTTCAGCTTGATCGGGTCGACCTTCTCCCGGACGGCGATGTCGTGGCCGTGGTTGCGCCACCACCAGATCCCGACGCCGATGCCGATGGCGATCGGAATCCCGCCGACCCGGATGAACGCGGCTGCTTTCACCAGGATCTGGGTGGCCCAGGGGAGGTCGGCCCCGGCGTCGGCGAAGATGCCCTCGAACACCGGCACGATGAACAGCAGCATCGCGGTGACGGCGACCACCGCCATGATCAGGATGACGACCGGGTAGACCATCGCGCCCTTCACCGCCTGCTTGAGGGCGAGTTCGCGTTCCAGGATGGTGGCGACCGCGCTGAGTGCCTCGGCCATGAACCCGCCGCTCTCGCCGGCTTTGACCATCGCCAACGTGACCGGTGTGAACACCTTGGGGTGCTTCGCCATCGCCACCGACAGTTCGAGACCGTCGGCGACGTCCTGGGCCACCGGTTCCAGGATCGTCGCCAGCGGCTGTCCCTCGGACTGCAGCTGCAACACCGTCAGCGCACGCGGCAGGCTCAGCCCGGCGTCCACCATCGTGGCGAGTTGTCGCAGGGCCAGTGCCACGTCCTTCGGCTTGGCCCGCTTGCTCCCGATGGTGATCTCGCGGTTCAGACCCGAGGTCGAGACCGGGGTGATCGTGGTGGCCGACAGTCCGAGTTCCCGTAGTCGCGCGGCGACAGCCTGTTCGCTCGGCGCTTCGATCCGCCCGGTGAGCGGCTTCCCATCCTTGCCGAGAACCGTGTACTCGTAGCTCTGTGCCTGGGCGGTGGCCATCAGTAGCCACCCCCGGCGGTGCCACGGCCCTGGACGACGTGCGTCGAGTGCCCGGTCATCTGGGCCAGCTGGTCGACCTGGCGCGCCCGGGACACCGCCTCGTCGAAGGTGATGTCGCCGCTGCGCACCAGCGTCGCGAGCGACTGGTCCAGCGTGTGCATGCCCTCGTCCGAGCCGGAGTGCAGCACCGAGTACAGCTGGTGCATCCGGCCGTCGCGGATCAGCGCGCGGACTGGATTGTTCGCCACCAGGATCTCGGTGGCGATCGCGCGGCCCATCCCGTCGGCCTTCCGACAGAGCGTCTGCGACACGATTCCCTGCAACGCGTTCGCCAGCTGGGTGCGGACCTGGGTCTGCTGGTCGGAGGGGAACTCGTCGACCACACGGTTGATGCTGGAGGCGGCGTCCTGGGTGTGCAGCGTGCCGAACACCAGGTGCCCGGTCTCGGCCGCCCGCAGCGCGATGGAGATGGTCTCGGCGTCCCGCATCTCGCCGATCACGATGATGTCCGGGTCCTGGCGCAGCGCGTGCACCAGGGCGGCGGCGAAGGAGTGGGTGTCGGTGCCGACCTCGCGCTGGGTGACGATGCACCGGCGCGAGCGGTGCAGGAACTCGATCGGGTCCTCGATCAGCACGATGTGATCGCTGCGGGTGCTGTTCGCCAGATCGATCAGCGAGGCCATCGTGGTCGACTTGCCGGAGCCGGTGGGCCCGGTGACCAGCACCAGACCGCGCGGGAGTCCGGCGAAGCGCTCCACCACCCGCGGGACCCCGAGCTCGTGCAACGGCTTGATGACCGACGGGATGATGCGGAAGGCCGCGCCGAGCCCGTCCCGCTGCTGGTAGTAGTTCACCCGGAAGCTGGTGCCCTGGGGGATGGTGTGCGAGAAGTCGAGTTCGAGGTCGTCGTCGAATCGCCCTCGCTGCCGCTCGGACAGGATGCCGAGCAGGGTGTCGCGCAGCACCTCGTCGGTCAGCACCGGCCATTCCGGGGCGGGCGCCATCGATCCGTGGACGCGGAAGGCGGGCGGCAGCCCGGCGGCCAGGTGCACGTCGGAGGCCCCCGCGGTCACCGCCTGCCCCAGCAGTGTGTCGAGGTCGATCGTCGTCATGCGACCACCCGCAGCACCTCGTCGAGCGAGGTGAGCCCCGCCGCAGCCTTCTGCCACCCGTCGGTGCGCAGCGTGGACATCCCGTTGCGCAGCGCGGCGTTCGTGATGTCCCCGACCGGGGCGTGGGTCAGGGCGAGCCGCTCGATGTCCTCGTTCATCGTCATCACCTCGTGCAGCGCGACGCGGCCTCGATAACCAGTGTTCGAGCAGGCCACGCACCCACCCGGCCGGTACAGCTCGGGCAGCGGTTCGCCCTCCAGCCAGGGGAACCCGGCCGCCTGCAGCTCCTGCGGGGTCGGCACGTAGGGCTCCCGGCAGCGACCGCACAGCCGACGGGCGAGCCGCTGGGCGACCACGCAGTCGAGTGCGGAGCCGACCAGGTACGGCTCGATCCCCATCTCGACCAGTCGGGTCACCGCCGAGGGCGCGTCGTTGGTGTGCAGCGTGGACAGCACCAGGTGGCCGGTCAATGCGGCTTCGACCGCGATCTGCGCCGTCTCGTGGTCGCGGATCTCACCGAGCAGCACCACATCGGGGTCCGAGCGCAGGATCGAGCGCAGCGCTCCGGCGAACGTCAGGCCCGCCTTGGGGTTCACCTGCACCTGGTTGATCCCCGGCAACCGGTACTCGACCGGGTCCTCGACGGTGATCACGTTGATCTCCGGCTTGGACACCGCGTTCAGCGTCGCGTACAGGGTGGTCGACTTGCCCGAACCCGTCGGACCGGTGACCAGGATCATCCCGTAGGGCTTGGTGTACGACTGCTGGTAGGTCGCGAGGTTGTGATCGAGGAATGCCAGGTCCGTGAGGTCCAGCGACGCGGTGGAGTTGTCCAGGATGCGCATGACGATCTTCTCGCCCCACACCGTGGGCAGCGTCGCCACGCGGAGGTCGATCTTCTTGCCCTCGTGGGTGACCGACATCCGGCCGTCCTGCGGCTTGCGCTTCTCGGCGATGTCGATGTCGGCGAGGATCTTGATCCGGGAGATGACACCGGCCGAGATCTGCTTGGGTGCCCGCTGCATCTCGTGCAGCACCCCGTCGATCCGGTAGCGCACCCGTAGGTCGTGCTCGGTCGGTTCGACGTGGATGTCGGAAGCGCGGTCGGAGATCGCCTGGGTCACCAGCAGATCCACGTAGCGCACCACCGGGCTGTCCTCGGTGACGGACTCGCCGACCATCGACAGGTCCGTGTCATCGGCCGTCGCCGCTGCACTGCTCATCGAATGGCCGATGCCGGCGATCTCCGAGTCCGAGCGGATGTTCCGGTTGATTGCCCGGCCCAGTGCCGCGGCGGTGGCGAGCACCGGGACGACCTCGGTGCCGAGCACCGCCTTCGCGTCGTCGAGGGCGAGGACGTTGCCGGGGTTCGCGGTGGCGACCAGCACGGCATCGCCCTCGCGCCCGATCGCCAGGATCGAGTGACGGCGGCAGAGTCGCTCGGGCAGCAGACCCGCGGTCGAGGGGTCGACCAGGTACTCGTCCAGGTCCACGAACCGCAGGCCGGCCTGCTCGGCCAGAGCGGACATCAGCTGAGCCTCGGGGACGAGACCGTCCTCGAGCAGTGCCTGGACGAGGCCACGGCCGTTGAGCTGCTCCGGGCTGGAGGCCCGTTGCAGATCGGTCGGCGAGACGATGCCGCGCTCGACCAGGATGTCGGCGAGGTGGGTCATGACACGTTCCTTTGCGGGGCAGGGGTGGTGACGCCGGGCGCGAGGCGGTTCATCGCGTGGGCGACCACCTGGATCAGGGAGTCCTTGGTCGCTTCCCGGGACCGTGCGTCGGTGTAGAACAGCGGCACGTCGGGGCCGACGGCGAGGGCGCCGCGGATGTCGGCGAGCGTGTGGCGTGCGAGGCCGTCGAAGCAGTTCACGGCGACCACGAACGGCAGCCCGCGGGACTCGAAGTAGTCGACGGCACCGAAGCTCTGTTCCAGCCGCTCGCTGTCGACCAGCACCACCGCGCCGACGGCACCGCGGGCGATGTCGTCCCACATGAACGCGAACCGGTCCTGACCCGGGGTGCCGAACAGGTACAGCCACAGTCCGTTGGACAACGTGATCCGCCCGAAGTCCATCGTCACGGTGGTCGAGTCCTTGCCCGGCACCGCGTCGAGTTCGGCGGCCAGGGCGGACATCGCCACCTCGGTGCTGATCGGCTCGATGTCGGAGATGGACTCGATGAAGGTGGTCTTCCCGGCCCCGAAGCCACCGGCGACGACGATCTTCACGACCGCCGGTGCCGTCGACTGATGCGGCCGGCGCCGCTCAGAGGTCGTGGATGCCATCGAGCACACTCGCGAGAAGAGTCAGTTGCGCGGCGACGTCGCCCGTCGGTGCGGGGGTCAGCGAGGTCGGGCCGAGCAGCCGCACGACCCCGGTGTTCACGAGGTCGAGGGTGAGCACCTGAGCGGTGCCGAGCGGCACGTCGAGATGGCCCGCCAGCTCGGCGACCGTCAGGTACGAGTTGCCCAGCACCCGCAGCACCTCGGCGACCTGTCCGGTATGGGGGAGCGCGGCGATCTCGGTGTCGGCGACCAGGAGCGTGTCCAGGGCGACGCCCGGTGCTGCCAACCGGCCACCGGTGCGCACGTAGGGGCGCACCTCGGACGGAGCGACGGCGCGCATCAGACCATCACCTGCCGGGTCGGGCCGTCCACCGGCAGCGCATGACGCAGGCTGGCGGCGAGCTGCGGGGTGAGGAGGGTGTCCGTCTTCTTGGCCAGCAGGGCCATCGTGTAGCCGACCGTGCCGATGTCGGCGGTCGCGTCGGTGCCGAAGGCGAAGATCGAGCCGTCGCGAAGCGTCATCAGCACCAGGGCGCCGGAGTCGTACTCCACCACCGCCTGCTCCACCACGGTTCCGTCCACCAGGCGTGCAGCACCCCGGGCGAGGCCGGACATCCCGGAGGCGACGGCCGCGAGCTGGTCGCCGGCTGTCCGGTCGACACTGGTCGAGGCGGTGATCAGCAGGCCGTCCCCGGAGGCGAGGACGCCGAATCGCACACCCTTGAGGTGCCGCACGGTGTCGTCGATGAGCTGCGGGAGCGTCGTCGGCGAGGGCGGTGAGTCGGGCACGGTGCTTCCTCGGGATCGATGCGGACGGGTGGCGGTGTCAGTCACGGGACCGGCGGCCCCGGCCGACACCGGATCGGAAGGAGGAGAAGCGGCCGCGCACCGTGTCCGGATCGCGGTCCGCGGGCCCGGCGCCGACCGGCTGCAGTTCCGGTGCGGGGGCCGGTGTCCGGGGCTGCAGCTCGCTGGGCGAGGCCGGTGCAGCAGGGCTGTAGCCGGACAGCCGACTCAGTTCTGCCAGGACCTCGTCCCGGACCGACGACGACGCGGTAGCGCTGACACCGGCACCCGCGGGGACGATCCAGCCGTCCTGCGGTGCCTGCTGGGTGCTCGGCATCGGGTCGAAGGTGCCCAGCGACGAGGGTGCCGCTGCCACCGGTTCGCCGAACCCGAACTCGGGGGCGGGGCTCGGGGCGCCGGCGGTGTGGGTCGGCTGCTCGAAGCCGGACGACACGGGTGCGAAGGCGGGACCGGGCAGTTCCACCGGCGGGGCGGGGACGACCGGGGTCGACTCGGCGGAGATCAGGGCGTCGAAGCTCGGTTCGGCCAGGCTCGCATGCGGGGTGACCGGTTCGATCGGCTGCGGTGCGGCAGGACTCCCGAACGTGGCGTCCACGGGCGACGGGCCGGACGTGCCGAGACCCGCGGTGCCGAAGGGGTTGTCGGCCAGGGCCGGTTCCCAGGTCGGCGCGGCGGGCTGCGCCGGGACGCTCGGCGTCGGCTCGATCTCGGCGCGGTGGTGGCCGACGCTCGCTCGTTGCAGCAGCAGGCGTCCTGGCACAGCAACACGGGCCGTGGTGCCGGTGGGAGTCGAATCGAGGGTGATCGAGCAGCCGAGGCGGTGGGCCTGACGTCCGGCCACCAGGAGCCCGGTGGCGCCGGTCGTCGACGATCGGCGGCCGGTGAGGGCGTCCTGTGCGGCGGTGAGGGTGGTGGCGTCCATCCCGCCGCCGAGGTCGCTGATCGTCATGACCAGACCGTCGGCCGCAGGCTCAACCCGTGCCGTCACGGGAGTGCTCGCGGGTGCGAACCGGGTGGCGTTGTCGAGCAGCTCGGCCAACAGATGCGACAACGGGGCGACGTGATCGGCGTGGATCATCGGGTCGATCTGCGCATCGACCTCAACCCGCGCGTACTCCTCGATCTGGGCGCAGGCGGCACGGAGGGTCGCGGTCGCGGTCAGGTCCTCGGTCGCGCGCCGCTCCGGCGCCAGGTCAGCCAGCACCAGGGCGGACTCGGCACCGCGGCGCAGCCGCAGGGTGAGGTTGTCGATCTGGAACAGGACGGCGAGCTGGTTCTCCCGGTCCTCGCGCTTCTCGAGGCCGTCGAGCAGTTCGAGCTGGCGGGCGAGGAGGCCGAGCTGATGGTTCATCGTCGCGATGCCGACGCTCGGACCAGCGGTGGATCCGGTGGCGCCCGTCGCGGTGTCCGTAGGGGCCTGGACCGGTGCGTCGAAGGCGACCGACGGCCAGGAGGCGGTGGCTTCCGGCTGGTGGCTCTCCGGGGTTGCCGCGTCTGCGGCCAGGACCCGGGAGCCCGAGCGTCGCGGTGCTCCGGACTTCTCCAGGTGCCGGACCCGGCTGATGAGTCGGGCCTGAACGGCGACGACGGCCAGGCTGATCAGGGTCAGGCCGGCCAGTACGCCGATGAGGTAGGGCATGTCCATGTGCGCCTGGCCCTTTCGCATGAGTGGTCGTGGTCGAGAGGCCGCACCCTGCGGGGAACAGGGAGGCGGCGGTCTCGACGACGCCTCGTGCGGCAGTCGCCCAGTGAAGTCATGGGATGCCCACCCCTACAGGGACGGGTCGGTCATTGCGTAGCGATCACGCCGGCCCTGAGTGGGGCGTTCGGCGAATTTGAGTGGGTACCTAGCGGATCGTTCTGGCACCGCACCTACCGGGGTCAGTGCTATTGATCGGTAGCACCGTCGAACCGGTGGTGGACCGGCGCGGGGGTGTCCAGCGGGGCGTCGACGACCTGGAGGTCGGCGAACCGTCGTGCGCTCACCAGGACCCTGGATTCCAGGGAGGCGACCGACTGGTTGTAGGCCACCGCCGCCGCGTCCAGGCTGCGGCCGATCTTGCCCAGATGGCCGCTGAACGTGGCGAGCCGACCGTGCAGTTCCTTGCCGAGGTCCAGCACCGCCTGCGCGTTGTCCGCCAGCGCGTCCTGCTTCCAGGCGTAGGCCACCGTGCGCAACAGGGCCAGCAGGGTCATCGGGGTCGCGATCACCACGCCCTGCTCGAACGCCCGCTCGACGATCGCCGGGTCCTGGTCCAGGGCCGCGTGCAGGAACGCCTCGGCCGGCACGAACATCACCACGAACTCCGGCGCCGGACCGAACTGGTCCCAGTACCGCTTGGCGGCCAGCTGGTCGACGTGCCGCCTCAGTTGGGTGGCGTGCGCCGCCAGCCGTCGCTCCCGCTCGTGCGGCTCGGTCGCCTCCACCGCCTCCAGGAAGCCGAGGAACGCCACCTTGGCGTCCACCACGATCCGCTTGCCCCCGGCCAGATGCACCACCAGGTCCGGGCGCAGCAGGCCGTCGTCGGTCCGGACCTGTTCCTGCTCCACGAAGTCGACGTGCGGCACCATCCCTGCCGCCTCCACCACCCGGCGCAGCTGCACCTCGCCCCAGCGGCCGCGGACCTGCGAGGCGCGCAGGGAGGTCGCCAGTCGGTTGGTCTGCTCGCGCAGCTCGTTCGCCTCGATCCGCATCAGTCGGACCTGCTCGCCGATCGCGGCAGCCCCTTCCGCCCGCGCCTGCTCGGCGGCACGGAGCTCCGCCCGGACCGCGTCCAGGGTGCGCGCCATCGGATCGACCATCGACCGCACCGCCTGCTCGCGTTGGGCCAGCTCCCCGTTCTGCTCCTGGTGCCGCGCCGCCAACGACTGGTGAGCCAGCGCCAGGAACTGCTCCGAACTCTGGCTCAGGGCGTCGGCGGCCAGCGCCCGGAATCGCTCGCCGTCGTCCGGGCGCGCGGTCTCGGCCACCGCACGCCACCGTGCGGCCTCCACCTCGGCCCGTCGCAGGCGATCGGCGGATCGGCCCTGCGCCACGAACCAGCCGATCAGCACACCGACCGCCAGGCTCCCGACCAGCGCGAACACCAGGGAGAACGTCATGGTCAGCACCCTGCCAGCACCCACCGACATCCGGCCCCGTAGGATGGACTCCCGTGGCACTCACCATCGGCATCGTCGGCCTGCCCAACGTCGGCAAGTCCACCCTCTTCAACGCCCTGACCCGCGCGCAGGTGCTCGCGGCGAACTACCCGTTCGCCACCATCGAGCCGAACGTCGGCGTGGTCCCGCTGCCCGACCCGCGGCTGAACACCCTGGCGGAGATCTTCGGCAGCCAGAAGATCCTGCCCGCGACCGTGTCCTTCGTGGACATCGCCGGGATCGTCAAGGGCGCGAGCGAGGGGGAGGGGCTGGGCAACCAGTTCCTCGCCAACATCCGTGAGGCCGACGCGATCTGCCAGGTCACCCGCGCCTTCGCCGACCCCGACGTCGTGCACGTGAACGGCCGGGTCGACCCCAAGGACGACATCGAGACCATCGCCACCGAGCTGGTGCTCGCCGACCTCCAGACCCTGGAGAAGGCGATCCCGCGGCTGGAGAAGGAGGTGCGCGGCAAGAAGGCCGATCCCGCCGACCTCGCCGCCGCCCAGGCTGCGCTCAAGGTGCTGGAGACCGGACAGACCCTGTTCCAGGGTGCCAAGGCCGCCGGGCTCGACCTCGCCGACGTCGCGGGCCTGCAGCTGATGACCGCGAAGCCGTTCATCTACGTCTTCAACACCGATGACGCGGGCCTCGCCGACACCGCCATGCAGGACGAACTGCGTGCGCTCGTCGCCCCCGCCGACGCGATCTTCCTGGACGCCAAGTTCGAGTCCGAGCTGGTCGAGCTGGACGAGGACGAGGCGCGGGAGATGCTGACCGAGAACGGGCAGGAGGAGTCCGGCCTGGACCAGCTCGCGCGGGTCGGCTTCCACACCCTCGGCCTGCAGACCTACCTCACCGCCGGTCCCAAGGAGTCCCGCGCCTGGACCATCCACCAGGGCTGGACCGCCCCGCAGGCGGCCGGTGTGATCCACACCGACTTCCAGAGGGGCTTCATCAAGGCCGAGGTCATCTCCTTCGAGGACCTGGTCGAGGCCGGCTCCGTCGCCGCCGCGCGTGCCGCTGGTAAGGCGCGGGTGGAGGGCAAGGACTACGTGATGGTCGACGGGGACGTGGTGGAGTTCCGCTTCAACGTGTGAACAGCTCGGCGGGGTCGCTCACCACGCGACCTCGTCGGCCGCCACCGCCCGCACCACCTGCCCCGGGTACCGCAGACCCCGGAAACAGTGATGGTGCTGGGCGATCACGTCCTCGGCGCGGACCACGCCGTCCGCGGTGGGCACGTCCTCAGAACACCAGGTGGTCAGCCGCGTTGAGGGCCAGCGCCCATCCCGCCGACCCTCGTTCCAGCCCCGACCCCTCGTGCTGCACCCAGACGACCGGCACTCCGGCGGCCCGGGCACGGTCGGGCAGGGGCCGGGTGGCGTCCAGCACCGAAGCCAACCGGACGCAGCCGTCCAGGACGCCCTCCTGCCGGTCGACGACGACCAGAGCGTCCGGCATCAGCCGACGGCCCGCACGATCAACTCGGCGATCCGCTGCTCGTCCTGCGGCCGCAGGCTCGTGATCGCGTAGGAGTTCGGCCACATGGTGCCCTCGTCCAGGGCCGCGACGTCGTTGAAGCCGAGGGTCGAGTACCGGGCCTTGAACTTGCTCGACGGCTGGAAGAACAGCAGCACCTTGCCGTTCTTGGCGTAGGCGGGCATGCCGTACCAGGTGCGGTGGCTGAGGGTGGGCGCGTGCTCGACGACCAGGGCGTGGATCCGCTCCGCGATCGCGCGGTCGTCGTCGGGGAGCTCGGCGATCTTGTCGAGCAGGTCCTGTGCGGGGTCGGTTGACTTCTTCTTGCGCATCTCCGCCGCGCGTTCCTTCATCGCCTGGCGTTCCTCGGCGGTGAACTGCTCGACGTCCTCGTCACGCTTGGCGTTCATGGTCCGGTCCTCTCGGGGATGCAGCCGACCGGCACATCGTAGGGCGGGGGGTCCTCGTCGCGAGGTCGATAGCACATGCGACCGAGCTGCCGCTGGGCGGGGCGGGATTTCGACCGACTGTCGAGACGGTCGCGTGGCGAGTCGGCATGTTTCTGGTGTGTTTCCACCCTGTGTCGTCTCGAATACTGGACACTACTGCTCAGTATCGATCCGGTAACGATCACCCTCTGAACCGCACTGTGTCCGTTTTGTCCCAGGTCGGCTCACTAGCGTGTCCACATCCATGGCGGGACCGTGCGTCCGCCGCGCCCAGCATCACGGGGCGTCGGCGAGTGTCGGGCGCCACCTTTTCAGGAGGAACATTGAAGATCAGGCGAATTGGAGCCGCAGTGGCGGCCGTCGCGGCGGGCGCCCTGGTGCTCACCGCGTGCTCGGGCCCCGACACCGGCTCCGAGATCAGCGAGACCACGTCGGTCAACGTGGGCTGGAACGAGCCGTTCCGCTCCACCAACAACCTGACGGCGAACGGCAACGCCACGGCGAACGCCAACATCATCTACCTGACCACCTCGTTCTTTAACTACTACGACGGTGACCTGAACCTCGCGAAGAACGAGGACTTCGGCACCTACGAGGTGACCAGCGAGGACCCGCTGACCGTCAAGTACACGGTCAACGAGGGTGTCGAGTGGTCGGACGGCACGCCGGTCGACGCTGCGGACATGATCCTGTTCTGGGGCGCCCAGAACGACGGCTTCGACACCGTCGCGGGCGACGAGCTCGAGACCGACGCCGACGGCAACCCGGTCGTGGGCGACGGCGACGTCTACTTCGACTCCTCCTCCCCGGCGATGACCGCCGTCTCCCAGTTCCCGGAGATCGGCGACGACGGCCGCTCGGTCACCTTCGTCTACGACGAGCCGCGCTCCGACTGGGAGAACGGCATGAACCAGCCGTCCCCGGTCGCCGCGCACGCCGTGGCGAACATCGCCCTCGGCATCGAGGACCCGACCGAGGGCAAGCAGGCCATCGAGGACGCGTTCAAGAACAAGGACAACGCGGCTCTGGCCAAGATCGCCGACGCGTGGACCAACGCGTTCAACTTCACCTCGATGCCGGACAACCCGCTGCTGTACCTGTCCTACGGGCCGTACATCATCAGCGACTACGTCGAGGGCCAGTCCCTGACCCTGAAGCGCAACGAGAACTTCGGCGACTGGGGCCCGAACCCCAAGGTCGACGCGATCACCATCCGTTACTCGGAGGACCCGCTGGCCTCGGTCACCGCGCTCCAGAACGGTGAGGTCGACCTGATCGCCCCGCAGTCCTCGGTGGACGTGCTGTCCACCCTGGAGACCCTGGACAACGTCTCGTACACCACCGCCCCTGAGGGCACCTACGAGCACGTCGACCTGACCTTCAACAACGGTGGCCCGTTCGACCCGGCGACCTACGGTGGCGACGCCGAGAAGGCCCGCATGGTCCGCGAGGCGTTCCTCAAGACGATCCCGCGCCAGGAGATCATCGAGAAGCTGATCAAGCCGCTGCAGGACGACGCGACCACCCGTGACTCCCAGCTGTACGTGCCGGGCTCCCCGGACTACGACACGGTGATCGCGGACAACGGCTCCGACATGTGGGCCGACGTCGACATCGAGGGTGCCAAGGCGCTGCTCGCCCAGGCCGGCGTCACCACCCCGGTGGACGTGCGCTTCCTGTACGGCAAGTCCAACGTGCGTCGTGCCAACGAGTACCAGCTGATCTCGGCGTCCGCGACGCAGGCCGGCTTCAACGTGATCGACAACGGTGACGACACCTGGGGCACCATCCTGGGTAACGGCTCCTACGACGCGGCGCTCTTCGGCTGGCAGTCCACCTCGACCAACGTCCTGAACGCCGAGGCGAACTACATCACCGGCGGCCAGAACAACTACGGCGGCTACTCCAACCCGGAGATCGACGACCTGTGGTCGCAGATCGCGGTGAGCACCGACGACGACCAGACCGTCGGCCTGGCGACTCAGGTGGAGCAGAAGCTGAACCAGGACGCCTTCGGTGTCACCATCTTCCAGTTCCCGGGTGTGGTCGCGAACCGCGACGTCCTGCAGGGCGTCTCGAGCATCGCGCTCTCCCCGACGATCTTCTGGAACTACTGGGACTGGGAGATCAGCGCGTCCGACTCGGCCACCGAGTGACGTTCTGACCCAGATCTAGCGCTACGGCACGGGGGTACCGCGGCACCCGCCGCGGTACCCCCTCTGCTGTGCCTGATCTGCATCTTTACCCGCCCAGGGAGGACCGTCCCAGCGCCGGTGACAGCAGTCGGCCACGAGCCGCGTAGAATCGCCGACCGCGAGTACTCCCCTTCCCGTAAGGTCCACGACCCCATGGCCACCTCTGTGACGACCCGTGCCTCCGGCGCGCCATCCGCGCCCGACACAACGGTCACCGCGCGAACTTCCTGGTTCCGGAACATCGCGCCCACCCTCATCTTCTTGGCGCGACGGCTGCTGTCGTCGGCCGTCGTGCTGCTGGCCGCGACCTTCGTCGTGTACCTGCTGCTGGCATTCGCGCTCGACCCGCTCGAGGACCTGCGCACCAGCACCCAGCTGAACAAGGAAGCCCTGATCGAGGCGCGGACGCGTCAGCTCGACCTCGACACCCCGCCGGTGATCCGCTACTTCAAGTGGCTCGGAGCACTGCTGACCGGGGACATGGGCACCGCCTTCCGTTCCGGCCAGAGCGTCACCTCGATGCTCGGCAACGCGCTGCCGAACACGGTGCAGCTGGTCGCCCTGTCGGTCGTGATCGCGATCGGCCTGGGCGTGCTGGTCGGCATCGTGTCCGCCCTGCGCCAGTACACCCGCTTCGACTACAGCGTCACGTTCCTGTCCTTCGTGCTGTACTCGCTGCCCTCCTTCTGGGTCGCGGTGCTGCTGAAGCTCTGGGGCGCGATCGGCTTCAACGACTTCCTCGCGGACCCGAGCATCCCGCCGCTGGTGATGGTCATCGTCACGCTGGTCTCCGGCGTGATCTGGTCGTCGATCATCGGCGGCAGCACCCGGACCCGCTGGATCTCCTTCGCGGCATCGGCCGTGGCGACCGTCGCGGCGTTGTTCTTCCTCAGTGAGACCAACTGGCTGCTCGACCCGGGCCTCGGGATCGCCGGCGTCGCCGTGATCGGCGTGGGCATCGCCTTCGCCGTGGTCGCGCTCAGCGCCGGGGTGCAGAACCGCCGCGTGCTGTACGCCAGCCTGGTGATGGTGGCGATCGGCACCGCGCTGTACTACCCGCTGCAGTACGCGTTCGTGTACGGCTCCTGGTGGCTGATGCTCGGCCTGCTGGTCACCGTGGCGATGGTGGGCGTGGTCGTGGCCAAGCTGTTCGGCGGCTGGGAGGTGTCGCAGACCGCTCGGGCCGCGATCATCACCGGCATCGGCGTCGGCGCGCTGATCTTCATCGACCGCGTGATGCAGGTGTGGCTGAACTACACCAGGGCGTCGCAGATCAACCACCGGCCGATCGCCACGATCGGTTCGGCCACCCCGGGTCTGTCCGGCGACTTCTGGGTCAAGAACCTGGACACGTTCACCCACCTGCTGCTGCCGACGATCGCGCTGATCCTGATCTCCTTCGCCAGCTACACCCGGTACTCCCGGGCCAGCCTGCTCGAGGTGATGAACCAGGACTACATCCGCACCGCGCGGGCCAAGGGCCTGCCGGAGCGGGTCGTGACCATGCGGCACGCGTTCCGCAACGCGCTGATCCCGCTGGCGACGGTCATCCCGCTGGACATCGCCTCGCTCTTCGGTGGCGCGATCATCACCGAGCGTGTGTTCGCCATCCCCGGCATGGGCACGATGTTCATCAAGGCGCTGAACGAGCGTGACCCGGACCCGATCATGGGGTACTTCCTCGTGACCGGTGCGCTCCTGGTCATCGCCAGCATCGCGGTGGACTTCATCTACGCGGCCCTCGACCCCCGGATTCGAGTGAACTCATGAGCATCAACCCCCCGATCGAGCCGACCGGAGGCGCGGGCGCCCCGGTCGACCCCGCCGAGAGCGTCGAGAACGCGATCGAGCTCAAGGAGGTCGAGGGCCTCTCGCAGGGCCGCATCGTCCTGCGCAGGTTCCTCCGCCACCGCGGCGCGATGATCTCCTCCGTCGTGCTGGTCCTGATCATCCTGCTGGTGACCACGTCCATCGGCTGGGGCCCGATCCCGGGCTGGTGGACCTACGGCTACCGCGACCTGGACACCATCGTGAACGCCGGTGGCGCGCCGACGATGGGCTTCAAGGACGGTGGCTTCGTCTTCGGACAGCACCCGTTCGGCCAGGACAACATCGGGCACGACGGTTTCGCCATGGTCATGCGCGGCACCCAGCAGTCGCTGACCGTGATGTTCGTGATCGGCCTGCTCTCCACCGTGATCGGCGTGATCATCGGTGCGCTGGCCGGGTACTTCCGCGGGTGGCTGGACGGCCTGCTGATGCGGCTCACCGACATGTTCATCACCATCCCGGTGATCATGGTCGGCTCGATCCTCGGTGTGCTGGTCGGTGGCGCGAGCCCGTGGTCGCTGGCCATCGCCCTGTCGCTGGTCTCCTGGATGAACATGGCCCGTCTGGTGCGTGGTCAGTTCCTCGCCCTGCGCGAGCGCGAGTTCGTCGACGCGGCCCGAGTGGCCGGGGCGAGCGACTTCCGGATCATGTTCAAGCACATGCTCCCGAACGCCGTCGGCGTGATCATCGTCAACGCCACCCTGCTGATGGCGTCCGCGATCCTGCTGGAGACCGCGCTGTCCTACCTGGGCTTCGGCATCAACAGCCCCGAGGTCTCCTTGGGGCAGCTGATCAACGAGTACCAGACGGCCTTCGCCACCCGGCCCTGGCTGTTCTGGTGGCCGGGTCTGTTCATCGTGATCATCGCGCTCTGCGTGAACTTCATCGGTGACGGTCTGCGCGACGCCTTCGACCCGCGTCAGCGTCGCATCCCGACCGCTCGTGCGCTGGCCAAGGCCGACCGCCGCAAGCAGCGCGCCGAGCAGCGGGCCGCGGCGAAGGCCTGAGGCTCCGGATGTCAGAGCGCCAGCGCGAGCACGCTGGCCGCGATCAGCACCACGATCGCGGCCAGCGTGCCGACGTGCCAGCGAACCCGGGGGCGCTCACGCTCCAGTCGGGCATCGTCGAGCACGCCGGCGTCGCGCAGCGCCTCCCAGCGCGCACGGACCAGCAGGGCCGCCTGGCCCGAACCGGTGGACGCCAGATCACCAGCCTGGACAGTGCCGCCGGAGCCGTAGGTCGAGGAGGGCAGGTCGCGCATGTCGGCGGGACCCGCCATCCGGACCTGGACGCGACCGGGAGCGGGAGCGGCCCACGCGGCGTACTGCCCGTAGGGCGTGTGCAGGGTCAGCGCGAAGCGGGTGTCGATCCGCTGGACCGCCGGCCAGGGCAGTTCGATGGTGCGGGTCACGTTGCGCAGCTCCACGGCTGCCGGGGTGACGATCACCGCCGGACGCCAGTAGGTCGCCCACGCGGCAGTGCCGAGCAGTGCCAGCAGCGGGAGCCAGCGCAGGGTCAGCCCGGCGTCGGCCACCAGACCGGAGACGGCTCCGCCCACGCAGAGCACGATCACCACCACAGCCAGTACCCGGCCGAACACCGGTCGGAACACCACCACATCTGCCGAGCTGTCAGCCGCACTCATGCGGCCATCGTCGCAGACCGGCCGGACATCAAGACGCTGGGAGCCCGCCTGACCGGCGGACACCACGTGACACGGAAGGATCACCACCGTGACCACTGACACCACTGCTGCCGGGGTTCCCGCGCAGCCGGCCGCCAAGGCCCCGATCCTCGAGGTGCGGGACCTGTCGGTCGAGTTCTTCGTGGACGGCGAGTGGTTCCCCGCCGCGATCGACGTCAACTACGACGTGCGTCCGGGTGAGGTCCTCGCCATCGTGGGTGAGTCCGGCTCCGGCAAGACCCAGTCGTCGATGTCGCTGATCGGCCTGCTGCCCGCGAACGGTCGTGCCTCCGGCTCGGCGAAGCTCGCCGGCAAGGAGCTGCTCGGGCTGAACCACAAGCAGCTGTCCAGCGTGCGCGGCAAGGAGGTCGCGGTCATCTTCCAGGAGCCGATGACCGCCCTGAACCCGGTGTACACGATCGGCTTCCAGATCGCCGAGACCCTCCGGGTGCACTTCGAGATGTCCCCGAAGCAGGCCCGGGCGCGTGCGATCGAGCTGCTGAGCATGGTCGACATCCCGGACCCCGAGGGTTCGGTCGACAAGTATCCGCACCAGCTGTCCGGTGGTCAGCGTCAGCGCGCGATGATCGCCCAGGCGCTGGCCTGCGACCCGAAGCTGCTGATCGCCGACGAGCCGACCACCGCGCTCGACGTGACCGTGCAGGCCGAGATCCTCAAGCTGATGCGCGACCTGCGGAACCGGATCGACTCCGGGATCGTGCTGATCACCCACGACATGGGTGTGGTCGCGGACCTGTCCGACCGCGTGATGGTGATGAAGAACGGGCGCGTCGTCGAGGCGGGCACCTCCGACACCATCTTCAACCACCCCGAGCACCCGTACACCCGGCAGCTGCTGGACGCGGTGCCGCACCTGGGGTCGGAGACTTACGCCGCCCAGGGTCTGCACGGTGAGCACCCGGTCGCGGAGGACGAGGGCACGGTGCACGTCACCGAGCCGCCGCGCACGGAGGCCAAGGTCTTCACCGAGTTCGCGCTCGAGGCCAAGGACCTGATCATCGAGTACCCCGGCCGCGGTCGGGTGCCGGCGTTCCGGGCGATCAACGGCCTGGACCTGACCATCGGCAAGGGCGAGGTCGTCGGCCTGGTCGGCGAGTCGGGTTCCGGCAAGACCACCGTCGGTCGTGCGGCCGTCGGTCTGCTGCCGGTCGCCGGTGGTTCGCTGAAGATCAACGGCGTCGAGCTGGCCGGCGTGAAGGCCAAGGACCTGCGCGCCGTGCGTCAGGACGTCTCGATCGTCTTCCAGGACCCGGGCTCCTCGCTGAACCCGCGGATGCCGATCGGCGAGTCCATCGGTGAGCCGCTGAAGCTGCACAAGATCGCCGACGGGGCCGAGCTGAACAAGCGGGTCGAGGACCTGCTGGACCAGGTGCACCTGCCCCGGGCGATGCGGAACCGCTACCCGCACGAGCTCTCCGGCGGTCAGCGTCAGCGCGTGGGCATCGCCCGTGCGCTGGCCCTGTCGCCGAAGCTGCTGATCGCCGACGAGCCCACCTCGGCGCTGGACGTGTCGGTGCAGGCCCGCGTGCTGGAGCTGTTCCAGCAGCTGCAGGCCGAGTACGGCTTCGCCTGCCTGTTCATCAGCCACGACCTCGCCGTCGTGGAGATCCTGTCCAACCGGATCGCGGTGCTCAACCACGGTGACCTGGTCGAGATCGGCTCCCGGCAGCAGATCCTGCGCGAGCCGAAGGAGCTGTACACCCAGCGCCTGCTGGCCGCGGTGCCGGTGCCGAACCCGGCCGAGCAGAAGCTGCGCCGCGAGACCCGCGACCGTCTGCTGGAGCAGGCTGCCGATGAGGCAGCCGGTCGCGACCGCGGCCTGAGCTCGGCCGCTGCCACCAGTGCCTCCCAGGAGTCCGAGGACAGCCACGACACCGACCGTGGACGCGGATACAACGGCCCGCGACCCGGGCAGGCTTGATACCTGACCTGCACTGACACCGATGCGGTGCGGAGCGTGACGAACGCCTCCGCACCGCATCGGTGCGTCTGCGCGTAGAATTGATCGGCGCTCGACGACGCTGCGCCCCCCACACCCCTCTTCCGGATCGGAAACCTCTATGTCCGTGCCCTCCGGCACCAGCGTGCGCGGCGACCTGCGTAACGTCGCCATCGTCGCCCACGTCGACCACGGCAAGACCACCCTCGTGGACGCCATGCTCTGGCAGGGCGGTGCCTTCGGCGCGCACGCCCACGTCGACGAGCGGGCGATGGACTCCGGTGACCTGGAGCGCGAGAAGGGCATCACGATCCTCGCGAAGAACACCGCCATCCGGTACTCCGGTCCGGCCGCGGTGGCCGCGGGTCAGGCCGACGGCATCACGATCAACGTGATCGACACCCCGGGTCACGCCGACTTCGGTGGCGAGGTCGAGCGCGGTCTGTCGATGGTCGACGGTGTGGTGCTGCTGGTGGACGCCTCCGAGGGGCCGCTGCCGCAGACCCGGTTCGTGCTGCGCAAGGCGCTGGCCGCCAAGCTGCCGGTGATCCTGGTGGTGAACAAGGTCGACCGCCCCGACTCCCGGATCTCCGAGGTGGTGGGCGAGGCGACCGACCTGCTGCTCGGCCTGGCGTCCGACCTGCACGACGAGGTCGAGGACCTGGACCTGGACGCGATCCTGGACGTGCCGGTGGTCTACGCCGCCGCCAAGGCCGGCCGTGCGTCGCTGAACCAGCCCGCCGACGGCGGCCTGCCGGACAGCGAGAACCTGGAGCCGCTGTTCGCGACCATCCTGGAGAAGATCCCGGCGCCGACCTACACCGAGGGCGCTCCGCTGCAGGCGCACGTGACGAACCTGGACGCCTCGCCGTTCCTGGGTCGTCTGGCGCTGCTGCGCATCTTCAACGGCACCCTGACCAAGGGCCAGACGGTCGCCTGGGCGCGGGCCGACGGCACCATGCAGAACGTGCGGATCACCGAGCTGCTGGAGACCAAGGGCCTGGAGCGGGTCCCCACCGACCAGGCGGGCCCCGGTGACATCGTCGCCGTCGCCGGCATCGAGGACATCACCATCGGTGAGACCCTGACCGACCCGAACAACCCGCAGCCGCTGCCGCTGATCACCGTGGACGACCCGGCGATCTCGATGACGATCGGGATCAACACCTCGCCGCTGGCGGGCAAGGGTGGCAAGGGCCACAAGGTCACGGCGCGCCAGGTGAAGGACCGCCTGGACAAGGAGCTGATCGGCAACGTCTCGCTCCGCGTGCTGCCCACCGAGCGGCCGGACGCCTGGGAGGTGCAGGGCCGTGGTGAGCTGGCGCTGGCCATCCTGGTCGAGCAGATGCGCCGCGAGGGCTTCGAGCTGACCGTCGGCAAGCCGCAGGTGGTCACCAAGAAGATCGACGGCAAGGTGCACGAGCCGGTCGAGCGGATGACCATCGACGTCCCCGAGGAGTACCTCGGCGCCGTGACGCAGCTCCTGGCCCAGCGCAAGGGCCGGATGGAGACCATGTCGAACCACGGCACCGGCTGGGTGCGGATGGAGTTCCTGGTCCCGGCCCGTGGCCTGATCGGTTTCCGGACCCGGTTCCTCACCGACACCCGAGGCACCGGTATCGCCTCGTCGCTCGCCGAGGGCTACGAGCCGTGGGCCGGCCCGATCGAGACCCGGGTCGCCGGTTCGCTGGTCGCCGACCGTGCCGGTGTGGTGACGCCGTTCGCGATGATCAACCTGCAGGAGCGCGGCAGCTTCTTCGTCGACCCCACGCAGGAGGTCTACGAGGGCATGATCGTCGGCGAGAACTCCCGTGCGGAGGACATGGACGTCAACATCACCAAGGAGAAGAAGCTCACCAACATGCGGTCGGCCACCGCCGACAACTTCGAGAACCTGGTGCCGCCGCGGCACCTGACCCTCGAGGAGTCGCTGGAGTTCGCGCGTGAGGACGAGTGCGTCGAGGTCACCCCCGAGGTGGTCCGGATCCGCAAGGTGGTGCTCGACCAGTCCGAGCGCGCCCGGATCACCGCGCGCAACAAGAAGTCCTGACCCGTGCAGAGCGCCCGAGGCGGGCTCGTGGCGGTGCATGCGCACCCCGATGACGAGACCCTGACCTCGGGCGCTCTGCTGTCCAGCGCGGTGCGCGCCGGTCGACCGGCGACCGTGGTCACCTGTACCCGGGGCGAGCGCGGTGAGGTGATCGGTGCCGCGCAGCACGCGCTGGAGGGTGACGGCCCCGCCCTCGGTCGCCACCGTCAGACCGAGATCGCCGCGGCGATGACGGCGCTCGGCGGGGTGGACCAGGTGTTCCTGGACGCGCTGCCCGGCCCGGCGACCCGGTACGTCGACTCCGGGATGGCCTGGGTCGAGGGGCTGTCCCACGCCGGGGCCGCCGCCGAGCTGCCCCCGGGGGCGTTGGTCGCCGCGGAGCTGGACGAGACCGCCGGGCGACTCGCGACCTGGCTCGCCGTGCGTGCTCCGGACTTGCTGGTCACCTACGAGCCGGGTGGCGGATACGGGCACCCCGACCACATCCGGACGCACCAGATCGTGCTGCGGGCGGTCGAGCTGCTCGGTGACGATGCCCCCGCGCTCGCCTTCGCGGTGTCGTCGGCGCAGGAGCTGCGTGCTGCCTACCGTGCGCTGGCGAACGATCCGACGGTCGCCGCGCTGATCGACGCGCACCGTGACCCCGCGCTGGTCGCCACCCGGGAGGGTCCGTTGACCTTGCCGGACGGCACCCTGCCGGTGATGGCACGGGAAACGGTGCCGCCCGGCTTCGCGGTCCCGGTCGCGCCCGTGCGCGCGCAGGTGCTCGCCGCCCTGGCCGCACACGCCACGCAGGTGCAGGCGGTCACCGCGCTCGACCTGCCCGAGGCGCTGGGCTGCTACGCGCTGTCCAACGGCGCACTGGCCCCGGTGCTCCCGGTGGAGCGGTACCAGTGGGCGGACCCTGCGCGCACCGTTCCACAGCCGTACGCCGTAGCCTGACCCGCGTGCGCGTACTCCTCCGCCTGCTGGGCGTTCTGGTGATCGGTGTCGTTATCGCGGTCGCCGGGACCGTGATGCACCGGTCGAGTCAGCCCTGGGGCCTGGTGCTGGCGCTCGCCCTGGTCTTCACCTCCGGGGTGGGGGTGCGTGCCGCCCTCGGCCGAGCAGCGACCCTGTTCTACCTCGCGGTGCTGCTGCTGACCCTCGGCGGGCTGTCCCGGTACGGTCCGGGCGGTGACGTGCTGATCCCCGGCGGCGACCACTGGGGCTGGTACTGGCTCGGCGGGGCGAGCGCGGTGATCCTGCTGGTCCTGGCGCTCCCCGGCTCCTGGTTCAGCGACCGACCCCTGCGCCGTCGAGTCACCGGATGACCGTCGACCCGGAGCAGTTCCGGTCGGCGATGGCCCGATTGCCGGGCGGTGTCGGCGTGGTCTCCACCCGGTGGCGGGACGCGGACCACGCGGCGACGGTGTCCGCGCTGATGTCGGTGTCGCTCGAACCGCCCATCGTGCTGGTCAGCCTGCACGCCGACAGCCGGATCCGGGACGCACTGGACCAGGTCGACGGGTGGGCGGTCAGCGTCCTCGCCGACGACCAGGCACCGACCGCCGACTGGTTGGCGTCGCCCGGTCGGCCGGTGATCGGACAACTCGCGCGGGTCCCGCACCACCGGGCGCCGGAATCAGGGGCCGCGTGGGTGGACGGTGCCGCGGCCTGGCTGGATTGCCGCACCCGGGAGATCGTCCCCGCGGGCGATCACGACCTGGTGCTCGGCGACGTGGTGGCAGTGCGGGAGGGCAGGTCGGAGGCCGGAGGCCTGGTGCATCTGCGCCGGCGCGTGCATCCGGTGCGGTGATTGGGAGCAATTCGCTCGAATCGCACCGGTGGTCGTGGAATGCGAAGGCTCCTGTCGGAATGCGCCCGTAGAATCGGCGACTGTGCCCGCAGCTGCGGGCCACACCTGTGCGAGAGGACCAGCAGATGGGCCAGGGGACATCGGAGGGCACCGTGCCGGAGGACAACACCCCCGACACCGGGCGGGACGAGGCGGACGACGCCCGTACCGCCGGCCCGGACGCCCCGACGCCGGTTGAGGCGGACACCGCCACCCGGCAGACCCCGGTGGTCCCGGAGGGCGACGACGGCGCCGTGTCGGACGAGGGTGACGACCGCGCTGGGTTGGCCGAGGATGACGACGCCGCTGCGTCGACCGAGGGTGACGACGGCGCAACCGAGGCGGTGGACGGAGACCGGGCGGCCGCGGAGAACGGACCGGTGGGCGACGACGTGACCGGCAGCGACGGCGGTCCCGCCACTGACGACGCACCAGCCACCGACAGCGGTCCCGCCACTGACGACTCGAGCGGCACCGACGGCGGTCCCGCCACTGACGACTCGACCGGCACCGACGGCGGCCCCTCCGCAGATGACACGCCCGCCGCCGACGGACCCGCTCCGGACCGCGCCACCGTCACGGACGATGCGCCTGCGGGCGACGACGCGCCCGATGGCCACAGCCGACCGTCCCGAGACAGCGGGCCCGCCGACCAGGTGCCCAGCGACGACCCCGCGCCGGTGATCGCCCGGTCCGACGCCGATGTGGCCGAACCGGACACCCCGTCGCCGTCCGCTGCGACCGCTCAGCCCACGAAGTCGGGTGCGGACGCCGCACCGGCGAGCGCCGAATCCGCTGCCGCCGCGCCGGGGGTCTCCGCGACCACGACGCCCACCGACGGCGTCCCGCGCACCCGCGCCTCCGCTGTGGACCCGGCGAACGACCCGCGTGCCCGCGCGGTCGCGACCCTGACCGCCGCCGCAGCCGCGGCAGCCGCCGCGGAGGACGCCCGGATGGCGGCCGCGTCCGAGCGCGCAGCCACGGCGCAGGGTGCGGCGCCGGTCGTCGACGACGCGACGGCGGGCACCCAACCCCCCACCGACACCGACGGACCCTCCGCCGAACGCATTCCGGTCGCCGAGCGCACCCCGCTCGCTGCCGCCGCACCGTCCCCGGCGGACGTCACGGCACCCACGCAGCGGATCGCCTCGACGGACCCCGCGGCTCAGGACAGCGGCGCGCAGCCGGTCGCTGGACAGTCCGACGCGACCACTGTCCTCCCGGCTGTCCCCGGTTCGACCCCGACCGCCGCCGGGACACCGGGCGACGGCACCCCGGCCGCCGCGGTGGCCGGTCACCCGGAGGAGGGTTCCCCGCTGGACGTCTTCGAGTCGGAGCCGGACCGGAAGCGTCGCTGGTGGCGTCCGGTGCTGATCGTGGCCGGTGTCGTGGTCGTGCTGGCCGGGGCCTATGTCGGCGGTGCCTACGCATTGGCCGAGCGGGTGCCGCGCGGGACCACCGTGGCCGGGATCGAGGTCGGCGGGATGTCCGCCGACGACGCCCGGGCCGCGCTGACCGAGGGGCTGGCCGAGCGCTCGTCGCAGCCGATCACCGTCACCGCCCGTGAGGTGAGCGGCACGGTGGACCCGGCCGCCGCCGGGCTCACCTTCGACGTGGACGCGACCGTCGACTCCCTGACCGGGATCGACCTGAGCCCGCAGCGGATGTGGCGACACCTGACCGGCGGCACCGAGGAGACTCCGGTCACCGAGGTGGACGACACCAAGCTGACCGCCGCCGTCGAGGACCTGTCCGGTGCGCTGACCCTGGCACCGGTGGACGGGTCGGTGGTCTTCGTGGACGGCAAGCCGCAGGGTGTAGCCGCCGTCGACGGGTGGTCGCTGGACACCGAGGGTGCCCGGGACACGCTGGCCGACGGCTGGCTGACCGAGGCGCTGCCGATCGAGCTGCCGAGCGACACCGTGGCACCGACCATCACCCAGGACGAGGTCGACCGGGTGGTGCGGGATGTGGCGAGTGCCGTGGTCTCCGGCCCGGTGACCGTGACGGTCGCGGACCAGTCGGCGGAGCTGCCGGTCGACGTCCTGACGGGGGCGGCGAGCTTCGTGCCGCAGGGCGCCGAGCTGGTGTTGACGATGGACGGGGCCGCCCTGGTCGACCAGGTGGTCGACCGGACGTCGAACCTGTTGACCACCGCCGCCGACGCGACGTTCGAGTTCGCCGACGGGGCACCGACGATCGTGCCCGGCACACCGGGGACCACCCTGGATCCGGCTGCCCTGGCCACGGCCGTGGCCACTGCCGCCGCCAGCACCTCGGATCGGACCGCGCCGGTGGAGCTGGTCGAGTCGGACCCGTCGCAGAGCACGGAGGCCCTCCAGGCGCTCGGCGTCACGACGGCGGTGTCGGAGTTCTCCACCCCGTTGACCAGTGAGCCGAAGCGCACCCAGAACATCACCGCCGGGGCCGCCGCGATCAACGGCACCCTGATCCGGCCGGGGGAGACCTTCTCCCTGACCGAGGCGCTCGGACCGATCGACTCCGCGCACGGCTTCGTGCAGGCGGGGGCGATCGTGAACGGCGAGCACTCCGACGCCTGGGGCGGTGGGCTGTCCCAGCTGTCCACCACCACCTTCAACGCCGCCTTCGAGGCCGGCATGGAGGATGTCGAGCACCAGCCGCACTCAGAGTGGTTCACCCGCTACCCGGCCGGTCGGGAGGCGACCCTCTACACCGGGTCGATCGACATGAAGTGGAAGAACACCACGCCCTACGGAGTGCTGGTGCAGGCCTATGTCGCGGACGGCAAGACCTGGGTCCGGCTGTGGAGCACCCCGTACTACGAGGTGGCGATCACCTCCGGCGCGAAGACCAATGTGGTGTCGCCGACGACGGTCTACAACACCTCGCCGACCTGTTCCGCGTCCTCGGCGGGCAACCCCGGGTTCAGCATCACCGTGACCCGGACTGTCTCCCTCAACGGGCAGGTGCAGGACACCGACAACCTGTCCTGGCGGTACAAGCCGCAGAACAAGGTGGTCTGCGGTCCGGACCCCGCGACCGCGGCACCCCCGGCGGGCTGAGCCGGGTCCGGCGCGGACGCAGGGCCCGGCCGAGGGCGGACCCGGTCGGGTCGAATCGGATCGGGTCGAATCGGGTCGGCGGAGGCCGACTCAGCGGCGTGGCCGGGGGACGAGCTTGCCGATGGCGATCTCGGACCCCGGCACCCGCACGTCGCCGTGCCGCCGGGTGCGGAGCAGGACACCGTCGTCGTCCACCGCGAGCAGGTCGCCCACCACGTCGGTGAACAGGTGGCTGTCACCCGCCGGGAGTCGGCGTCGGACCATCGCCCTCGACCCCACCGGCCAGGTGCGCCAGAGGTCCTCGGCCATGGTCGTCTCCTCGCCGCGTCGTGAACCGTGCCGGTGAGCGATACTAGGCCGAGCTGACCTGAACGAACGTGCGACCGCCCGGCTGTCGAGGGCGTGTGGAGGACAAGTCGTGACCTATGTGATCGCCCAGCCCTGTGTGGATGTCAAGGACAAGGCCTGCATCGAGGAATGCCCGGTCGACTGCATCTACGAGGGCAAGCGCTCGCTCTACATCCACCCGGACGAGTGCGTGGACTGTGGCGCGTGCGAGCCGGTGTGCCCGGTGGAGGCGATCTACTACGAGGACGACGTCCCGGAGCAGTGGTCCGAGTACTACAAGGCCAACGTCGAGTTCTTCGACGGGATCGGCTCGCCCGGGGGCGCCGCCAAGATGGGCCAGATCGAGAAGGACCACCCGGTGATCGCCACCCTTCCGCTGCA
The DNA here is from genome assembly GCF_012931845.1 of Cellulomonas taurus. NCBI lineage: Bacteria > Bacillati > Actinomycetota > Actinomycetes > Micrococcales > Cellulomonadaceae > Cellulomonas > Cellulomonas taurus. Next base: position 753,958 of record NZ_CP051884.1, read on the forward strand.
GGTGCACGGCGACTGATGGGTCTGTTCACCGCCGCCCTGCCGGACTTCCCCTGGGACACCCTGACCCCGTTCGCCGAGCGCGCCCGCGCGCACCCGGACGGCATCGTCGACCTGTCGGTGGGGACCCCGGTCGACCCGACGCCGGAGCTGGTGCGGCGTGCCCTGGCCGAGGCGGCCGACTCGCCGGGCTACCCGCAGACCTGGGGCACCCCCGCGCTGCGCTCGGCGGTGACCGACTGGTTCGCGCGTCGTCGTGGCGTGCCGGGGCTGGACCCGGCCGGGGTGTTGCCCACGGTCGGATCCAAGGAGATGGTCGCGCTGCTGCCGGCGCTGCTGGGTCTCGGCGACGGCGACCTGGTGCTGCACCCGGCCGCCGCGTACCCGACCTACGACGTCGGCGCGCGACTGGCCGGTGCGACGCCGGTGCCGACCAGCGACCCGGTGGCGGTGCTCACCGGTCCGGAGGGGCCGCGGGTCCGGCTGGTCTGGCTGAACTCGCCGGGCAACCCGGACGGCAGCGTGCTGGGCGTGGACCAGCTGCGCGCCGTGGTGGAGGCGGCCCGAGCCGTCGGCGCCGTGGTGGCCTCCGACGAGTGCTACGCCGAGCTGCCCTGGGCCGCGCCGTGGGTCACCGACGGCGTGCCGAGTCTGCTGGACCCCCGGGTCTGCGGCGGCGACCACGGTGGCCTGCTGGTGCTCTACTCGCTGTCCAAGCAGTCGAACCTGGCCGGGTACCGGGCGGCCTTCGCCGCGGGCGACCCGGAGCTGATCGCCGGTCTGCTGGCCACCCGCAAGCACGCCGGGATGATCGTGCCGGGGCCGGTGCAGGCCGCGATGACCGTGGCCCTGGGCGACGACACGCATGTCGCCGAGCAGCGCGAGCGGTACCGGAGCCGCCGGGACACGCTGCTGCCCGCACTGACCGCCGCCGGCTACCGGCTGGAGGGCTCGGAGGCCGGGCTGTACCTGTGGGTGACCGCCGACGACGACTGCTGGGTGACCGTCGAACGACTGGCCGAGCGGGGCATCCTGGTCGCGCCGGGATCGTTCTACGGCGCGCCACGGCATGTGCGGGTGGCGCTCACCGGCACCGACGAGCGGATCGCGACCGCCGCGGAGCGCCTGACCAGCATGTGAGGCGGGTCACACCACCCGGTCTCGCCTCGGGATGGTCGCGGCCCCACACGTCACGTACGGTGCTGGCGGGCCGTCACCCGGCCACCGGGCGAGGCGCCGCAACGTAGCCGCAGCCGTACCCCGCTCCGGGCGATCTGATCGTCGCCCGACCACCCCGCCCGAGGAGGAGCGCCATGTCCGACCCCACGACCGTGCAGTTGTCCGTGGACGGCAGCACCCGCGAGCTGCCGGTGGTCCCGGCCACGGAGGGCAACTCCGGCATCGAGGTGTCGTCGCTGCTGCGCGACACCGGCCTGGTCACCGTGGACCCCGGGTTCATGAACACCGCGTCCTGCGAGTCGCAGATCACCTACATCGACGGCGATGCCGGGATCCTGCGCTACCGCGGGTACCCGATCGACCAGCTGGCGGAGAACTCCTCCTTCCTGGAGGTCGCGTATCTGCTGTTCAACGGCGAACTGCCCAGCGCCGACGAGCTGGAGAACTTCGTCGAGCGGGTGAACCGGCACACCTTCGTGCACGAGAACTTCCGCACCTTCATGGGCACCTTCCCCTCGGGTGCGCACCCGATGGCCGTGATGAGCTCCGCGATCAACGCGCTGGCGACCTTCTACCCGGAGTCGCTGGACCCGTTCGACCAGGAGGCGGTGGAGCTGGCCACCGTGCTGCTGCTCGCCAAGACTCGGACCATCACGTCCTATCTGCACCGCACCTCCCGGGGTGAGCCGCTGCTCTACCCGGACTACTCCCGCGGCTACGTCGAGGACTTCCTGCGGATGACCTTCGCGGTGCCGTACCAGCAGTACGACGTCGACCCGACCGTCGTGCGCGCGCTGGACAAGCTGCTGATCCTGCACGCCGACCACGAGCAGAACTGCTCCACCAGCACGGTCCGTCAGGTCGGGTCGGCGCACGCCAACCTGTACGCCTCGGTCGCGGCCGGGATCAACGCGCTCTCCGGCCCGTTGCACGGTGGGGCGAACGAGTCGGTGCTCCGGATGCTGGCCGAGATCAAGGCCAACGGCGGCGACGCGACCGACTTCATGCGGCGGGTCAAGGACAAGGAGCAGGGCGTCCGGCTGATGGGCTTCGGCCACCGGGTCTACAAGAACTACGACCCGCGCGCCGCCATCGTGAAGGAGAGCGCCGACGCCGTGCTCTCCGCCCTGGGCAAGGACGACGAGCTGCTGGACATCGCCCGGACGCTGGAGGAGATCGCGCTCAACGACGACTACTTCGTCTCGCGCAAGCTCTACCCGAACGTCGACTTCTACACCGGCCTGATCTACAAGGCGATGGGCTTCGACTCCTCGATGTTCACGCCGCTGTTCGCCCTTGGCCGGATGCCCGGCTGGATCGCGCAGTGGCGGGAGATGATGCTCGACCCGAAGACCAAGATCGGTCGTCCGCGCCAGGTCTACACCGGCTCCGGCGAGCGCGACTACCGGGACGTCTCGGACCGCTGACCGGCCAGGGTGACCGCGACCGTCCCGTCCGCCACGGGCGCGGCGGCGGTCACCCAGCCGTCGGCCTCCCGATCCCAGAGCTGGTCGCCGACCTGTACGTCGACCACCTGCTGATCGGCCGCCACCGCGACGGCCCACTGGGCCACTGCCCACCCCGAGCGGGCGGGGTCGCCCCCGGAGGCGGTGGTCAGGGCGTCGGTGGACAGCAGCATCCGGCTGCCGTCACCGGTGCCGTCGACGGTGGCGACCACCGCGCTGCCGAAGTCGCGTTGCACCCGCTGGCCGAAGGTCTCCGGCGAGCCCGGTCCGTCGGTGGGGGACAGGTCGCAGGTGAGGGCGGCGGTCGACCATCCGGTGAGGGCCGAGGCCCACGCCCGGGCGCGCGGCTCGTGCTGGGCGTAGGCGTCCGGGAAGCCCGAGCGCTGCACCGCCTGGGCGGCCTCGGTCACCTCCATCTCGGTGTAGCCGCTGACGTCGGCCAGGCCCTCGTAGAACTTCCCGGTCGCGTACACCGGGTCCATGATCTGCTCGACGGTGCCCCAGCCCTGCGACGGTCGCTGTTGGAACAGCCCGATCGAGTCGCGGTCGCCGTAGTCGATGTTGATCAGCCGGGACTCCTGCAGCGCGGTGGCCAGGCCGATGGTGGCGGCACGGGCCGGCATGCCGCGCTCCATCGACGTGACGGCGATCAGCGCCGCGTTGTCGGCCTGCGCCGTCGACAGCTCCCACGAGGTGCCGTCGTTCACGGCCACGCACCGGTTGCTCGCGGTGTCGGCGGTGCTCGCCTGCCGGATCAGCCACAGCCCGGCTGCGACCGCCGCGACCAGCAGCACCAGGGCGGTCAGCCCCGCACAGCCCAGCCGGTTGCCGCGTCGGGACATCAGTTCGCGTGCAGGGCGGCGTTCAGGGTGATGCCGGTGCCGGAGCGTGCGACGACCTCGACGCCACCGGTCAGCGAGTTGCGGCGGAACAGCAGCCCGTTCACCCCGGACAGCTCGCGGGCCTTCACCACGGTGCCCGCCGCGTCGCCACCGACGAGGGTCACCTTGGTGCCGGCTGTGACGTAGAGGCCGGCCTCGATCACGCAGTCGTCGCCCAGGGCGATGCCCAGACCGGCGTTCGCGCCCAGCAGGGACCGCTCACCGATCGAGACGACCTCGCGCCCGCCGCCGGACAGCGTGCCCATGATCGACGCGCCGCCACCGATGTCCGACCCCTCGCCGACCACCACACCGGCGGAGATCCGACCCTCCACCATCGAGGTGCCGAGCGTCCCGGCGTTGAAGTTCACGAAGCCCTCGTGCATGACGGTGGTGCCCGGTGCCAGGTGGGCACCCAGCCGCACCCGGTCGGCGTCGGCGATCCGGACCCCGGTGGGCAGCACGTAGTCGACCATCCGCGGGAACTTGTCCACGCCGAAGACGGTGATCCGCTGGCCCGAGACCAGGTGCCGGGCGCGGACCTCCTCGAAGCGGTCCACCGCGCAGGGCCCGCGGTCGGTCCACACCACGTTGGGCAGCACCCCGAAGATGCCGTCCAGGTTCAGGCCGTGCGGCTGCACCAGACGGTGGGAGAGCAGGTGCAGGCGCAGGTAGGCGTCGGCGGTGCTCGTGGGGGCGGTGTCCAGGTCGATCACGGTGCGCACCAGCTCGATCCGGACGCCGCGCAGCGGGTCCTCGCCCTCCGCGGCACGGAAGGCGGGCGCCACGGCGTCGTCCTGGGGCTCACCGAGTGTCGGCTCGGGGTACCAGCTGTCCAGCACACTGCCGTCGGCAGCGATCGTGGCAAGGCCCCAGCCCCAGGCGGTTCGCATCGCGGTCATGACCGAAAGCCTACGGTGCGGTCGGACTAGGGTCGGGGACCATGACTGCCGTCCTGGACCTGAACGCCGATCTGACGACGCTGACCGCGCAACTGTGCGACCTCCGCTCGGTCAGCGGCGAGGAGCGGGCGTTGGCGGACGCGATCGAGACCGCGCTGCGCGCGCTGCCGCACCTGACAGTCGACCGCGACGGCGACGCGGTGGTCGCCCGGACCGAGCTGGGTCGCAAGAGCCGGGTCGTGATCGCCGGGCACATCGACACGGTCCCGGTCGCCGACAACCTGCCCACCCGGGTGGAGCAGGGCGTGCTGTGGGGTCGCGGCACGGTGGACATGAAAGGTGGCGTGGCGGTGCAGCTCGCCCTCGCCGCCGAGCTCGTGGCCCCCAGCCGCGACCTGACCTGGGTTTTCTACGACCACGAGGAGGTCGACGCCTCGCTGAACGGTCTGGGCCGGATCGCCCGGAACCACCCGGAGTGGCTGGCCGCGGACTTCGCTGTGCTGTGCGAACCCTCAGACGGGGGCATCGAAGGGGGCTGCAACGGCACCCTGCGGGCCGAGGTCGAGGTGCCCGGGATCGCCGCGCACTCCGCCCGCGCCTGGACCGGCCGCAACGCGATCCACGACACCGCCGAGGTGCTGAACCGCCTGGCCGCCTACACCCCGGCCGAGGTCGAGGTGGATGGTCTGGTCTACCGCGAGGGGATGAACGCGGTGCTCATCTCCGGCGGCGTCGCCACCAACGTGATCCCCGACCGCACCGTGGTCACCGTGAACTACCGGTTCGCGCCCGCCCGCTCGGTCGACGAGGCCGAGGCGCACGTCCGGGAGCTGTTCGACGGCTTCACGGTGCGGATCACCGACTCGGCCGCCGGCGCCCGCCCGGGGCTGGACGACCCGATCGCCGCCGACTTCGCCGCCGCCGTGCTGGCGGTCACCGGTGGGGTGCCCGCCCCCAAGTACGGCTGGACCGACGTGGCGCGGTTCTCCGCCCTGGGCATCCCGGCGGTGAACTTCGGCCCGGGCGACCCGCTGCTCGCGCACAAGGACGACGAACGTGTGCCGGTCGAGCAGCTGGGCCAGTGCCGGGACGCGCTGCGGGAGTGGCTGACCCGCTGAGGTCCGACCCGTACAGTCGGGCCCATGAGCGACGACGGCATCTCCGTCCCCGGTACCGGCTACCGCAAGGGTCCGGTGCTGCTGCGCCGGGACCAGATCCCGACCACCACCACGGATCAGCGTCTGCTGGCGGGCGGTGACGGCGCGAACTGGCTGCACGGCGACCCCTGGCGGGTGATGCGGATCCAGAGCGAGTTCGTCGAGGGCTTCGGTGCCCTGGCGGAGGTCGGTCCCGCGGTCAGCGTCTTCGGCTCGGCGCGGGTCAAGCCGGAACACCCCGACTTCGCCCTCGCCGAGGAGGTCGGCCGCCGGTTGGTCGAGGCCGGTTACGCGGTGATCACCGGCGGCGGCCCGGGCATCATGGCCGGCGCGAACAAGGGCGCCTCCGAGGCCGGTGGGCTGTCCATCGGGCTGGGGATCGAACTGCCCTTCGAGCACGGGATGAACCCCTGGGTCGACCTCGGGGTCAACTTCCGCTACTTCTTCGCCCGGAAGACCATGTTCGTGAAGTACGCCGAGGGCTTCATCGTGCTGCCCGGTGGCTTCGGCACCTTCGACGAGTTGTTCGAGGCCCTGACCCTGGTGCAGACGCACAAGGTCGTCGAGTTCCCGATCGTGCTGGTCGGCACCGACTACTGGCGGGGCCTGCTGGACTGGGCGCGGGGACCGGTGCTGGAGCGCGGCATGATCTCCGAGGCCGACCTGGCGCTGATCCGGCTGGTGGACGACCCGGCGGAGGCGGTGCAGATCGTCGCCGACCGCGGGGTGGAGCTGCGGGCCGCCGAACAGGCGGTGCGGGAGGAGCAGGAGAGCGAGCAGGACGCGGCCGCCGACGCCGCGTACACCGCGGAATGACCGGAGTCGACCTGGTGCTCCGCGGCCGGCGCTTCGGCCCGGAGCACCCCGTGGTGATGGCCGTGGTGAACCGCACCCCGGACTCGTTCTACGCCGCCGCCCGCTACGACGACGCCGGGGCCGACGACGCGGTCGCCCGGGCCGCGGACGAGGGCGCCGACCTGGTGGACCTCGGCGGGGTGCGGGCCGGGCGCGGGCCGGAGGTCACCGTCGCCGAGGAGATCGCCCGGGTGGTGCCGTTGGTCGCACGGGTCCGTCGTCGCCACCCGGACCTGCTGGTCAGCGTGGACACCTGGCGCGCCGAGGTGGCCCGGGCCGCCGCCGACGCCGGGGCCGATCTGTTGAACGACACCTGGGCCGGGCACGACCCGGAACTGGTCGAGGTCGCCGCCGAGCTGGGTCTGGGGGTGGTCTGCTCGCACACCGGCGGGCTGCCACCGCGCACCGATCCGTTCCGGGTCGTCTACCCGCTGCCCGCCGACGCGCCCGCGGGCACCGACCCGCTGGACGGCGTGCTGCTCGACGTGCTGGACACCCTGCGGACCGCCGCCGCCCGGGCGGTGTCCCTCGGGGTGCCCCGGGAGTCGGTGCTGGTCGACCCGACCCACGACTTCGGCAAGAACACCTGGCACTCCCTGCACCTGGTGCGCCGGACCGCGGCGCTGGTCGAGTTGGGCCACCCGGTGCTGGTGGCACTGTCCCGCAAGGACTTCGTCGGGGAGACGCTGGACCTGCCGCCCGAGGACCGGTTGGAGGGCACCCTGGCGGCGACGGCGCTCGCCGCCTGGCACGGCGCACGGGTGTTCCGGGCCCACGACGTCCGCGCCACCCGCCGCACGGTGGACATGGTGGCCTCGATCCGGGGTGACCGGCCGCCCGCCCGCGCGATGCGGGGTCTGGTGTGAACAGGGCTGCGCTGGGGGACCTGCTGTGAACGGCTCGGCACTGGATCCCCGTCGCTGGCCGTGGTGGGTGCAGTGCCTGGCCGTCTACGCCGCCGCCCGGCTGTTCTCCGGGATCGCGTTGGTCGTGGTCGCGGGACACCAAGCGGCGAACGGGTGGACCGGCGAGCACCCGAGCTACACCGACTACACCGGGCTGATGTGGGACGCGACCTGGTACCGCCAGATCGCCGAGACCGGCTACCCGGACACGCTCCCGGTCGGCACCGACGGCCAGGTGGTCCAGAACGCCTGGGCGTTCTTCCCGTTGTTCCCGATGCTGTGTCGCGCGGTGATGGCGGTGACCGGTGGGTCGTGGGCGGTGGTCTCCTCGACCCTGGCGCTGCTGCTCGGTGCCGCCGCGATGCCGGTGATCCATCGCCTGATCGAGCGGGGTGCACCCCGGGCGGTGGCCGCGCGTCCGGGCCTGCCGCTGGCGACCGTGCTGCTGGTCAGCGTGTTCCCGACGTCGGTGGTGCTCCAGGTCGGGTACACGGAGTCGCTGGCACTGCTGCTGATCGCGCTCACCCTGCTGGCCGTCGTCACCCGGCACTACGGCTGGGCGACGGCCGGGGTGCTGGCCCTGGGGCTGACCCGGGCGGTGGCGCTGCCGATCGCCGCCGTGGTGCTGGTGCACGCCTGGTCGCGGTGGCGCGAGCACCGGTCGCTGCCCCGTCCCGCCTGGCTGTGGTTGGCGGGATTGACGCTCGCCTCGGCGGTCTCCGGGGTGCTGTGGCCGCTGATCTGCGGCTGGGTGACCGGCGTGCCGGATGCCTACCTGCAGACCCAGGGCGCGTGGCGGGGGAGTCGGCACATCGCCCCCTTCGGCGCCTGGGGGTACATCCTGCCGTTCTGGTTCCACGACGCCTGGCCGCTGGTCGCGGTGGGCATCCTGGTCCTGCTGGCGGTGGTGCTGCTCGCACCGTCCACCCGGCGGTTGGGTGGTGAGCTGTGGGCCTGGGGTGCCGCCTATCCGCTGTACATCGGTGCCGCGATCGAACCGGGCAGCAGCCTGGCCCGGTTCCTGCTGCTCGCGTTCCCGCTGGGCGCCGCCACGGTGGGGGTGCTGAGCCGCCCGCGGTGGGCGGCCCGGGTGTGGACCGGCGCGGTCGTGGTCGTGATGCTCGGACTGCAACTGGTGTGGTTGTGGCAGATCTGGCGGTTCGTCCCACCCTCCGGGTGGCCGCCGTGAGGGTGGCCGTGGGCCGCTGACCGGCGATGACCCCGCACCTAGTCGGTGCCGTGAACTAGACTGCTCCCAGGTACAACCACGATCAGAAGGAGTGCCACGCATGGCCGCGATGAAGCCCAGGACTGGTGATGGTCCCCTCGAGGTGACCAAGGAGGGGCGTGGCATCGTCATGCGGGTTCCGCTGGAGGGCGGCGGCCGACTGGTCGTCGAGCTGAACGCCACCGAGGCGCAGGAGCTGGGCGAGGCCCTCACCTCCGTCGTCAGCTGACGACCCACCGCATGGCTCGCACCCCCACGCACTCTGTGCGGATCGGACGCCCGGTGCCCGCGATCTCGCTGGCACCGGGCTCGTTCGCGTCCTCGGCCCTGCTCGATGCGCAGGACGTGGACGCCGTCACCGTCCCGGTGGCTCCGGCCGCCCCGGACGACACCGACCTCCAGCCCCGGCAGGGCACCGCGGAGGCGGCCGCCCGCTACGGCATCGACCTGGCCGAGCTCGCCGAGCGCGCGCACCTGACCGGGTCCGCCGGTGAGGCCTGGACCCTGCTGCTGCCCCGGCCGGTGGGCAGCGGGAGCGCCGCACTGCCCTGGCAGTCGTTGCCGCGCCGGGTCGTCCTGGTCGGCGTGGGCGACTCCTCCCCGCTGGCCATGCGCCGCGCCGGTGCCGCCCTGGCCCGGGCCACCCGTGGCCTGCGCCGGGTGCTCACGACGGTCGGGACCGAGTCGCCGGAGTCGGTGCGGGCCCTCGCCGAGGGCTACCTGCTGGCCAACTACCGCGTGCAGCGGATCGGCGCGCCGGTCCCGGCGCGGGAGTTGCCCGCCGGCGAGCTGGTGCTGGTCGGTCGGGACGACGACGCCACCGCCGATGCGCTGGACACCGCCGTGCGCGGCTCCACCGCCACCTGGCTGGTCCGGGACCTGGCGAACACCCCGTCGAACATCAAGAACCCGGAGTGGATGGCCGATCGGGCCGCCGAGCTGGGTCAGGCGGCCGGGCTGACGGTCACGGTCCGGGGGCCCAAGGAACTGGCGGCGCAGGGCTTCGGCGGCATCCTGGCCGTCGGTGCCGGTTCCGCCTCCTCGCCCCGACTGGTCACCGTGGAGTACCGGCCGGAGCACGCGACCGGACGCCACGTCGTGGTGGTCGGCAAGGGCATCACCTACGACACCGGTGGGATCTCGATCAAGCCCCGCGAGGCGATGGTCACGATGAAGACCGACATGGCCGGGGCCGCGGTGGCGCTGGCTACCGTCCTCGCGGCCGCCGACGCCGGTCTGCCGCACCGGGTGACGGCGGTGCTGCCGCTGGCCGAGAACCACTTCGGTGCCGCCAGCTTCCGTCCGGCCGACGTGCTGCGGATGTACGGCGGGCGCACGGTCGAGGTGGCGAACACCGACGCCGAGGGCCGCCTGGTGCTGGGGGACGCGCTGGCCTTCGCCGACGCCACCCTGGACCCGGACGTGCTGATCGACGTGGCGACCCTGACCGGCGCTGCCAGCATCGGGTTGGGCAAGCAGCACGCTGCCCTGTACGGGACGGATCGGCCGCTGGTGGACGCACTGACCGCGGCCGCCGACATCAGCGGCGAGCCCGCCTGGGAGATGCCGCTGGTCGCCGACTACACCGACGCCACCCACTCGGACGTCGCGGACCTGCGGCACGTCGCGCAGGACCTGAAGTACGGCGCCGGGTCGATCACCGCGGCACTGTTCCTGCGGGAGTTCGTCGGCTCGCGTGCCTGGGCCCACCTGGACATCGCCGGTCCGGGTCGCTCGCCCGCGGACAAGCACGAGCTCACCGAGGGTGCCACCGGCTACGGCGCGCGCCTCCTGCTCAGCTACCTGAGCGCACTGCGGTAGGCGCTGGTTCGGCGGTCCGGTCTCAGCGCCGGACCGCCACCAGCAGCCCGTCGCCCACCGGCAGCAGGCTGACGATCAGGTCGTCGTCGTCGCGCACGATCCGGCCGGTCTCCCGCACCAGGGTGGTCGCCTCGTCCCGCCGGGCGGGGTCGGCGACCCGGTCGTGCCACAGCGCGTCGTCCACGGCCAGCACGCCGCCGGGGCGCAGCAGCCGGACCGCCTGCCGGACATAGGCCGGGTAGTTCTCGATGTCGGCGTCCACGAACACCAGGTCGTAGGCGGCGTCGGTCAGCCGGGGCAGCACGTCCAGCGCGCGGCCGGAGATGGTCCGGGTGCGGGCGGGCCGGATGCCCTCCTCGGCGAACGCCTGCTTCGCCGCCCGCTGGTGCTCCACCTCCACGTCGATGGTGGTCAGCACGCCGTCGGCGGGCATCCCGCGCAGCAATCGCAGCGACGAGACGCCGGCACCGGTGCCCAGTTCGACCACCGCTCGTGCCTTCGAGGCCGCTGCCAACATGCTCAGCGCCGCCCCCGTGCCCGGAGCAACCGCGGTGCAGCCCAGTTCCGCCGCCCGTTCCCGCGCACGCAGCAGGGTGTCGTCCTCCGGCACGAAGCCCTCGGCGTAGACCCAGCTCCCGGCCTTGTCGGTGGCGATGGTGCCCTCCTGGATGCGATGCGGTTGATAGCGCTGCTCAGCCTAGTGCCCGGGAACTTCTCCGCCTTCGTTCACGTTGGCATGGAACACTGGTTCTCCGGCCCGCATCGCGTGGGTCGCTGATACGAAGGACGTCGATTGGCCACTTCGGCACCCGACACGGACTGGCAGCCGCCGAGCTGGGAGTCCATCGTGCGCGAGCACTCGGCGCGCGTGTACCGCCTGGCCTACCGCCTCACCGGCAACCGGCAGGACGCCGAGGACCTCACCCAGGAGACCTTCATCCGGGTGTTCCGCTCGCTGTCCAACTACACCCCCGGCACCTTCGAGGGCTGGCTGCACCGCATCACGACCAACCTGTTCCTGGACACCGCCCGGCGCAAGCAGCGGATCCGGATGGACGCGATGGGGGAGGAGTCCGACCGGTTCCCGGCGGCCGAGGGCCTCGACCGACCGGAACGGGCCTTCGAGCACGAGAACCTGGACGTCGACATCCAGGCGGCGTTGGACGAACTGCCGCCGGACTACCGCGCCGCGGTGGTGCTGTGCGACATCGAGGGCCTCTCCTACGAGGAGATCGCGGTGACCCTCGGCATCAAGCTCGGCACCGTGCGGTCCCGGATCCACCGTGCGCGTGCCCGCCTGCGGGTGTCGCTGGAGCACCGTGCGCCCCGCGCCGTCGAGGCGGTCGAGCCGGCCGAGGCGGTCGTGCGGTGAGCGCGCACCTCGGGGACCTGGTCAGCGCCGTCGTCGACGGTCAGCTCAGCCCCGCCGCGAACGAGCGGGCGCTCTCGCACGTCGCCGGGTGCCAGCGCTGTGCGACCGAGCTCGCCGACGCCCGGCGGGCGCGACAGCTGATGGCCCAGGTGTGCGACGTCCGCCCGGACGGCGACCTGACCGCCCGTCTGCTGGCGCTCGGCTGTGCGCCGGGCGGATTCGCGCCGCCCTCGTCACCGCGGCCGGAGGCGGCACCGGCGCGCCGGGTGTCGACGTCGACCCATCGTGCGCTGACCGGGGAGATCGCCCCGCCCCGCCGTGGCCTGCGCGTCCTGGTCGGGTCGGTGACCGGGGTCGGGGTGGTCGCCGTCGGGCTGTTCGTGCTCGGTGGCCGCCCGGTCGCCGTCACCCCGTCCGCGCAGCCGCAGGAGGCGTTGTCCCTGCTGGGGCAGACCGAGGTCGCCGCGACCACCGTCTCGGCCGCCAGCACCGAGGGCTCCAGCACCGAGGAGTACCTGCGGTGGATCCGGCAGTCCGGCTGGACCTCCCCGACCGAGATCCCGGCGGGCTGGTCGGTCACCTCGGTCAGGTTGCAGGACGGCGGTGAGACCCTGCGGGTCGGCCTGAGCGGTCCGCTGGGCGAGTTGGTGGTCACCGAGCAGCACGGGCAGCTCGACGCCGCCGCGCTGGTCGGTGCCGATCAGCTCACCCTGGACGACCGCACCGTCTACCTGCTGTCACGTGCACCGTGGCACCTGGCCTGGCAGGACGGCGACACCGTGGTCGAGGTGGTGTCGGCCGACGACGGCGCGTCGGCGACCGAGGTGGTGTCGGCCTTCCCGGGCAACGGTTACGACGACGGGGTGCCCGCACGGTTGACCCGTGGCTGGGACACCCTGGCCGCCGCCGTCTCGTTGCCCTGACACCGGGCGCTCCCGCTCGGTCGGTTCGGCGGGTAGCCTGGCCAGATGTTCGGGATCAATGGCGGCGAGTTCCTCGTGATCTTGCTCGTCGCCGTGATCGTGATCGGCCCCACCCGGCTGCCGAAGTACGCGGAGCAGCTGGCGCGCCTGACCAAGCAGGCCCGGCACTTCCTGCAGGACGCGCGGACCAAGGTCGACGAAGAGCTCGGCGAGGACGTCAAGGACATCGACTGGGCGGCCCTCGACCCGCGCCGCTACGACCCGCGCCGGATCGTGCGTGACGCCCTGCTCGACCCCGAACCGGTGCGGCCCGCTACAGCCGGTGCTGCCGGTGCTGCCGCCGTCGGCGGTGCCGCCTCCGCCTCGACCGCCTCCACCTCGGTGGCGGCCCCGGCGATCACCCGCGCCCCCTTCGACGACGAGGCGACCTAAGCCTCCTCGACCTCCCCCTCCCCTCCGACAAGCAAGAATGGACCCATGGCTCCAGGTATGCCGCGCATCTTCTCCGGGATGCAGCCCACCAGCGATTCCCTCCACCTCGGCAACTACCTGGGCGCGCTCACCCAGTGGGTGGCCCTGCAGGACTCCTACGACCCGATCTACTGCGTGGTCGACCTGCACGCGCTCACCGTGGCCCCGGATCCCGCGGTGCTGCGCGAGCGCACCCGGCGCACCGCCGCGCAGTACCTGGCGGCGGGTGTCGACCCGGAGCGGTCCATCCTCTTCGTGCAGTCGCACGTGGCCCAGCACGCCGAGCTGGCCTGGTTGCTGTCCTGCCAGACCGGGTTCGGCGAGGCCGGTCGGATGACCCAGTTCAAGGACAAGTCCAGCAAGTACGGTGCCGAGGGCACCACCGTCGGTCTGTTCACCTACCCGATCCTGATGGCGGCGGACATCCTGCTCTACGACACCGCCTTGGTGCCGGTGGGCGAGGACCAGCGCCAGCACCTGGAGCTGACCCGCGACCTGGCCCAGCGGCTGAACTCTCGGTTCGGCGAGGGCACGGCCGTGGTCCCCGAGGCGCACATCGTCAAGGCGACCGCGAAGATCTACGACCTGCAGGACCCGACGTCGAAGATGAGCAAGTCGTCCTCGAGCGCGAACGGCATCATCGAGCTGCTCGACCCGCCGAAGACGGTCGCCAAGCGCATCCGCTCGGCGGTGACCGACGCCGGCTCGGAGATCCGTTACGACCGGGAGAACCAGCCCGGGATCGCGAATCTGCTCAGCATCTACTCGGCGCTCACCGGTCGTGAGATCGACGCGATCGTCGCCGACTACGCGGGCAAGGGCTACGGCCACCTCAAGGTGGACCTCGCCGACGTGGTGGTCGACTTCCTGACCCCGTTCCAGGAGCGGGTGAACCACTACCTGTCCGATCCGGCACAGCTGGACGCGGTGCTGGCGGACGGAGCCGACAAGGCGGCGGAGATCGCCGCGCCGGTGTTGCGGCGGATCGCGGACCGCTTCGGGCTGCTCCCGCGCCGGACGGCATGACCGACCACACGCAGGCGATCCCGATCGTCCGCCGCGACCCGGGCACGCTCCGGATCGGGGTGGCGGTCGGGATCCCCGAGCCGTGGGCGACCGCCCTGCACGACGCCCGGGCGCGGGTGGGTGACCCGGCGGCCGACCTGATCGCGCCGCACATCACCCTGCTCGGGCCCACCACGGTGCGCGAGGACGAGCTGCCCGCTGTGCACGAGCACCTGGCCCGGGTCGCCGCGAGCCAGGGGCCGTTCGTGGTGCACCTGCGCGGCACCGCGAGCTTCCGACCGGTGTCACCGGTGGTGTTCGTCCAGGTCGCCGAGGGGATCGCCGCCTGCGAGGCACTCGAGGGACGGATCCGGACCGGCGTGCTGGCCCAGGAGCTGCGGTTCCACTACCACCCGCACGTGACGATCGCGCACGACGTGCCGGACCCGGCGCTCGACCAGGCATTCGCGGAGCTGGCCGACTTCGACGCCCGGTTCCCGGTGACCGACATCCAGGTCTACGAACACGGCGACGACGGCCGGTGGCGGGTGCTGGCAGCACACCCGCTCGCCCCCGGCGACCAGCCCGTTCGGGATGCCGGGGAACCCGCCGACTCCTAGGGTCACCTGCATGAGTCCGGCGGCAGAACCACGAGGATCGGGGCAGATTCACGCGAAGGTGGCCGGCCGTGCCGACACCGCCGCCGGTGATCGTAAGGACGTCGGTGCCCGGACCTATCCCGGCGGCATCGGCGGCGTCGTGGCCCGGGTGCAGGCACTCCTGGCCTGGTGGCAGCGGACCCGGCCGGCGCGGGCCAACGCGCGCTTCGGCGAGGCGGGTGGCGGTGTGCTCACCGGCGGCATCGCCTATGCGGCGCTGTTCTCCGTCTTCGCCGGGCTCACCATTGGCTACACCGTCTTCATGGCGGTGCTCGGCGGGAACGAGAGCCTGCGGCAGAGCGTGCTCGACGCCATCGACGCGAATCTGCCCGGGCTGGTGGACACCGGCGGCGACTCCTCCGGACTGATCGACCCGGAGTCCCTGCAGTTCAGCGCCGGACTGGGGCTGGCGTCGATCATCGCGTTCGTGGTGCTGCTGATGTCGGCGATCTCCGCGATGGCGGCGCTGCGCACGGCGGTGCGCGCGATGTTCGGCGAGCCGGCCTCCGGCGGTGAGAACGCGGTCCTGGACAAGGCGCGACAGCTCGGTGCCTTCGTCGGTCTCGGAGTGGCGATCCTGCTCTCGGCGGTGCTCGGCATCGCCACCACCACCGCCGCCGACTGGCTGCTCGGCCTGGTCGGGCTGGAGGACTCCACCGCCGGGGCGATCACCGTCCGGGTGTTGGGCATCCTGGTCGCCTTCGTGGTGGACGCGGCGACGTTCTGCCTGATCGTGGTGCTGCTGGCCGGGATCCGACCGCCGTGGAAGGACCTGCGCGGCGGCGCGATCATCGCCGGGATCGGACTCGGCGTCGTCCGGGTGCTCGGCACGTCGGTGGTGGCCGGGTCGGCGAGCAAGAACGCGCTGCTGACCTCCTTCGCCTTGATCGTGACGCTGCTGGTCTGGATGAACCTGATCTCCCGCATCGTCCTGCTCGCCGCCGCCTGGACCGCCGACCCGCCCGCCCCCGACGACGAGGCCTGATCGGCGCGCACCCCGCACCGCTCCCGGCATGTGCCCGCCGGCTCGGCCAGGCCCGGCCCCGCTCACCCAAGGCTCGGCCATCGGCGCCGAGGCTACGGAAAGCGACGCTTGACGACTGCTGGAGCGTCGTTTTCCGTAGCCTCGGCGTGGGGCGTGGGGCGTGGGGCGTGGGGCGTGGGGCGTGGGGCGTGGGGCGTGGGGCGTGGGGCGTGGGGCGTGGGGCGTGGGGCGTGGGGCGTGGGGCCTGGGGCCTGGGGGTCAGGGGGCGGCGCGCCAGAGGTGGGTGACGGCGTAGGAGCGCCAGGGTGCCCACTCCGCTGCGCGGGCGGTGAGAGCCCGGTGGGCGGCCCCGCGGGGGAGTGCCGGGTCGAGGACACCGTGCGCGCGGGCGGAGGTGAGGAGCGCGGCGTCGCCCGGCAGCCAGACATCGGGATCCCCGAGCACCCGCATGGCCACATAGGCGGCGGTCCACGGCCCGATCCCGGGGCGCTCGACCAGGGCTGCGGCCAAGGGCGTGGTGTCCGCGCCGACGTCCACCTGGAGTGAGCCGTCGGCGAGCGCGGCGGCGGTGTCTCGGATCGTGGTGATCGATCGGCCCGGCAGCCTCAGCGGACGGTCCGGGTCGAGCTGTGTGCCCGGAGCCGGGATGCCCGCGGCGACCTGCGCGGCGGTCGGGAACAGTCGATCCAACCCGGCGAAGGAACTGACCACCGGCGTGCCGATCAGGTCGGTCAGTCGGCTCAGGTGTCCGCGCGCGGCGGCGACGCTGATCTGCTGCCCGACCAGGGCGCGGACCACGAGTTCGTGCGGGTCGACGGCACCGGGTACCCGGATGCCCGGGGTGGCGGCGACCAGCGGCGCGAGGGCCGGGTCGGCGGACAGGGCGGCGTCGATCGCGACCGGGTCCGCATCCAGGTCAAGGAGTCGGCGGATCCGGGTGGTGGCGACGGCGACGTCGGCGAGCGAGGTGAGCTCCAGGACTGCCCGAAGTCGCCAGCCGCTCGGAGTGCGCTCGGCGGTCACCTCGGCCGCGCCCGGACCATGGGGCAGCGACAGGGTGCGGGCGTAGCGCAGCACACCGCCGTGCGGCTGTCCGGTGGATGCGCGCGGGGCCGATGCGGGCGTGGTCGAGCCCTCCGCTGCCGAGCGGGTCGCTGTCGGCCCCAGGTCGACCGATTCCACACCCGCGACCGCGCGCGCGGCGAGGAAGCCGAACACCCCGGGCGCGTCGTACGGCTGTCGTACCGGCAGCGCGATGGTGAGCCCGACGGTGGGGGCGGTGCCGTTCCGGCGCTCGCGCAGCGCGCGGGGTGTGGTGTCGAAGACCTCCCGCACCGTGTCGTTGAACTGCCGCACCGACCCGAATCCGGCGGCGAAGGCGACATCCGCCAGCTTCAGATCCGTGCCGACGATCAGGCTGCGGGCGGTCTGGGCGCGTCGGGCCCGGGCCAGCGCCCCCGGTCCGGCGCCGAGTTCGGCGGTCAGGGTGCGGCCGAGTTGCCGCACCGAGTACCCGAGACGGGCCGCGAGCCCGTCGACGCCCTCGCGGTCCACCACCCCGTCCGCGATCAGGCGCATCGCCCGGCCGGCCAGGTCGCGGCGCAGGTCCCACTCCGGGGTGCCGGGGGCCGCCTCGGGCAGACACCGCTTGCAGGCCCGGAACCCGGCCTCGTGCGCGGCGGCGGACGTGAGGTAGAAGCTGACGTTCTCCCGGCGCGGGGTGCGCGCCGGGCAGGACGGGCGGCAGTAGATGCCGGTGGAGGACACCGCGGTGAAGAACTGGCCGTCGAACCGGGCGTCCCGGGCGTCGATGGCGCGGTACCACCGGTCGAAGCGGGGATCTCCGGGAACACAACGGGCGAGGGTCACCTCGGTAGTGTGACCCTCGCCCGGCGCTGGTTCTCGCGGGATTCGGACATCAGAACGCGCGGGTGATCATCGCGCGCTTGACCTCCTGGATCGCCTTGGTGACCTCGATGCCCCGCGGGCAGGCCTCGGTGCAGTTGAAGGTGGTCCGGCAGCGCCAGACGCCCTCCTTGTCGTTGAGGATCTCCAGGCGCTGCGCGCCACCCTCGTCGCGGCTGTCGAAGATGAACCGGTGCGCGTTGACGATGGCCGCCGGGCCGAAGTACTGCCCGTCGGTCCAGAACACCGGGCACGAGCTGGTGCACGCGGCGCACAGGATGCACTTGGTGGTGTCGTCGAACCGCGCCCGCTCCTCCGGCGACTGGATGCGCTCGCGGGAGGGCTGGTGCCCGGTGGTGACCAGGAACGGCATGATCTCGCGGTAGGAGGCGAAGAACGGCTCCATGTCGACGACCAGGTCCTTGATCACCGGCAGGCCCTTGATCGGCTCCACGGTGATCGGCTTGCTCGGGTCCAGGTCCTTGAGCAGCGCCTTGCAGGCGAGGCGGTTGCGGCCGTTGATGCGCATCGCGTCCGACCCGCAGACGCCGTGCGCGCAGGACCTGCGGAAGGTGACCGACCCGTCCAGCTCCCACTTGATGGTGTGCAGGGCGTCCAGCAGCCGGTCGGTGCCGTGGGCGGTCACCGTGAAGTCCTGCCAGTACGGCTCGTCGCCGTGCGTCTCCGGGGTGTAGCGGCGGATCCGCAGCGTGACCTGGAAGGAGGGGATCTCGGCGGGCTTGGCCTCCGCCTGCGGCTGATCGAGGGTGGCAGTCATGTCAGTACTTCCGCTCCATCGGCTGGTACACGGTGGTGATGACGGGCTTGGTGCCGAGCAGGACGCTGGGCCGGTCGGCCGGGAACTCCGGGATCTCCTCGCCGGACGGCGCGGGGGCCACCGGGTCGTCGATGTGGGCACCGGCCGGTCGGCGGTAGGCCATCGTGTGCTCCATGAACTCGGCGTCGTTCCGGTCCGGGTAGTCCTCCCGGAAGTGCCCACCGCGGGACTCGCGCCGGTTCAGCGCGCCCACGACGACGACCTCGGACAGGTCCAGCAGGAAGCCGAGCTCCAGCGCCTCGATCAGGTCGGTGTTGAACGCCTTGCCCTTGTCCTGCACCGAGACCCGGGCGTAGCGGTCCTGCAGCGCGTGGATGTCGGAGAGGGCCTGGCGCAGGGACTCGGCGGTGCGGAACACCTGCGCGTTGGTGTCCATCGTCTGCTGCAGCTCGCGGCGGACGTCGGCGACCCGCTCGCCCTTCGGCCGGGCGCGCATCTCCTCCAGCTCGGCCACCGTCGCGGACTCCGGGTTCTCCGGCAGCTCGACCCAGGGTGCGGTCATGGCGTACTCGGCGGCCGAGGTCCCGGCCCGCTTGCCGAAGACGTTGATGTCCAGCAGCGAGTTGGTGCCCAGTCGGTTGGAGCCGTGCACGGAGACGCAGGCCACCTCACCGGCGGCGTAGAGGCCACGGACCACGTCCCGCGGGTTGCGCAGCACCTCGCCGTCGACGTTGGTCGGCACCCCGCCCATGGCGTAGTGCGCGGTCGGGTAGACCGGGACCGGCTCGGTGTAGGGCTCGATCCCCAGATAGGTGCGGGCGAACTCGGTGATGTCCGGCAGCTTGGCGTCGATGTGCGCCGGGTCCAGGTGGGTCAGGTCGAGCAGCACGTAGTCCTTGTTCGGACCGGCGCCGCGACCCTCGCGCACCTCGTTCGCCATCGACCGCGCCACGATGTCGCGCGGTGCCAGGTCCTTGATGGTCGGGGCGTAGCGCTCCATGAAGCGTTCGCCGTCCGCGTTGCGGAGGATGCCGCCCTCACCGCGGGCCGCCTCGGAGAGCAGGATGCCGAGCCCCGCCAGGCCGGTCGGGTGGAACTGGAAGAACTCCATGTCCTCCAGCGGCAGCCCGCGACGGTAGGCGATCGCCATCCCGTCGCCGGTCAGGGTGTGGGCGTTCGACGTGGTCTTGTAGATCTTCCCCGCGCCACCGGTGGCGAGGACGACCGACTTGGCGCGGAAGACGTGGATCTCCCCGGTGGCCAGCTCGTAGGCGACGACCCCGGCGACCGCGACCTCCTCGCCGTCCGCGACGTCACTCTGCCCGCGCTGCTCGCCGGACAGGTCGCGGTTCATCAGCAGGTCGAGGACGTAGAACTCGTTGAAGAACTGCACGTCCTGCTTCACGCACTGCTGGTACAGGGTCTGCAGGATCATGTGGCCGGTGCGGTCGGCGGCGTAGCAGGCACGACGGACCGGGGCCTCGCCGTGGTTGCGGGTGTGCCCGCCGAAGCGGCGCTGGTCGATCCGGCCCTCCGGGGTGCGGTTGAAGGGCAGCCCCATCCGCTCCAGGTCGAGCACCGCGTCGACGGCCTCCTTCGCCATGATCTCGGCGGCGTCCTGGTCGACCAGGTAGTCCCCGCCCTTCACGGTGTCGAAGGTGTGCCACTCCGGGTTGTCGTCCTCCACATTGCCGAGGGCGGCGCACATGCCGCCCTGCGCGGCACCGGTGTGCGACCGGGTGGGGTACAGCTTCGAGATCACCGCGGTGCGGGTGCGGGCCGAGGACTCCAGGGCCGCACGCATCCCGGCACCGCCGGCTCCGACGATGACGACGTCGTACTGGTGGATCTGCATCGGGGGCGATGCCTTTCTGTTCGACTCTGTTCGACGTGCGGGTGGTCAGGCCGTGCAGAACGACGGCAGCAGGTCCGCCGGGCTGTTCACCGGGCACGGGTCGAAGGTGAAGATCACCAGGGTGCCGAGCACCACGACGACGGTGAACGCGGTGTAGAGCGCGAGCTTGAGGGCCAGGCGAGTGCCGTTCCGCTCGGCGTAGTCGTTGATGATCGTCCGGACGCCGTTGGTGCCGTGGATCATCGCCAGCCAGAGCATCAGCAGGTCCCAGATCTGCCAGAACGGGGATGCCCACTTGCCGGCGACGAAGCCGAAGTCGATCGCGCTGATCCCGTCACCGGCGACCAGGTTCACGAACAGGTGCCCGAAGATCAGCACCAGCAGCACGACGCCGGAGGCGCGCATGAACACCCAGCCGTAGAGCTCCCAGTTGCCGCGGGTCGTGCGGCGCGAGGGACGGGCGACCGGCGAGTTCGGGGCGGAGATGGTGCTGCTCATGGTCACTCGCCTCCGAAGACGTGCATCAGGTGCCGGGGCAGGAAGCCGGCCATCGTGACGACGAACAGGCCGACCACCACCCAGAGCATCACGCGCTGGTACTTCGGACCCTTGGCCCAGAAGTCCACCAGGATGATCCGGATCCCGTTGAAGGCGTGGAAGACGATCGCCGCGACCAGACCCGCCTCACCGAGGCCCATGATCGGGTTCTTGTAGGTGCCGATCACGTCGTTGTACGCCTCGGGGGAGACCCGGACCAGCGAGGTGTCCAGGACGTGCACCAGCAGGAAGAAGAAGATCAGCACGCCGGTGATCCGGTGGGCGACCCAGGACCACATGCCCTCACGGCCCCGGTAGAGGGTGCCTGCTGGCTTGCGTCGTGGTTTCTTCGTGGTCTGCGTGGGTGACGCTGACGCAGTAGACACGGAATGCCTCCTGGGCGGTTCGGGACTGCGGTGTCCGGTGGGAGCACTCTAGGCATCGTCCGCCGTAGGGGTGACACCGGGGGGCCCGATCGGGCCGAGTGTGACGAACCGCACATCAGCGCTGGGACCCAAGTCCCGGGACGCCGGCCGCTGGTGGACCGGCCGCTAGCCTGTCCGGCATGGCTGAGATCCCCGGTTTCCACGCTGTCATTCCCGCGGGCGGCGCGGGTACCCGGCTGTGGCCGCTGTCCCGGCAGGGGGCACCCAAGTTCCTGCACGACCTGACCGGCACCGGGCGCACCCTGCTGCAGGGCACCGTCGACCGCCTGACCCCCCTCGCAGGCCCGGGTGGGGTGCTGGTGGTGACCGGTCGGCGGCACGTCGAGGCGGTCGCGGAGCAGCTCCCGGAGCTGTCGGACGCCCAGGTGATCGCCGAACCGTCGCCGCGCGACTCGATGGCGGCGATCGGATTGGCCGCGGCGGTGCTGGCCGAGCGGCACGGGCCCGAGGTGGTGCTGGGCTCCTTCGCCGCCGACCACGTGATCGGCGAGCTGCCCCGGTTCGAGGCAGCCGTCCGCTCCGGGGTCGAGGCCGCCCGCGCCGGGTACGTCGTGACGATCGGGATCGAGGCCACCGAACCGTCCACCGCCTTCGGCTACATCCACGCCGGGCAGCCGCTCGGGGTGGACGGTGCGACCGATGCCCGCCACGTGGTCGCCTTCACCGAGAAGCCGGATGCCGAGACCGCCGCCGACTACCTGGCCACCGGCGAGTACTGGTGGAACGCCGGGATGTTCATCGTCGCCGCCGGGGTGCTGCTGGACCACCTCGCCACCCAGCTGCCGCCGCTGGCCGCCGGTCTGCGCTGGATCGCCGGGGTGTGGGACGACCCCGCGCAGCGGGACGCCGTGCTGGCCGAGGTGTGGCCCACCCTGACCAAGATCGCCATCGACCACGCGATCGCCGAGCCGGTGGCCGCCGCCGGGGGAGTGGCCGTGGTCCCCGGCGACTTCAGCTGGGACGACGTCGGCGACTTCGCCTCGCTGGCACCGCTGCTCGCCCCGGTCGGTCAGCCGGACGACGGTGCCCGCACCCTCGGTGACGACGCCCTGGTGCAGCGGCTCGACGCGCCCGGTGCGTTGGTGCTCACCGGGCAGCGCACCGTGACCGTGCTCGGAGTGCCGGACGCCGTGGTGGTGGACACCCCGGACGCGGTGCTGGTGACCACCCGGGCACACGCCCAGCAGGTGAAGGGCGCGGTCGACGGCTGGCGGGCCCGGGGACGCGACGACCTGCTCTGACGTGCAACGCTGGGTACTGTCGGTCGGGTGATGGTCGACGCTTCCCGAGTGCAGGAGCTGGTCGGATCGCTCTCCGACGAGCTGATCGCGATCCGGCGGGACATCCATGCCCACCCGGAACTGGGCCGCACCGAACAGCGCACCACGCGGGTCGTCGCCGAGCGGCTGCGGCAGGCGGGCCTGGAGCCGCGGCTGCTGCCCGGCACCGGACTGGTCTGCGACATCGGCCCCAACCCGGTGACCACCGGGCGGCGCTGGATCGGGCTGCGAGCCGACCTGGACGCGCTGCCGGTGCCCGAGACCACTGGCCTGCCGTTCGCCTCCACCGTGGCGAACGTGGCGCACGCCTGCGGTCACGACGTGCACACCGTCGCCGTGCTCGGCGCCGGGCTGGTGCTCGCCGCCCTGCACGCCGAGGGGCTGCTGCCGACCGGGGTACGGCTGGTGTTCCAGCCCGCCGAGGAGGTCCAGCCCGGCGGTGCGCTCGACGTGCTCGCGGCCGGTGGTCTGGACGGCGTCGGCCGGATCTTCGCGGTGCACTGCGACCCGAAGGTGGACGTCGGCCAGATCGGCAGCCGGATCGGTCCGATCACCTCGGCCTCCGACGAGGTCACCGTCCAGCTGACCGGCCCGGGTGGGCACACCTCGCGCCCCCACCTGACCGGCGACGTGGTCTACGCCCTGGGTCAGGTGATCACCCAGGTGCCGGCGATCATCGGTCGCCGGCTCGACCCGCGCTCCGGGGTGAACCTCACCTGGGGTGCCGTGCAGGCGGGTCAGGCGCACAACGCGATCCCGTCCTCAGGGTCGGTGCGGGGAACCCTGCGCTGTCTGGAGGTGCGTGCCTGGGAGCGCGCGTCCCAGGTGTTCCACGAGGCGGTGGAGCAGGTGGTCGCGCCCTACGGCGTCACGGTGGAGATCCGGCACCAGCGCGGCGTCCCGCCGGTGGAGAACGACGAGCGTGCCGTCGCGGTGATCGAGGCGGCGGCACGGGACGTGCTCGGTGCCGAGTCGGTGCAGCTGACCGAGCAGTCGCTCGGCGGCGAGGACTTCGCCTGGTACCTGACCAAGGTGCCCGGCGCGATGGCCAGGCTGGGCACCCGCACCCCGGGCGGCCGGTCCTACGACATCCACCAGGGGAATCTGGTGATCGACGAGCGAGCCATCGCCGCCGGTGCATCGTTGCTGGCCAGGACCGCACTGCTGGCGGGACGGGTCTGAACGGCGGCACCCGAACGGCGCAGCCCAACATTCCAAGTCCGTAACGGAACCGGGTGAGGTACGCCTCGGTAACACCAGCGTTACCTGGCGCTGGCTAGGGTGCTCCCGAAGCCGGACGAACCACCCGGACCGAGGGCAATGGCGCCCGCGGCCCGGGTGCACCTCGCGGGCCGGCGCTTACCCAAGAGCAGGAGTGCAGTGTGAAGAACATCGTTCGTGCGGCCGCCCTCGGCGGGGCCGTCGCCCTCGCCCTGGCTGCCTGTGGCAGCGCCCCCGAGGAGTCCGGTTCGACCGGCGGCTCGGACAACGCGGCGTCCGACTTCAAGGCCTGCATGGTCTCGGACTCGGGTGGCTTCGAGGACAAGTCGTTCAACCAGTCCGGTGGCGAGGGCCTGGACCGCGCGGGTGACGAGCTCGGCGTCGAGGTCGTCAAGGTGGAGTCCTCCGCCGAGACCGACTTCGGCCCGAACGTCGACCAGCTGGTCGCGCAGGACTGCAACCTGATCATCGGCGTCGGCTTCCTGCTCGCCGACACCCTGACCGAGGCCGCCGCCGCGAACCCGGACATCGAGTTCGCCCTGGTCGACTCCGGTTTCAACGAGGAGTCGGACAACGCCAAGCCGCTGCTGTTCAACACGCAGGAGGCCGCGTACCTGGCCGGCTACGTCGCCGCCGGCACCTCGACCACCGGCACCGTCGCCACCTTCGGTGGCATCTCGATCCCGTCCGTGACCATCTTCATGGACGGCTTCGCCGACGGTGTCGCCAAGTACAACGAGGACAACAGCGCCGACGTCCAGCTGCTCGGCTGGGACAAGGAGGCCCAGACCGGCTCCTTCACCGGTGACTTCGAGGACCAGACCAAGGGCCAGAACCTGGCCAAGGGCTTCATCGACCAGGGCGCCGACGTGATCATGCCGGTCGCCGGCCCGGTGGGCCTGGGTGCCGCCGCCGCCGCGAAGGAGGCCGGCAACGTCGCCATCGTGGGTGTCGACGCCGACTGGTTCGAGACCTCGCCCGACTACTCCAATGTCATCCTCACCTCGGTGATGAAGGAGATCGGCCAGGCGGTCTACGACACCGTCTCCGAGGCTGCCGACGGCAACTTCTCCTCCGAGCCGTACGTCGGCACCCTGGAGAACAAGGGCCTCGGGCTGGCGCCGTTCCACGACTACGACTCCAAGGTTCCGGCCGAGGTGAAGACCGCCGTGGAGGACCTGCAGCAGCAGATCATCTCCGGTGACCTGGTCGTGGAGTCCCCCAGCCAGAACTGACGTCACTCGAACGGCGGCCCGGGCAGGGGTTACTGCCCGGGCCGCCGTCGTGATGGCACCCTCGCGCGGGCTAGTCTGCGCGGGACGATTCGACGACGATCGAGGAGCAGGCCCACCGTGAAGCTGGAGCTGCGCGGGATCACCAAGCGTTTTGGGACGCTGGTGGCCAACGACCACATCGACCTGGTGGTCGAACCCGGTGAGATCCACGCCCTGCTGGGTGAGAACGGTGCCGGGAAGTCCACCCTGATGAACGTGCTCTACGGGTTCTACGACCCGGACGAGGGCGAGATCCTGGTGGACGACCAGCCGGTGGAGTTCGCCGGGCCCGGCGACGCGATGGCCGCGGGGATCGGCATGGTGCACCAGCACTTCATGCTGGTGCCGGTGTTCACGGTCGCGGAGAACGTGGTGCTCGGCTACGAGCCGACCAAGAGCGCCGGGCTGATCGACCTGCCGGAGGCGCGCCGCCGGGTGAAGGAGATCTCCGACCGGTTCGGCTTCGACGTCGACCCGGACGCGATGGTCGAGGACCTGCCGGTGGGCGCCCAGCAGCGGGTGGAGATCATCAAGGCGCTGTCCCGGGACGCGAAGGTGCTGATCCTGGACGAGCCGACCGCGGTCCTCACCCCGCAGGAGACCGACGAGCTGATCGCGATCATGCGCCAGCTCAAGGCCGCGGGCACCTCGATCGTGTTCATCACGCACAAGCTGCGCGAGGTGCGTGCGGTCGCCGACCGGATCACGGTCATCCGGCGCGGCAAGGTGGTCGGCTCCGCCGACCCGCAGTCGGCCGAGACCGAACTGGCGTCCCTGATGGTCGGCCGCTCGGTGTCCCTCGGGGTGGACCGCGCACCGGCACAGCCCGGCGAGGTCGCCCTCCAGGTGCGCGACCTGAGCGTGCTCGACGACGCGGGCGTGCGCCAGGTGGACGCGATCTCCTTCGACGTGGCCCGGGGCGAGATCGTCGCCATCGCCGGTGTGCAGGGCAACGGCCAGACCGAGCTGACCGAGGTCATCCTGGGTCTGCAGCCGGCGCTGGCCGGATCGGTCCGGCTGGACGGCAAGGAACTGCTCGGCCGCTCGGTCAAGCAGGTGCTCACCGCCGGGGTCGGCTTCGTGCCCGAGGACCGGACCGAGGACGGCATCGTCGCCGAGTTCTCGGTCGCGGAGAACCTGATCCTCGACCTGTACGACACCCCGGCGTTCGCGAAGGGCATCTCGCTGGACCCGGCGAAGGTGCGCGCGAACGCCGAGCAGCGCACGGTCGAGTTCGACGTCCGCACCCCGTCGATCGAGGCACCGGCCGGCACGCTGTCCGGCGGTAACCAGCAGAAGGTCGTCCTGGCCCGGGAAATGTCCCGGCCGTTGCGGCTGCTGATCGCCTCCCAGCCCACGCGTGGTCTGGACGTCGGCTCGATCGAGTTCGTGCACAAGCGGATCGTGGCGGAGCGTGATTCCGGGACCCCCGTGATCATCGTCTCCACCGAGCTGGACGAGGTCCTGGACCTGGCCGACCGGATCGTGGTCATGTACCGCGGTCGGATCGTCGGCACGGTGCCCGGAGGTACCGACCGGGACGTGCTCGGCCTGATGATGGCCGGCGTTCCGCAGGAGGAGGCCGTGAAGCAGGCAGCCTCGCATCACACGGTGCTCGGCGAGGCCGACATCGTCGCCGAGAAGGAGAGCGAGTGAACGCCGCACCCGACGTCCCCGCCACGGACGCGAAGGACGAGCGGCTCGAGCCGCGACTCCAGGGCGCCCTGCGGGAGATGCTGACCAGCAACTGGCTGGTCACCGTCGCCGCCCTGCTGCTGGCCCTGGTGGTCTCGGCGGTGCTGATCGCCGCCGCCGACGAGGACGTGCACACCACCGCGGGCTACCTGTTCGCGCGGCCCGCCGACTTCCTGTCCGCGGTCTGGGACTCGGTGTGGGGCGCCTACGTGGCCCTGTTCCAGGGCGCGATCGTCGACCCGACCGCCGCGACCTTCACCAAGGCGATCCGGCCGCTCACCGAGACGATGACCTGGTCGGTGCCGCTGATCCTGGCCGGTCTCGGTCTGTCCGTGGGCTTCCGCGCCGGACTGTTCAACATCGGTGCACAGGGCCAGATCATCCTGGGCGCGATCTTCGGCGGGTACATCGGCTTCGCCTTCGGGCTGCCGCCGGTGCTGCACCTGCTGCTCGCGATCATCGCCGCCGCCCTCGGTGGGGCGATCTGGGCCGGGATCGCCGGTTTCCTCAAGGCGCGCACCGGCGCGAACGAGGTGATCGTGACGATCATGCTGAACAACATCGCGGTCTACCTGGTCGCGTACCTGTTGACGCTGACCGCGTTCAAGCGTCCGGGCAGCAACAACCCGCAGTCGCCGGCGATCGAGGGCACCGCGGTGTACCCGCAGCTGCTCGGTGACGGCTTCCGCCTGCACGCCGGGTTCCTCCTGGCGATCCTGGCCACGGTGTTCGTCTGGTGGCTGATGGACCGCTCGACCCTGGGCTTCCAGTTCCGGGCCGTGGGTGCCAACCCGTCGGCCGCTCGCACCGCGGGCATCAACATCAACCGGATCTACCTGCTGGTGATGCTGACCTCCGGTGCGCTGGCCGGTCTGGCCGGTTCCGCCCAGGTGCTCGGCACCGAGAAGGTGCTCACCGCCGGTGTCGCCGCGTCCTTCGGCTTCGACGCCATCACCGTCGCCCTGCTCGGCCGGTCCAAGCCGCTGGGCACGTTCCTGGCCGGTCTGCTCTTCGGCGCGCTGCGTGCCGGTGGCTTCGCGATGCAGGCCCGGACCGGCACCCCGATCGACATCGTGCTGGTCGTGCAGTCCCTGGTCGTGCTGTTCATCGCCGCGCCGCCGCTGGTCCGGGCGGTGTTCCGACTGCCGAGCCCGGGTCGTCGCAAGCAGGTCAGCCCCACCCCCGCGCCCGTCACCAAGGAGGCCGCCGCGTGAGCGCCGTGACCGCACCCGCCCCGGCTGCTTCGGCACGCTCGGCGGCCCAGCCGTTGCCGCCGATCTCGTACAAGGGCCCGATCGCCTACGTCGTGATCGCGCTGCTCGCCCTGATCGCCTTCGGCATCGTGCCCGCCTCCGGCAAGAAGACCGGCTTCACGGTGTCCACCGCCACCGACTTCTTCCAGATCGACCGGTTCGACGTGCCGAGCAAGTCGACCGCGATCGTGCTCTGCCTGATCGCCCTCGCCCTCGGTGGCCTGAGCGCCTGGTACGCCCGCAACCGCCGCAAGGCCGGGGTGTGGCTGCCCGCCGTCTACGCCGTGGCACTGGTGCTCGCCCTGCTGGTCTGGGCGGTCGCCGGCAAGAGCTCGCCGCTGCCGCTGACCGGTCTGCTGCAGGGCGCGCTGTTCCTCGCGGTGCCGCTGGTCTTCGGTTCGCTCGCCGGTGTGCTGTGCGAGCGGTCCGGCATCATCAACATCGCGATCGAGGGCCAGCTGCTGGCCGGCGCGTTCCTGGCGGCGGTGGTCGCCACCCTGACCCAGTCCGCGTACCTCGGTCTGCTCGCGGCGCCGATCGCCGGTGCCCTGGTCTCGGCGCTGCTGGTCGCCTTCGCGGTGAAGTACGTCGTGGACCAGATCATCGTCGGCGTCGTGCTGAACGTGCTGGTCGTCGGGGTGACCAGCTACCTGTTCTCCACCGTGCTCAAGGTGAACGCCAGCACGCTGAACACGCCGCCGCGGCTGCCGACGCTGCCGATCCCGGTGCTGAGCGAGATCCCGGTGTTGGGGCCGGTGCTGTTCCGGCAGACCGCGCTGGTCTACATCATGTACGTGGTCGTGATCGTGCTGCAGATCCTGCTGTTCCGCTCCAAGTGGGGCCTGCGTCTGCGCGCCGTCGGGGAGCACCCGAAGGCCGCCGACACCGTGGGCATCAAGGTCAACCGGACCCGGATCCGCAACACCCTGCTGGGTGGCGCGGTCGCCGGTCTGGGCGGGGCGTTCTTCACGGTGGCGAACGGTCTCGCGTTCAACAAGGAGATGACCGCCGGCAAGGGGTACATCGCCCTGGCCGCGATGATCCTCGGTCGGTGGAGCCCCAAGGGTGCCCTGGCCGCCGCGTTGCTCTTCGGCTTCGCCGACAGCCTGCAGCAGGCATTCGGGATCATCGGCACCTCGATCCCCAGCCAGCTGATGCTGATGCTGCCCTACCTGGTCACCATCTTCGCGGTCGCCGGTCTGGTCGGGAAGGTGCGAGCCCCGGCCTCCGAGGGCATCGCCTACGTGAAGTGAGGAACGACATGACCGACACCATCGACTGGGACGGCCTGCGCGCCGCCGCCACCGAGGCCATGCGGCACGCCTATGTCCCGTACTCGACGTTCCCGGTCGGCGTCGCCGCCCTGGTGGACGACGGCCGGGTCGTCACCGGCTGCAATGTGGAGAACGCGTCCTACGGCCTGACCCTGTGCGCCGAGTGCGCGCTGGTCTCCGGCCTGCACCTGTCGGGTGGCGGGCGGCTCGTCGCCTTCACCTGCGTCGACGGTCAGGGCAACACGCTGATGCCCTGCGGCCGCTGCCGTCAGCTCCTGTGGGAGCACGGTGGCGCCGACCTGGTGCTGGACACCGTCAGCGGATTCAAGACCATGCGCGAGGTCCTGCCGGATGCTTTCGGCCCGGACGACCTCGTCGAACGGAAGGTGCAGGCGTGACCGAGAGCTTCGACGCCGTCGACGTCATCGTCGCCAAGCGGGACGGCCACCGGCTGTCCGACGCCCAGATCGACTGGGTGATCGACGCGTACACCCGCGGGGTGGTGGCCGAGGAGCAGATGTCCGCCCTCAACATGGCCATCCTGCTGAACGGGATGGACCGCGCCGAGATCGCCCGGTGGACTGCGGCGATGATCGCCTCCGGCGAGCGGATGGACTTCTCCGGTCTGCGCCGGCCCACCGCCGACAAGCACTCCACCGGTGGGGTCGGCGACAAGATCACCCTGCCGTTGGCCCCGCTGGTCGCGGTCTTCGACGTCGCCGTCCCGCAGCTGTCCGGTCGCGGCCTCGGCCACACCGGCGGCACCCTGGACAAGCTGGAGTCGATCCCGGGCTGGCGCGCGGCGCTGTCCAACGAGGAGATGATGGCCCAGCTGGACGACGTGGGCGCCGTGATCTGTCAGGCCGGTTCCGGTCTGGCACCGGCCGACCGCAAGCTCTACGCCCTCCGGGATGTCACCGGCACCGTCGAGGCCATCCCGCTGATCGCCTCCTCGATCATGAGCAAGAAGATCGCCGAGGGCACCGGCGCGCTGGTGCTGGACGTCAAGGTCGGCTCCGGTGCGTTCATGAAGAACGTGGACCGGGCGCGCGAGCTGGCCCGCACCATGGTCGACCTGGGCACGGACGCCGGTGTCACCACCGTCGCCCTGCTGACCGACATGGACACCCCGCTCGGACTCACGGCGGGCAACGCCCTGGAGGTCCGCGAGTCCCTGGAGGTGCTCGCGGGTGGCGGCCCCACCGATGTGGTGGAGCTGACCGTGGCGCTGGCCCGGGAGATGCTGACCGCCGCCGGGAAGCCGGACGCCGACCCCGCCGCGGCGCTGGCCGACGGTCGAGCGATGGACGCCTGGCGCCGGATGATCGAGGCCCAGGGCGGCGACGCCGACGCGGAGCTGCCGGTGGCACAGCACACCGAGCAGATCCTGGCCCCGGCCGACGGCACCCTCAGCCGCCTGGACGCCTACGCGGTGGGCATCGCCGCCTGGCGACTGGGTGCCGGTCGTGCCCGCAAGGAGGACCCGGTGCAGGCAGGTGCCGGCGTCGAGCTGCACGCCAAGCCGGGCGACACCGTGCGGGCGGGACAGCCGTTGATGACCCTGCACACCGACACCCCGGAGCGGTTCGCGCGGGCGACCGAGGCGCTGGCCGACGCGGTGGACGTGACCGACGGTGCGTACCAGCCGACCCCGCTGGTGATCGACCGGATCGTCGCGGGCTGATTCCCGCGCAGCACGGATGAAGGGCCGGACACCGCGTGGTGTCCGGCCCTTCGGTCATGCCGGGCCCAGTTCCTGGAACACGGTCAGTTGCAGACCCGCCGGGGCGTCCAGCCGGGAGTTGAGCGACCGCCAGGGCGTCTCGCGGGGCGCGGCGACCAGCTCGGCACCGGCATCGGTCAGGCGCCGCGTGGTCCCCTCCGCGTCGGTCACCTCCAGTGCCACCCGGAGCCGGGCACTCGGCCGGCCCTCCGCCTCCACCTGGTCGATCATCGCCACCTGCTGGGGGTTGGCGAGTTCCAGGGTCGCGCGTCCGGCGTCGAGGATCGTCACCTGCGCACCTCCGTCGCCCTGGAAGGCTGCCTGTTCCGGCATCCCGAGCACATCGCGGTAGAAGGTCAGGGCCGCCTCGTAGTCCTCCGCGTGCACGACGAGTCGAAGCTGTCGGACCGGGTTCGGTGTGGTCATCCCCGCAGCATCGCCCGAGGCTCGACCGTCCACAAGGGCCGCGTCCCGCCGTGGTCCCCAGGAGGTCGGACCCGGCCTGGCGAGGAGCGCGCGGTCGCGCCACGATGGAGGGGACCCAGCAGCCCGAGCGAGGGAGGATCCCATGAGCACGATCCCCGGCCACGAGTCCTGGCGGGACGCCGGTCTGACCGGCCCCGAGGTGACCGACCTGCCCGAGGTGGAGCCGTCCGAGGACCTGAGCGACGAGGGCGTGTACCGCCCGGGCGACCCGCGTCCGGACCTCGACGACCGGGCGAACCCGGCCGACGTGGCTGAGCAGCTGGTCGAGGTGCCGGAGGACGAGGAGGAGGGCTACTCGATCTGATGCCAGGTCGGTGCTCCGGGACCAGTACCGTTGCGGCATGACCCCGGAGCAGATCGCCGCGCTGCCCAAGGTCGTCCTGCACGATCACCTCGACGGCGGGCTGCGGCCCGCGACGGTGGCTGAGCTGGCGGCCAGGAACGGCCACCACTTGCCGGTGGACGACCCCGACGAGCTGGCCGACTGGTTCTACCGGCAGGCGACCTCGGGCAGCCTGGAGGCGTACATCGCCACCTTCGAGCACACCCTGGCCGTCATGCAGGACACCGAGGGACTGACCCGGGCTGCCCGGGAGGCGGTGCTGGACCTGGCAGCCGACGGGGTGGTCTACGCCGAGCAGCGGTTCGCCCCCGAGCAGCACCAGCGCGGCGGCCTCACCCTGCAGCAGGTGGTGGACGCCGTGCGGGCCGGTGTGGCCGAGGGGGAGGCCGAGGCCCGTGCCGCAGGCCGGGAGATCCGCACGAATCTGCTCCTGTGCGCGATGCGGCAGACCGACCGTGCCGAGGAGGTCGCCGCCCTGGCACTGGCGAACCGCGACCGGGGAGTGGTCGGCTTCGACATCGCCGGGCCGGAGGCCGGGTACCCGGCGCAGGGCATGGGGGCGACCTTCGCCCGGCTCCGCGCCGCGCGGTTCCCCGTGACCGTGCACGCCGGTGAGGCGGCAGGCGCCGAGTCGGTGGACCAGGCGGTGGAGGTCGGCGCGCTGCGGCTCGGCCACGGGGTCCGGCTCACCGAGGACCTGCACGACGACGGCTCGGGCGGCACCCGGCTGGGTCGGCTCGCGCACTGGGTGCGGGACCGCCGGATCGCGCTGGAGGTCTGTCCCACCTCGAACCTGCAGACCGGTGCCGCCACCTCGATCGCCGAGCACCCGGTGACCCGGTTGCTCCGGCTCGGCTTCGCGGTCACCGTCAACACCGACAACCGGCTGCAGTCCCGCACCAGCATGACCACCGAGCTGCACCGCCTGGTCGAGGACGCGGGCTGGACCCGCGACGACCTGCTTGCGGTCACCCTCACCGCCGCACGACACGCGTTCTGCCACCAGGACGAGCGCGAGGACCTGATCCGCCGGGTGATCGCGCCCGGCTTCTCCACCTCCGAAGGAAGGCACCGATCATGACCGCCTCGTTGGACGCCGCCGGGCTGGCGCAGTTCGTCGACCACACCCTGCTCAAGCCGGAGGCCACCCGCGCCGACGTCGAGGCGCTGATCGCGGAGGGCGTCGAGCTCGGCGTCTACTCGGTCTGCATCTCGCCGTCCTTCCTCCCGGTGGACGCGAAGGGGCTGAAGGTCGCCACCGTGTGTGGCTTCCCCTCCGGCAAGCACCACTCGGACGTCAAGGCCGCCGAGGCCGCCCGGTCGGTGGCCGACGGCGCCGACGAGGTCGACATGGTGATCGACGTCGGTGCTGCCAAGGCGGGCGAGTTCGCCGCCGTGCAGGCCGACATCGCCGCGGTGCGGGCGGCTGCCCCGGCTCCGACCGTGCTCAAGGTCATCATCGAGTCCGCCGCCCTCACCGACCACGAGATCGTCGAGGTCTGCCGGGCCGCCGAGGCCGCGGGGGCCGACTTCGTGAAGACCTCCACCGGGTTCCACCCCAGCGGCGGCGCCAGCGTGCACGCCGTCGAGGTGATGGCCGCGACCGTCGGTGGACGACTCGGGGTCAAGGCCAGCGGCGGGGTGCGTACCGCCGCCGACGCGCTCGCGATGATCGAGGCCGGCGCGACCCGGCTGGGGCTGTCCGGCACCGCCGCGGTGCTGTCCGGCTTCGAGGCCGACGGCGGCTACTGAGTCCTGACACCCGGCCGCACGCACGAACGCCCCCCGATCCGCGAGGATCGGGGGGCGTTCTGCTGTCGATCAGAGGCCGAGGGCGTCCGCCACGTCCGCGCGCACCCGGTCCAGCCGGTCCCGGGCTGCGGTGCGGGCCTCGCCCACGGTCTCGAACGGGGCCGTCGCCTCCACCGGCAGCACCACCTCCAGGTAGCACTTCACCTTGGGCTCGGTGCCGGAGGGCCGGACGATCACCCGGGTGTCGTCCTGCGCCAGCAGCAGGATGCCGTCGGTCGGCGGCAGGCCGTCGTAGCCCTCGGCCAGGTCGATCACCGACGTGACCGGCGATCCGGCGAGCAGCACCGGCGGGTGCTCCCGCAACCGGGCCATCACCTCCGGGATCTTCGCCAGGTCGGTGAACCGGGCCGACAGCTGATCGGTCAGGTGCAGGCCGTGCTGCCGGGCCAGGTCGTCCAGCACGTCGACGATCCCGCGACCCTCGGTCTTCAGCCGTGCGGCCAGACCGGCGAGCAGCAGGGCGGCGGAGATGCCGTCCTTGTCCCGCACCCCGGCCGGGTTCACGCAGTAGCCCAGCGCCTCCTCGTAGCCGTAGACCAGGCCCTCCACCCGGGAGATCCACTTGAAGCCGGTCAGGGTCTGCACGTGCGCCAACCCGGCACCCTCCGCGATCCGCGACAGCAGCCGCGAGGACACGATCGAGTTCGCCAGGACCCCGCCGCTTACACCGGCCGAGCGCTCGGCGGCGACCGTGCCGAGCAGAGCGCCCACCTCGTCCCCGTGCAGCATCCGCCAGCCGTCGGAGGCGGCGGCACCGGGGCCGGTGTGCGTGCGCCGACGCGGGTCGACGAAGGCGGCACCACAGCGGTCGGCGTCCGGGTCCAGGGCGATCACCAGGTCGGCGTCCAGCTCGGCCGCCAGGGCCACCGCCAGATCGATCGCCCCCGGCTCCTCCGGGTTCGGGAAGGCGACGGTGGGGAAGTCCGGGTCGGGCTCCGCCTGCAACGGCACCAGGTGCAGGTCGGTGAAGCCCGCGGCGGTCAGCACCTGCCGCGCGGTCTCGCCACCGACACCGTGCATCGGGGTGAGCACGATCCGCAGGTCCTTCGCCATGGCGGCGTCCACCCGCGGGTCGGCCAGCGCCCCCACCGCCGCGCGGTAGTCGTCGTGGATCCGCTGGTCCAGCTGGGTCCACCCGTCGGCGGCGCGCGGGACAGCCGAGACCGACGGCACCCGGGCGATCTCCGCGGCGATCGCCGCGTCCATCGGCGACACGATCTGGGCGCCCTGACCGGCGTCCCGCACCACCCGGCCACCGAGGTAGACCTTGTACCCGTTGTCCTGCGGCGGGTTGTGGCTGGCGGTGACCATCACCCCCGCGTCGGCGTTCAGGTGCCGGACGGCGAAAGCCAGCACCGGGGTCGGCAGCTGCGGCGGGAGCATCAGCACCTCGATGCCGACGGCCGTCAGCACCGCGGCGGTGTCCCGCGCGAAGTCGGCCGACCCGTGCCGGGCGTCGTGGCCCACGACCACCCGGGGGGCGGGGGTCACCCCGTCCAGCTCACCGAGCAGATAGGCACCCAGGCCGGAGGCGGCGCGGATCACCACGGCGCGGTTCATCCGGTTCGGACCGCCGCCGATCGCACCGCGCAGCCCGGCGGTGCCGAACTGCAGCAGGCCGAGGAAGCGGTCGGCCAGGTCCTGCCGGGCCCGCTCGGCGTGGGTGGCGGCGGACTCCTGCTCCAGCGGGGAACCCTCGTCGGTGGGCGCCTCGGCGCGGGCGAGCAGCGCGGTCAGCTCCGCCGCCGTCCGGGGGTCCGGGTCGTCCGCGATCCAGGTGCGCACCTCGTCGGCGAGCTGGTCCCACGTCTTCTGGACGGTCATGTTCTTCAGGTCCCCTTGGTCGGCGATGCTCAGATGTAGGTGACGATCTCGGCCAGCAGCTTGCTGATCCGCGGCCCGGCGGCGCGACCGGCCTCCAGCACCTCCTCGTGGGAGAGCTTGTCGGCGCTGATGCCGGCGGCCAGGTTCGTCACCAGGGAGATGCCGAGCACCTCCATCCCGGCGTGCCGGGCGGCGATCGCCTCGATGGTGGTGGACATGCCGACCAGCGAACCACCGAGCACGCCGGCCATCTTCACCTCGGCCGGGGTCTCGTAGTGCGGGCCGCGGAACTGCACGTAGACGCCCTCGTCCAGCGAGGGGTCCACCTGGTGCGCGACATCCCGCAGTCGCTGGCTGTACAGGTCGGTCAGGTCGACGAAGGTCGCGCCCTCCAGCGGGGACACGGTCGTCAGGTTGATGTGGTCGTTGATCAGCACCGGGGTGCCGGGCGTCCAGTTCGGGTTCAGCCCGCCGCAGCCGTTGGTCAGCACCACGGTCGAGCAGCCGGCGGCCGCCGCGGTCCGCACCCCGTGCACCACCCGGCGCACGCCCTTGCCCTCGTACAGGTGGGTGCGCGAACCGAGCACCAGCGCGTGCTTCGCGGTCTCCGAGTCCCCGGCGATCTTGATCGACCGGATCGTGCCGACGTGGCCGACCACCGCGGGCTTCGCGAAGCCGGGCACCTCGTGCGCCGGGATCTCGGCCACCGTCTCGCCCAGCAGGTCGGCGGCGCCGCCCCAGCCGGATCCCAGCACCAGGGCGATGTCGTGCCGCTCCACCCCGGTCAGCTCGGCGAGGGCCGTGGCGGCCTCCGCGGCGATCTGCATCGGGTCAGCGGTCAGGTCGTCCAGGCGGGCGTCGTCGGCCATCGGGGGGTCCTCCGGGGGAGTGTTCGGCAGCGTGTGCAGGCAACACTCGAGACTACTCGGCATGATGGGTCCGTGACACAGCCGCCGCAGCAGCCCCCCGCGCCCGTGGTCCACGACGACGACCGCCCCCCGCAGCAGGTGGTCGTGATCGGTGGTGGACCCGGCGGCTACGAGGCGGCGTTGGTCGCCCGCCGACTCGGCGCCCAGGTGACAGTCGTCGAACGCTCCGGACTCGGCGGCGCCGCCGTCCTCACCGACGTGGTGCCGTCCAAGACCCTGATCGCCACCGCCGAGTGGATGACCATCGCCGAACGCGCCCCCGAACTCGGCATCCGGGTCGACGTCCCGGCCGGCACCGAGGAGGGCCCGGTCGCCGCGGGGGAGCGACGCCACTCCATCGACATGGCCCAGGTCAACTCCCGGGTCCGCGACCTGGCAGCCGCCCAGTCCCGGGACATCCTCACCCGCCTGGAACGCGAAGGCGTCGAGGTCATCACCGGCCACGGTCGCCTGGCCGGACCGGACCGGGTGGAGGTCGACGGCCGCACCCTGAGTGCCGACGCCGTGCTGCTCGCCACCGGCGCCACCCCGCGCACCCTCCCCGATGCCCAGCCGGACGGTGAACGCATCCTCACCTGGACCCAGCTGTACGGGCTCGACGCGCTGCCCGAGCGCCTGATCGTGGTCGGCTCAGGAGTCACCGGTGCCGAGTTCGCCGGGGCCTACGTCTCCCTCGGGTCCCAGGTGGTGCTGGTGTCCAGCCGCGACCGGGTGCTGCCCGGCGAGGACGCCGACGCCGCCGAGATGCTGGAGGAGGTGTTCCGCTCCCGTGGCATGGAGGTGGTGCCGCGCTCCCGCGCCGTCGCCGCCGAACGCACCGCCGACGGGGTGCTCGTCACCCTGGCCGACGGGCGGCAGATCGAGGGCTCGCACGTCCTGCTCGCCGTCGGGTCGGTGCCGAACAGCGCCGACCTCGGCCTGGACACCGCCGGAGTGCGGGTCGGTAAGGGCGGACACATCGAGGTCGACAAGGTCTCCCGCACCGCCGCGCGGGGCGTCTACGCCGCCGGGGACGTCACCGGTGTACTGCCGCTGGCCTCGGTCGCCGCCATGCAGGGCCGGATCGCGATGTCGCACGCCCTCGGCGACGCCGTCAGCCCGCTGTCGCTGCGCTCGGTGGCCGCCAACATCTTCACCGCTCCGGAGATCGCCACCGTCGGCGGCAGCGAGGTGTCGCTCACCGCGCGCGGTGCGCACTTCGTGACCAACACCCTGCCGTTGGCCCGCAACCCGCGCGCCAAGATGCTCGGCGTCCGGGACGGATTCGTGAAGCTGTTCGCGCACCCGGTGTCCGGCACCGTGCTCGGCGGGGTCGTGGTCGCGCCCCGGGCCAGCGAACTGATCTTCCCGATCACGCTGGCCGTGGCCCACGGGCTGACGGTGGACGACGTGGCATCGGCGTTCACGGTGTACCCGTCGCTGTCCGGGTCGATCGCGGAGGTGGCGCGGGTGTTGCACCACCCGGAGGAGTAGGGAACCGAGGTTGTAGAGCCGAGCTACGAGTAGTGCCCGATGGGTGCGTGCTCGCGCCAGTCGGTGAAGTGCTGCACGGTGGCCGCCGATGGGTCGCAGTCGACGCCGTAGACCGGATGGTTGTCGCGTGCCCACAGGGCGGGCGGGTCGAGACCGAGGTCGGTGAGGCGAGCGATCTCAGCCTCCGTCAATGGGCTGAGGGTGGTATCGACGATGAGGCCCTGCCGCTGGGCGCTGACGTACTTCCGTGGCTCACCGGTGTCCTTGCTCACTTCGTCGGTCGTGTAGCTGCAATAGCGCACCACGGTTGAACCGTCGGATTCGTCTGTCACCGACAGGATGACCCTCGGGGCGGGCCCGGTTGCGACCCACTGATAGCTGTCGTGAGTGGGACGGTGATCGAGTCCGCGTGCAGGGTCGAAGTACTGGGTGAACTGGGCGAACTCCCGAGTGTCGGTCAGGGCAGCCCATGCCCCGATCATGCTGGTCGTGCGCAGGACCTGCACGGCGGGGTGGTCCTCGAACGGGGCTGTGGCATCCAGGGCCGGTTCGAGCGGGGCGATGTCCGCGACCGGGTACGGCGGGCCCGTGGGCGAAGGCTCAGCTGTCGTGTCATCGGTGCACGCAGCCAGCACGAGCGCGGCGATCACGGCCACGACGGTGAGCGCTCGTCGCCCCCCGCGCGGTGGAAGGGGCCGGGTCATGAGTAGTGCCCGATGGGTGCGTGCTCGCGCCAGTCGGTGAAGTGCTGCACGGTGGCCGCCGATGGGTCGCAGTCACCGGTGACGGTCTGGTTGTCGCGCACCCACAGGGCTGGCGGCTCGAGACCGAGGTCATTCAGGCGCGCGATCTCCTCGTCGGTGAGGGGGCTGAGGGTGGTATCGACCAGGAGACCTCGCTGCTGGGCACTGATGTAGTCGCGTGGTTCACCGGTGTCTTTGCTGACCTCGCCGGTGGTGTACCCGCACGAACGCACCACGGTTGAACCGTCGGCATCATCGGTCACCGACAGGATGACCCGGGGCTCGGGGCCGATGGCGACCCAACGGTAGTCCCGAGGGGCGGGATGGAGGTCCGGCTCTCGCGCGGGGTCGAAGTACTGGGTGTACTGGGCGAACTCCCTGGTGTCGGTCAGCGTCGACCACGCCCAGATGGTGTTGGTGGTGCGCATGATCTGCACGGCGGGGTGGTCCTCGAATGGTGCTGTGGTGTCCAGGGCTGGTTCGAGTGGGGTGATGTCCGCGACCGGGTAGGGCGGGCCGGTGGGTGTGGGGTCGGCGGTCGTGTCGTTGGTGCACGCGGCCAGGACCAGAGCGGCGGCGAGCGTGAGGGCGGCCAGGGCCCGTGCTCGGGTGCGGGTGGTCATGGCATATCTCCCCGGTTCACCGAGTGGTGCCTCCCGTTGTCGTCGATGGTGGTGACGTCGTACATGTCGTCGGTGGTGGGGCTGTTGAGCGCGGTGGCCTTGTCTCCGTACTCGGTCATCGCCGCTTCCATCAGGGTCTGGGCGGTGGTGGGGTAGGCGGGGTCGATCTGCTGCCACGGGCCGACCAGTCCTTGGTCGAGGGCGTTCTGCAGGGTGGCGTGCCCTCGGTCGATCCCGGCCTGCTCGGTGATGTCTCCGGTGGCGGATTCGCGGATGGCGGTGATCTCCTCCGGGGAGAGCATGTCGCCCCAGTGGTCTTGGGCCAGCAGGTCGAGGTTCCCGGCGGCGATGTCGATCAGCCAGTCCACGGCTGCTGAGCCCGTGCTGACCCCGGGGATGATCCCGATGATTCGCATCATGGTGTCCAGGTCCTGACGGGACTGGGCGTCGAGGGCTTCGGCGTGGTGGGCTGCCTCGGCGGTACAGGACGCCTGGGTGAGTCCGTACACGCCGCCCACACCGCGCAGCAGCTTCTCGGCCGTGGCCTGATCGGGGTGACCCGCCCCGGTGACGTGTGCGAACACCTGTTGTCCGTAGTCACCGACGCCCGCACCGATCGCCCCCAGCGCGGCCAGGTCAGTGGTCGCGATGCCCAACAGCCGCGACAGGTTCCCCAACGGCACCCCGAACGCCGGGACCTCCACCAACCGGCCATCGATCAACACAGTCGCGACGTCCCGTCCGTTCTCCCCAGCCTTGTACGCGACATTCCCGCCCAGCGTGGCGGCGATCTCTGGCACGAAGGTGGCCAGTGCTTGGGCGATGTCGAGTTGGGCGGGGCTGGACATGGTCCCGACCTGCAGGTGCTCGTTCCCGCCGAGCCGTTCGGTGGCCAGGGCAGCGAACTGCACGATCTCGGTCCACGTCTTACCCAGTGGGTCTTGGGCGCGCGCCTGAACACCCTCGGGACTGTTGACGATCGCGTCGATCAGCGCCGCCGGCCCTTCGAACCCGTCATCCTCCCAGTCGTAGCGCCCGAACCAGTAGTCACTGACCCCGCCCGCGCCCAGCAGGTCCAACGCTTGACCGGGGATGGCCGTCAGTTGGTCGAAGATCGCGCCCATCAAGGTCGGCACCGACCCGCCGAGGTTCCGGCGCACCTCGGCGTCGTAGTCGGCGCGGGTGTACCCGTAGAAGTCGATGGTCGGCAGTGAGGCCCGGGTGATCAGCGCGAACCGCTCGGGGTCATCGGCCCGGATCTGCTCGACCCGGGTGAACGCGCCCACGGCGACCTGGGGGTTCAGTCCGGGGGTCCCCAGCAGGGACGGGACGATCATCGAGCGGGCGTAGCCGTCCATGGTGTCCACCAGGCCGGTGCCCCAGCCCTGCGCGGTCGGGGCGTCCCAGGTGGTCGACGCGGTGGCCAGCCCCACACCGAGCAGCCCGGAGAGCGTCGCGGCACTGACCCCGCCGCGGAATGCGTGGTGCAGATCGTCGGCGGTGGCGAACTCGGCCATGAAGCCGGTCAGACCCTCGGGTCCCAGCCCGTCGTAGAACCGGGCCATCACCTCATCATCGGCGGAGTACATCATCAGGAACTGCGCGACCAGGTCGTAGTCGGCAGCTGTGCGCTGGTCGGTGTCGATCCGGTCCAGCAGGTCGTCGACCACGTCGTCGACATCCCGCGCCGACCCACCGGGCCGGTAGGCGATCTGGGTCCACGCGGTGGCACCCGGTCCCGGAGCTGTCTGCAAGGCGGCGATGATCCGCGCGTCCAGCGCCCGGCGCCGCTCCCCGAGCTCCTCCAGCAGTCGTTCCTGGAACCGGACGGCGGTCCGCGCCTCAGCTGTCTCTCGCTCCAGGGACGCCGCCCGGAGGTGACCCGCGGAATCGGCGAGGTCCACCGTCGAGCGAGCCGACGTCAGCTGCGCCTGATACGCGACCACTTCCTGCTCCGCGTTGCTCAACCGCCACCGGATCGCATCGCCTTCCTCTTGCAGCAGGAACAGCCCGTTGGCGTAGTCGAGCAGCGCCTGCGACACCCGCGCCCACCCCTGCGCCGTGGCCTCGGCCAGCTGCTCGGCTGACTGGCAGGACAGCAGCATCGCCTGCGCGCCCTGACCGGCCCACACCTGATCGCTCACCCGGCCCCGCGCAGCACCAGCGATCTGACGACGCTCCAGCACCTCGGCCGCGACATCCTCGAGCTGCCACCCGGCGCTCCGCACCACCGACACATCACCCCGGTCCGGGAACCGCTCTCCCCCGCTCACGACCCGGCACCCGCCAACGCCGCATCCGCCTGCTGCATCACCGCGACAGCCGCACGCGCCTGAGCACCCAACCCGGTCCAACTCTCAGCCAGGTTCGACTGCTGGTCGTACACCATCGTGAACGCCTGCCCGAACGCCTCCGCGACACCGGCCGACCCGCACGCACCGATCCCGGGACGCAGCACCGACATCCCCATCCCGGCCCGGGACAGCTCACCCGCCACCGCTGTCATCTCGCCCGAGTCCAGCACCAGCTCGCCCACGACACGCCCTCCTGCCTGCGCACTGAATCGGCTCAACGCGCGCGAGGAAGCTATCGCCGCACGGTCGGTGATGGGCGCTGAACAGCAGGAATTGAGTACGCGACGAGTGGATTTGAGTGGTGCTACTCAGTGACCCCTACCACCACGGCCCGGTGGTCCGAGCTGGCGTCGTCCAGCACGGTGGCCGCACTGAACGAGACCCCGCGCCCGAACACCCAGTCGATCCGCACCTGCGGGTCCACGCTGGGGTAGGTGCGTGCGTCCGGATCACCGGCGTCGTCGACGGCGCTGGTCCAGCCCTGGTCGAGCAGCAGCTCGGGTTCAGCCCACCCCGGTTCGGCGTTGAAATCGCCGGCGATCACCTGCGGCCCGTCCTCGGGGAGGGCCGCGAGCAGGGTGTCCAGCTGCGCGAGCCGGGTGTCGGTGTTCCGGTCCCGGTGTTGCAGGTGCACGCTGGTGACGCGCACGGAGGTGCCGTCGTCGGTGGTGACCAGCGCGGTCAGGGCGGAGCGCTGCTGCGGCCCGTCGCCGTAGGGCAGCTCGATCACCTGGACGTCGGTGAGCGGGGTGCGGGACAGCAGGACGTTGCCGAACTGGCGGTCGGCGGCCGGGGCGAAGGCGACGTGCATGTCGAGGCGTTCGGCGAGCCAGGTCGCCATGTCGGCGCCGCCGCCGAGCACCCAGCCACGGGAGACCTCCTGCAGGGCGACCACATCGGGCTGCTGCGCCTCGATGGTGCGCGCGATCTGCTCCAGGTCGACCCGGGTGTCCGGGGCGACGCCGTAGTGCAGGTTCCAGTCCATGATCCGCAGGCCGTCGTCCTGGGTGACGGTGACGTCCGGCGCCCAGGGCCGCCACCAGCCGACCAGGAGCAGCAGCACCGAGGGCA
Organism: Cellulomonas taurus; assembly: GCF_012931845.1. NCBI lineage: Bacteria > Bacillati > Actinomycetota > Actinomycetes > Micrococcales > Cellulomonadaceae > Cellulomonas > Cellulomonas taurus. The sequence continues at coordinate 796,663 of NZ_CP051884.1, forward strand.
GCACCAGCAGGCGCAGGGCGTTGGCCCGCAGCGGCGGGGCGACCGGGCCTTCGCCGGTGGAGGGGTCGATGCCGGGGGTGGTGCGCCGCAGACCGGAGAGGGCGAGCAGGACGGCACCGGCGACCACGATCCAGGCGTTGTCGATGCCGAGCGGGAGGTCGTAGTCGAGCAGGTAGACCAGCAGGATCACGACCAGGAGGCCGCCGACCCCGGAGGTGGCGATGGCGGTGCGGGCGATGCCGGGGGGTGCCGGGCGCCGGGTGCTGAGCGACCCGGCGAGCACCACGCCGGTGGCGATCTGGGCGAGGCCGGCGGCGATCAGCGCCACCACATCCGGCAGCATGAACGCCAAGGCGATCAGGATCGGCAGGGCGACGGCGCAGAGCACGCGGATCACCGGGGTCAGGACGTCGGGGACCAGCAACACCCAGACGGTCCCGGCCGCGGCGAGGATCAGGACGGCGGCGGCGGGCACCAGGGCGACCCCGGACTGCGCGGCGACGAAGGCCGGATTGGCCAGCACCATCAGGATCAGGGCCAGCGCGGGGCCGAGCGCCCAGGTCCGGCGGGGTCGGCCCTCGGAGGTCTCGGCTCGGGTGAGCACGCCCAGACCGATCGCCGGGAGCACCAGGAGCAGTGCCCACGCGATGCCGCTGAGCCCTGGGTGCCACAGCGGATCCCAGGTGCGCAGGACGGTCTGGATCCCCACCGAGAGTCCCACGCCGAGCAGGATGCCGATCGCGGCCTGTCGACCCCCGGCGGTGCGGCCGGAGGCGCGGGCGACGGTGAGCACCAGGGCGGTGACCGCCAGCGCGGCGGTGAGCAGCCCGGCGACGACGCGCGCCTGGTCGGTGAGCAGCTGCGCGGCGAGCCGGGCGATGCCGGCGGCGGTGACCGCGACCAGCACGGCGGAGCCGCGGGTGGCGCGGAGCCAGAGCGCGGCGAACAGTCCCGGTGCCAGCAGGTAGGTGCCCACCGCGGTGAGCGCGACCGGCAGGGTGCCGACGGCGAACGCGCGGTCCAGCACCGGCCCGGAGGCCCGGATCGCGTCGATGGCCAGCAGGGTGACCAGCGCGACCAGGCCGACCCGGGTGGCGATCCCGGCGTCGGGCGGTTGAGTCGAATCGACCTCGGGTGTGCTCACCGGAGCAACCTACCGTCGGCTCAGGCGAGCAGGTCCTCGATCCGCTGCCGGAGTGCGGGCCAGGCGGTGCCGAAGGCGGGCAGCAGCGGGCGCTGCTCGACCTGGTCCAGCGGCACCCAGCGGATCTCGGCGCTCTCCGCATCGGTGGGACGCACGTCGAGGTCCGCCACCGTCAGCACGGCGAGCACGGTGGTGTAGCTCCAGTCGACGTGGTCGAGCACCCGCTCATCGACGACTTGGACGACGGTGGGGTCGATCCCGGCTTCCTCGGCGGCCTCCCGCAGGGCACCCTGGGCGGCGGACTCCTGCGGTTCGCGCGCACCGCCCGGGATGCCCCAGGTGCCGCCCTGGTGGGTCCACTCCGACCGGTGTTGCAGCACCACGGCCGGTTCCGGTCCCGGGCGCACCAGCAGCAGACCGGCGGCGCCGTGCAGCCCCCAGTGCCGGTGGCCGCAGCGGCAGTCCACCCAGCCGTCGCCGGGTCGAGGGGTCATGCGATGTCGCAGATCACCGCGCCGGCACCCACGGTCGCACCGACCGCCGCGCTCAACCCGGAGACGGTGCCGGCCTTGTGCGCGACCAGCTGCTGCTCCATCTTCATCGCCTCCAGGACGACGATCAGGTCACCCTCGGCGACCTCGGCGCCGTCGGCGACCGCGACCTTCACGATGGTGCCCTGCATCGGCGAGGTGAGGCTGGTGCCGGAGACGCCGGCGGCGGCCCGGGCACCGGAGCGGCGCGCTGCCGGACGCTTCGGTGCGGCGCGGCGACCGGCGCGGGCGGCCAGCGCGGCGGGCAGCACGACCTCCAGCCGCTTGCCGCCGACCTCGACGACGACCCGCTCCAGCTCGGTCGGTTCGTCCTCCTCCTCGGACGCGGTGCCGGTGGTCGGCGCTGCCTCGGCGAGGGCCGCGAGCTGGTCGACGAACTCGGTCTCGATCCACCGGGTGTGCACGCTGAACGGCGTGCCCTCGTCGGCGGGCACGAAGGCCTCGGAGTCCATCACCGCGCGGTGGAAGGGCAGCACGGTCGGGATGCCGGCCACCTCCATCTCGGCCAGGGCGCGGCGGGCGCGCTGGGCGGCCTGGGCGCGGGTGGCACCGGTGACGACCAGCTTGCCGATCATCGAGTCGAAGGCACCGGAGACGGAGTCGCCCTCGATCACGCCGAAGTCGGCGCGCACCCCCGGGCCGCTGGGCAGCCGCAGCGTGCTGATCCGGCCGGGCGACGGCAGGAAGTTCGCCGCCGGGTCCTCACCGTTGATCCGGAACTCGAAGGAGTGGCCGCGGGTCTCGACGTGGTCGTAGCCCAGGGGCTCACCGGCGGCGATCCGGAACTGCTCGCGCACCAGGTCGATGCCGCTGATCTCCTCGGTGACCGGGTGCTCGACCTGCAGGCGGGTGTTGACCTCCAGGAAGGAGATGGTGCCGTCCACCGCGACCAGGAACTCGCAGGTCCCGGCGCCGACGTAGCCGGCCTCGCGCAGGATCGCCTGGGAGGACTCGACCAGGCGGGCGCGCTGGTCGTCGGTCAGGTAGGGCGCGGGCGCCTCCTCGACCAGCTTCTGGTGCCGGCGCTGCAGGGAGCAGTCACGGGTGGAGACCACGACGACGGTGCCGTGCTCGTCGGCGAGGCACTGGGTCTCCACGTGCCGGGGCCGGTCGAGGTACCGCTCCACGAAGCACTCGCCGCGGCCGAAGGCGGCGGTGGCCTCCCGGACGGCGGAGTCGTAGAGCTCGTCGATCTCCTCCGAGGTGCGGGCGACCTTGAGGCCACGACCGCCACCGCCGAAGGCGGCCTTGATGGCGACCGGCAGGCCGTGTTCGGCGACGAAGGCGTGCACCTCGGCCGCCCCGGAGACCGGGTCCGGGGTCCCGGCGACCAGCGGGGCACCGGCGCGCTGGGCGATGTGCCGGGCGCTCACCTTGTCACCGAGCGACATGATCGCGGCGGGGGGCGGCCCGATCCAGGTCAGACCCGCGTCGATCACCGCCTGCGCGAACTCCGCGTTCTCGGACAGGAAGCCGTAGCCGGGGTGCACGGCGTCGGCACCGGAACGGCGGGCGACGTCCAGCAGCTTCGCGATGTCCAGGTAGGTCTCGGCCGCGCGGGCGCCGTCCAACGCGTACGCCTCGTCGGCCAGACGCACGTGCTGCGCCTCGCGGTCGGGGTCGGCGTAGACGGCGACGGAGGCGAGGCCGGCGTCACGGCAGGCACGGGCGACACGGACGGCGATCTCACCACGGTTGGCGATCAGCACCTTGGAGATACGGGGCACGGCTCACGGTAACGCGCGCCCACCCCCGGAGGGCGACCCGGCGCGGCACCGGTGACGAACTCTGGCAGAACCGTCCAAGTGCCCCCGGACCCGCCTTGTCGGATTCCTCAGCTGACGTGGTTCCACAGGTCGGTGATGGACAGTCCGAGCCGCCCGAGCAGCTCGCGCAGCAGCGGCAGGCTGAGCCCGACCACCCCGTGATGGTCGCCCTCGATGCCGGTGACGAACGCCCCGCCGAGCCCGTCGACGGTGAAGGCCCCGGCGACGTGCAGCGGCTCACCGGTGGCGACGTAGGCGGTGATCTCGGCGTCGGAGACCTCGGCGAAGTGCACCGTGGTCGAACTGGTGGCACCGAGCTGGGTCTCACCGCGGATCAGCCAGTGCCCGGTGTGCAGCACCGCCGACCTGCCGCGCATCTCCTGCCAGCGCCGGACCGCGTCGGCGGCGTCGACCGGCTTGCCGAGGACCTGGCCGCCCAGCTCCAGCATCGAGTCGCAGCCCAGCACCAGGGCGTCCGGGTACCCGGCGGCCACGTCGCGGGCCTTGGCCCGGGCCAGCAGCAGGACGGCCTCGGCCGGGGCGACCTGTCCGGCGGCCGCCAGCACGGCGGGCTCGTCCACGGCGGAGACGGCGACGGTGGGGTCGATCCCTGCGGACCGCAGGGTGGCGCGGCGGGCGGGGGAGGCGGAGGCGAGCAGCAGGTCCACGCGGCGAGCCTAGGCGCAGTCAGGACATTCGTCCGGCGCGTGCGGGCCGAGCGATCCGCCACGATTGTCCGGGATTCCCCAGGGGAGGGTGCGACCATGACCGCTGTGACCGACGACGAGCTGACCGACGACCGGCCCGAGGCCCTGATCGTCGACGACGACCCCGCCTCCGAGAGCCGCTACCGCTGGCGCCGCCGGACCGCGATCGAGATGGCGATCTCCGGCGCGATCGGCCTGTTCACGTCCTTCGTGCTGTCGATCGAGGCGTGGCGGATCGCCAAGGACCCGGACACGGTCCTCGGCTGCGACCTGAACGCCGTCATCTCCTGCGGGACGGTCGCCAAGACCTGGCAGGCGAACCTGCTCGGCTTCCCGAACGCCTTCCTCGGGATCGCCTTCGAGGTCGTGGTGATCACCATCGCGGTCGCCGCCATCGGCCGGGTGCGCTTCCCGCGCTGGTTCATGCTCGGCACGCAGCTGCTCTACACGATCGCGCTGTTCTTCGCGTACTGGCTGTTCCTGCAGGCCTACTTCGTCATCGGGGTGCTCTGCCCGTGGTGCTTGCTGATCACGGTGACCACCACGCTGGTGTTCGCCGGGCTGACCCGGTGGAACATCCGGGACGGGCACCTGCGGATCGGCCAGTGGGCGCGGGACCTGGTCGCGGCCGGAACCGACTGGTACCTCACCATCGCGTGGCTGGTGCTGTTCGCGGCGATGGTCCTGTTCAAGTACGGGCCGTCGCTGATCGGTTGACACATGACGAAGCCCCCACCGGATCGGCCGGTGGGGGCTTCGTCATGTCCGGCACTCAGGCCAGGGTGTCCCGCAGCACGTCCAGCGGCAGCGCGCCGAGGTTCAGCGCCCGCTCGTGGAAGCTGCGCAGGTCGAAGGCGGCACCCTCGCGGGCGGCCACCGCGTCCCGGGTCTGCTCCCAGATCCGCTGGCCGATCTTGTAGGACGGTGCCTGGCCCGGCCAGCCCAGGTAGCGGTTCAGCTCGAACCGGATGAAGCCCTCGTCCATGTTCACGTTGGCCTTGAGGAACTCCCACGCCTTGTCGGCGTCCCAGGTGCCGCCACCCCACTCGGCGGGGGCGGGCAGACCCAGGTGCACGCCGAGGTCGAGGACGACGCGAGCGGCGCGCATCCGCTGGCCGTCCAGCATGCCGAGCCGGTCACCGGCGTCGTCCAGGAAGCCGAGGTCGGCCATCAGGCGCTCGGAGTACAGCGCCCAGCCCTCGCCGTGGCCGGAGACCCAGCAGGCCAGCCGACGCCAGGAGTTCAGCTGCTCGCGCTGGTACACCGCCTGGGCGATCTGCAGGTGATGCCCCGGCACGCCCTCGTGGTAGACGGTGGTCTTCTCCCGCCAGGTGTTGAAGGTGGTGACGCCCGGCGGCACCGACCACCACATCCGACCGGGACGGCTGAAGTCGTCGCTCGGGCCGGTGTAGTAGATGCCGCCGTTCTGGGTCGGGGCGATCATGCACTCGATGGCGTGCAGCGGCTCGGCGATGGTGAAGTGCGTGCCGTCCAGGGCGGTGATCGCCTCGTCGGCGGTGCGCTGCATCCACTCCTGCAGCGCGGCGGTGCCCTCCAGGCGGCGGGCCGGGTCGGCGTCCAGGGCGGCGACCGCCTGCTCGACGGTGGCACCCGGTCCGGCGATCTCGGCGGCGACCTGCTCCTGCTCGGCGACCACCCGGGCCAGTTCCTCCAGGCCCCACTGGTAGGTCTCCTCCAGGTCCACGGTGGCACCGACGAAGTAGCGGGACCAGAGCGCGTAGCGGTCGCGGCCGACGGCGTCCTGCTCGGGTGCCTGGGCGGCCAGCTCGTCCTTGAGGAACGACGCCAGCTCGGCGTACGCCCCCCGGGCGGCCTTGGCTCCCTGGTCGAGGGCACCGGCCAGCGCCGCGTCCTGGGCCACGGCGGCGTGGGCCTGCTCGCCGTCGATGTACTGGGTGAAGAAGGAGGTGGCCGGGTTCGCCAGCTCCTCGGCCTGCTCGATGGCCTCGCGCACCTGGCGGATGGCCGGGACGTCGCCCCGGGCGGCGGCGGCGCGCAGCGACTCGACGTACCCGGCGGCCGCCTGCGGCACCCCGGACAGTCGACGGGCGATGGTCGCCCAGGCCTCGGTGCCCTCGGTGGGCATCAGGTCGAAGACGTCGCGCATGCCCTGCACCGGGGAGGCGATGTTGTTCAGCTCGCGCTGCAGCTCACCGGCCTCGTGCAGCTCCAGCTCCAGGCCGAGGCGTTCGCGCATCGCGGCGAGCGTCACCGTGTCGGTGTCGTCGGCGGGGGTGGCGGCGTCCAGCTCGCGCAGCGTCTGCCGGGCGGCGTCGGCGCGGGCCTGGAGCCCGGCCGGGGAGTGGTCGGTCATCTCGTCGTCGTGGCCCGGGATGCCGAGGGCGGTGGCACCCTCCGGGTCGAGGGCGGCGAGGGTCTGGACGTAGGCGTCGGCGATCCGGTCGATCGCTGTCTGGGGACGAGGGTTCACCCGTCCGACTTTAACGCCCGCTCCACCGCCAGGCGGTCGGACCCGGCTGCCACCGGCCACGGCCGCCCCGGAGCGAGCGCGACCGGTCCGACCAGGCACTGGGCGTCACCGGCTCCGGCTCCGGATCGGCGCCGCCGGCGCTCGCGGCGACCAGTCCGGCGACCAGGGCGGCGAGTTCGACGTCGTCCGGCGTGCCGCGCACCACGCGCACGTGCGGCAGGTCGGTCATCGGTCGCCGTCCTCGTCGGTGTCGTCGTCCTCGTCGTCGAAGCCCACCGGGCCACCGCGGGCGCTGCCCCACTCCTGGACGGTGAACCCGGCCTCGATCAGCCGCTCGACCAGGTCGGCACCGCCGTCGTCGATCAGCCCGAGGGCCGCCTCCGCGGTCTGGTCGGTCGGCTCCGGCGGCAGCCCGATCACGAAGCCGAGGTGGAACTCGTCCACGGACACCCGGCGGTCGGGGTCGTGCGAGACCGGCTCGTCGCCCTCCCAGATCATCCCGGTCAGCTCCGGGTGCAAGCCGAGCTGCTGGTGCAGCAGGTCGTAGAGCTGGGCGTTCAGCCCACCGACCTCGGTCTCCAGCGCGAGCACCCGGGGGTCCTCGTCCGCCTCGGTGGAGCCGAACTCGGCGCGGACCCCGACGGCGGTGTCCACATAGCTGTGCAGGCGGGCCGCCAGCTGGTCCACCAGGTGGTGGAACTGTGCGGCGTCGACCCCGGACAGCGGGCTCTGGTCGTGGGACTCGGTCACAGCGGGATGTTCCCGTGCTTCTTGGCGGGCAGCTCGGCGCGCTTGGTGCGCAGCAGTCGCAGCGAGCGCACGATCTGCGACCGGGTGTCGGCGGGGGCGATCACCGCGTCCACGTAGCCGCGGTCGGCGGCGTCCCAGGGATTCACGATGGCCTCCTCGTACTCGCTGGTGAGGCGGGCCCGCTCGGCCTCGACGTCACCGCCGGCCTCGGCGACCTGCTTCAGTGCGCCACGCTGGAGGATGTTCACCGCACCACCTGCCCCCATCACGGCGATCTGCGCGGTCGGCCAGGCGAGGTTCACGTCGGCGCCGAGCTGCTTGGACCCCATCACGATGTACGCGCCACCGTACGCCTTGCGGGTGATGACGGTGACCAGCGGGACGGTGGCCTCCGCGTAGGCGTAGATCAGCTTCGCGCCGCGGCGGATGATGCCGTTCCACTCCTGGTCGGTGCCGGGCAGGAAGCCGGGCACGTCGACGAAGGTCAGCACCGGGATGTTGAAGGCGTCGCAGGTGCGCACGAACCGGGCCGCCTTCTCCGCGGCGTCGATGTCCAGGGTCCCGGCCATGGTGAGCGGCTGGTTGGCGACGATGCCGACCGAATGGCCCTCGACCCGGCCGAAGCCGATCAGCACGTTGCGGGCGAACAGCGGCTGCACCTCCAGCAGCTCGCCCTCGTCCAGCACGTGCTCGACCACGGTGCGCATGTCGTAGGGCTGGTTGTCCGAGTCCGGGATCAGGGTGTCCAGTTCCCGGTCGGCGTCGGTGACCTCGGTGGCGTCGTCGGCGTCCTCCACCGGCCAGGCGGGCGGGTCGGAGAGGTTGTTCTGCGGCAGGTAGCCGACCAGCTGGCGCACGTAGTCCAGCGCGTCGTCCTCGTCGTGAGCCAGGTAGTGCGCGACGCCGGACCGGGTGTTGTGGGTGGTCGCGCCGCCCAGTTCCTCGAAGCCGACGTCCTCACCGGTGACGGCGCGGATGACGTCCGGGCCGGTGATGAACATGTTCGAGGTGCCGTCGGCCATCACGATGAAGTCGGTCAGCGCGGGGGAGTAGACGGCGCCGCCCGCCGACGGGCCGAGGATCAGGCTGATCTGCGGGATCACCCCGGAGGCGGCCACGTTCCGGCGGAAGATCTCGGCGAACTGGGTCAGTCCGGCCACGCCCTCCTGGATCCGGGCGCCACCGCCGTCCGAGATGCCGATCAGCGGGACCCCGGTGCGGAGCGCCAGGTCCATCACCTTGGTGATCTTCTGGCCGTGCACCTCGCCCAGGCTGCCGCCGAAGACGGTGAAGTCCTGGGAGTAGACGGCGACCGGCCGACCGTCGACGGTGCCGTGGCCGACGACCACGCCGTCGCCGGGGATCCGCTTGGCGTCCAGGCCGAAGTTCGTCGACCGGTGCCGCACGAAGGCGTCGATCTCGGTGAACGACCCCGGGTCGAGCAGCGACTCGATCCGCTCCCGGGCGGTGCGCTTGCCCCGGGCGTGCTGCTTGGCGGCGGCGGTCTCCTCCGGCTCGGTCACCGCCCGGCGCTGTCGGTCGGCGAGGTCGGCCAGCTTGGCGGCGGTGCCGCGTGGCACGGGGTGCGTCATGGGCGCGGTGGGCTCGGTCACCCGCACGAGAGTAGTTCGACCTCGGTCGTCGGTCAGTGCGTTCCCGATGCAGGGCTGACCGGACCGACCTGTGGGATTGCCACAATGAGCAGCATGACCGGGTCGCCTGCCACGCGCACACCACTGGACACCGCCGCGCTGACCGCGCGGCTGGCACCGACGATCACCGGCGGCCTCGTGCTGCGGGACGAGGCCGGGTCGACCAACACCGAGCTGCGCGAGCTGCTGCGCGACCGACCGTGGACCGGGCCGGTGTTGCTGAGCGTCGAACACCAGCAGGCGGGACGCGGGCGGGCCGGGCACGGCTGGCAGACCCCGCGCGGTGCGGCGCTGACCCTCTCCCTCGCGGTGCGGCCGGAGCGCGAGCGCGCCGACTGGGGTTGGTTGCCGCTGCTCACCGGGTTGGCGGTGGCCCGCGGCATCGAGGAGGTGGCCGGATTGCGGGCGGGGATCAAGTGGCCGAACGACGTCCTGCTGCCCGCCACGGAGTCGGTGCCGGGCTGGGGGCCGTGGCGCAAGGCGGTCGGCATCCTGACCGAGGCGGCCGGGGACGCGCTGATCGTCGGGATCGGGATCAATGTCGACCAGGACACCGCCGAGCTGCCGGTGCCGCACGCCGGGTCGCTGCGCACGGCGGGCGTCGTCGGCGTGGACCGCACGGCCCTGCTGATCGCGGTCGTCCAGCAGGTGATGTCCCTGGTCGCCGCGCCCCGCGACCCGGCTGCCGAGCATCAGGTGCGCGAGCGCTGCGTGACCCTGGGCCTGGAGATCGAGGCCGAGCGGCCCGGGGGTGATCGGCTCACCGGCCGCGCCACCGGGATCGCCGCCGACGGCTCCCTGCTGGTGGAGACCCCGACCGGCACCGCGTCGCTCAGCGCGGGTGACCTGCGTCACGTCCGCCCGCGCGGTGAACTAGGCTCCACCGCGTGACCGACGCTACGACCTCCACCCAACGGGCCGCTCGGCTGGATGCCGCGTTGCTCGGGGGCCAGCGCACCCTCACCCTGCGTGACCTGGCCGAGCGCTCCGGTGTCGAGCTGGACCTGGTCCGGCTGTACTGGCGCACCCTGGGGCTGCCGCACCCCGACGCCGACGACGTGGCGTTCACCGACGCCGACGCCGAGGCGGTGGAGCGCACGATGGCGCTGCTGCGGGACGGCAAGGTCGATCAGCACACGATGATCTCCCTGACCCGTGCGCTGGGGCACACCGGCGACCGGCTCGCGCTGTGGCAGGTCGAGGCGCTGGTCGAGGACATGGCGACCCGGCGCGGGCTGGACGACCCGGCGGCCCGGCGCGCGGTGCTGGACGAGCTGGACGAGCTGGCCCCGGTGCTGGTGGATCAGCTGGTGCACTCCTACCGCCGACAGCTGGCGTCGATCGCGAGCCGGTACGCGGTGGAGTTCGCCGACGGCGGGACGGGGGAGACCGATCCGACCGCGCTGCCGCTGGCCCGGGCGGTCGGCTTCGCGGACATGGTGTCCTTCACCCGGCGCACCGCCGGGCTCGGGTCCACCGACCTGTCGGACTTCGTGCAGCGCTTCGAGACGGTGGTCCGGGACGTGGTGACGGCGACCGGCGGGCGGGTGGTGAAGACCATCGGCGACGCGGTGCTGTTCGTGGCCGACGACATCCGCACCGGCGCCACGGTGGCGACCGAACTGGCCCGGGTGCTCGGCGGTGACCTGGACGTGGAGCGGGAGCGGGCGGTCGGCGGTCTGGCCGAGGGTGCTCGCGGTGTCACGCCGGTCCGGGTGAGCGTGGTGTGGGGCCGGGTGCTCTCCCGGTTCGGTGACGTGTTCGGGCCGTCGGTGAACGTGGCGGCGCGGCTGACCGACATCGCCGAACCGTCCACGGTGCTGACGGACCCGGCGACCGCGCGGCTGCTGGCGGGCGAGCCGGGGATGCGGCTCACCGAGCTGCCGGAGCGCGAGCTGGCGGGCATCGGCCGGATGGCACCGGTCCGGGTCGAATCGATTCGCTGACCCCCTGGACGCCGTGGGACCATGGCGGACGAGATGAACTCCCACACCCCCGTCAGTCGGAACACCGCCAAGTACGTCCTCATGCTCGGTGTGATGACCGCCCTCCCGGCGATCTCCACCGACATCTACCTGCCCTCCCTGCCGGATGTGGCCCGCGACCTGCACACCAGCGGGACGATGGCGCAGCTCACCATCACCTGCATGATGGTCGGCGGCGCGGTCGGCCAGCTGGTGGTCGGCCCGCTGTCCGACCGCTTCGGCCGCCGGCTCCCGGTGCTGGTCGGGGTGGCGCTGCACGTGCTGACCTCGGTGCTGTGCGCGATCTCCCCGGCGATCGTGCCGCTGATCGTGCTCCGGGCGGCCCAGGGCTTCTTCAACGCCTCGGCCACGGTGGTCGCGATGGCGGTGATCCGGGACCGGTTCGTCGGGCCGGACGCCTCCCGGCTGCTGTCCCGGCTGATGTTGGTGATCGGGGTGGCGCCGCTGTTCGCCCCCTCGGTCGGCGGGCTGATCGCCGGGCAGTGGGGATGGCGGGCGGTCTTCGGCGCGCTCGCGCTCTACGGCGTGGTGCTGTGGTTCGTCGTGCTGGCCCGGCTGCCGGAGACCCTGCCGGCCGAGCGCCGGATCGGGTCGGTGGGCGGTGCCTGGCGCGGCTACCGGGTGCTGGTCCGGGACCGGCACTTCGTGGCGCTGGCCGTGATGCCCGGCCTGGGCCAGGCGGTGCTGATGAGCTACGTGGTCGGATCGCCGTTCGTGCTGCGCGAGGGCTTCGACCTGAGCGCCAACCAGTTCGCGCTGATCTTCGCGGTGAACGGGCTGGGCCTGGTCGGTGGCGCGCAGATCAACGCGGCCCTGGTGCGCAAGGTCGCGCCGATCCGGATCATCCGCGCGGCGCTGCCCGCCTGCGTCGCCCTCACGGCGGTGCTGCTCGCCCTGGTGCTGACGGACGTCGGCGGGCTGTTCGGCCTGCTGGCGGTGCTGTTCCTGCTGCTGACGGTGCTGAACTTCATCCCGCCGAACGCCTCGGCGATCGCGCTGTCCCGGCACGGTGAGCGCGCCGGGACCGCTGCCGCCTTCATCGGTGCCTGCCAGGCGGGGGTGGCCGGTCTGGTCAGCCCGCTGGTCGGTCTGCTCGGTGAGGACGCCCCGGCGATGGGCACGGTGATGTTCGGCGCGGCGGTCACCGCGCTGTTGGTGCTCGCGCTGGCGACCCCGGCGTACCGGCGGGGCGGCTGGTCGCACGCGGTCTAGCGCGACCGCCCGGCGTGCGCCTCGGGTCGCCTGGTGCCGGTCAGTCCAGCGGCAAGACGAAGTGGTGCGAGGAGATGTGCAGCCGCTCGCGCAGGTAGAACCGGTGGGCGTCGAACCGCTGGACGCCGGAGTCCAGGTCGAGGCGGGTGCAGCCGAGCGCGCGGCCACGACGGGCGAGCTCACCGAGCAGCGCCGAGCCGTAACCGCGGGACCGGGCGTCGGCGGCCGTGCTGAGGTCGTCGACGTAGAGCTTGCGCAGGGCGTGCGTGTTCGCCAGCACCCGCCACCCGGCCACCGCGCGCACCGCCCCGTCGTCGACCGCGGCGGTGAAGCGCAACCCCTGCGGCGTGCCCTCGGCCAGCACCTGCTCCAGCTGCTCGGCGGTCAGCTCCGGCCGCAGCTCCTGCAACACCGGCAGCGCCTCGGACCACAGCGGGTGCCCGGCGGGGAGGTCGACGAAGGTGGTCATGGCCGCAACTCTGCCAGGCGACGCACCGCCTCGTGCAGCACCGCCTCCTGCTTGACGTAGGTGAACCGCACCGCCGACCGGAGCAGGCCGGGGGCCCGGGTGAACGCGCTGACCGGGACGCCGACCACCCCGGCGCGCTCCGGCAGCTCCCGGCTGAACACCGCGGCGTCGTCCACCCCGAGCGGGGCGGCGTCGGCGATCACGAAGTAGGTGCCCCGGGCCGGGACCACGGTGAACCCGGCATCCGCGAGTCCGGCGCTGAGCAGGTCACGGCGGGCCGCCAACGACGCGGTCAGGCCGGCGATCCAGCCGGAATCCGGATCGGTGAGCGTCTCCAGGGCGAGGGCGTGCGCGATCGCGGGCTGGAAGGGGGCGCCGGTGGTGAAGGTGAGGAACTGCTTGACGGTCCGCACGGCGTCGACCAGGGCCGCCGGTCCGGTGAGCCAGCCGATCTTCCACCCGGTGAAGGAGAACGTCTTGCCCGCCGAGGACACGGTCAGCGTGCGCTCGGCGGCTCCGGGCAGGGTCGCGACCGGGATGTGCCGCAGTCCGTCGTAGACCAGGTGCTCGTAGACCTCGTCGGTGAGGATCAGCGCGTCGTGCCGGTGCGCGGCCGCGACCACCCGACGCAGTTCCTCGGCGGTCAGGACGGCGCCGGTCGGATTGTGCGGGGTGTTCACCAGGATGATCCGGGTGCGGTCGGTGACCGCGGCGTCCAGCTCGTCCGGGTCCAGGCGGAACCCGTCCGCGGTCGCCCGCAACGGCACCGTGGTGTGCCGGGCACCGGCCAGCGCGATCACCGCGGCGTAGGAGTCGTAGAACGGCTCGAGGGTGAGCACCTCGTCACCCGGTCCGGCCAGCGCGAGGATGCTCGCCGCCAGCGCCTCGGTGGCACCGGTGGTGATCAGCACCTCGCGGTCCGGGTCGACATGCAGGCCGTAGTGCCGCTCCTGGTGCGAGGCGACCGCCGCGCGCAGCTCCGGGATGCCGGGGCCGGGCGGGTACTGGTTGGCCCCGGCGGCGATCGCCTCGGCGGCCACCCGCTTGACCGACTCCGGGCCGTCCACATCCGGGAAGCCCTGGCCGAGGTTGATCGCCCCGGTGCGGGCGGCGAGGGCGGACATCTCGGCGAAGATCGTGGCGCGGGGCGTGCCGTCGTCGCCGAGCAGGCCGGTGGCGTGGGCGACGTCGCGCCAGCGCCCGGAGGGCAGGTCGTGGGTGCTCATCCCCGCCGAGGGTAGCCGGTCACAGCCCCGCGGCCGCGAGCAGTCCGATCAGCACCAGGATCAGGATCGACGACCACGCGCACACCACCCACCAGGCGGCGTGCTGCCGCTTGCGGAGGGTGGTGCGATGGGTCGCCATACCCCACGGATCGGCAGGACGGTGCCGAGCGACAAGGATTCCGCGCGGGCGATTCTCAGTTCTGCGCCGACTGCACGTCCCCGGCGACCTGTTCCAGCTTGTCGGAGAGCGCCTGCAGGGCCTCGGCGGTCGCGCCGTCCACCGATCCGGCGGCGGCGTCCAGCGCGCTGCGAGCCTCCTCCAGGTCGGTCTGGGCCTGGGCGAGCTGGTCCTGGGCGGCGGCGGAACCATCGGCCGCGGCGGCGTCCACGGCGGCATCGGCCTCGTCCAGGGCGGTCCCGGCGCGGGTCACCGCGTCCTGGGCGGCGGCGGTGGTGCCGCTGACCCGCTCCCGGGCGTCGTTGAGGGTGGCACCGGCGTCGTCGATGGCGGCGGCCGCCCGGTCGGCGAGCTCACCGAGCTGATCCACGGTGGCACCGGCGGATTCGACGGCCGACTGGGCCTGGTCCACGGCGTCCCGGGCCTCGGCGCAGCCCACCAGGAGCAGGCCGGCCAGCGGCAGGACGGTCAGGGCGAGGGCGGCAGGGGTGCGTCGCATGGCGTCAGTGTGACATCCCGCCCTGGGCAGGACCTGGGACGCAGCAGTGCCCCGTCCGCTTGCCGCAGCGGACGGGGCACTGGTCGTCGGGTCACCGTGGGCGACCCGTGGTCGGACGACTCACTCGGCGGCGGGGGCCACCTTGCGGGCCTTCACCTCCTCGACCGAGGTGCCGTAGTACGCGGCGGTCATGATGTCCTTCATGTCCTCGCGCATCGGCATCCGCGGGTTGGCCGGGGCGCACTGGTCCTCGTAGGCACCCATCGCCACCTCGTCCAGGCGGGACAGGAAGTCCTGCTCGTCCACGCCCTGGGCCTGGAAGGAGTTCGGGATGCCGACCTTGGCCCGCAGCGCCTCGATGGCCAGGGCGTAGGACTCGACGCCCTGCTCCGGGGTCTCGGCCGGCAGGCCCAGCATCTGGGCGATCTGCTGGAACCGCTCCGGGGCGACGTAGTGCTCGTACTTCGGCCAGCTGGTGAGCTTGGTCGGGATCTGGCCGTTGTACCGGATCACGTGCGGCAGCAGGGTCGCGTTGGTCCGGCCGTGCACCAGGTGGAAGGTGGAGCCGATCACGTGGGCCATCGCGTGCACGATCCCGAGGAACGCGTTGCCGAAGGCCATCCCGGCGATGGTGCCGGCGTTGTGCATCTTCTCCCGGGCCGCCTTGGTCTCCGGGTCGGCCGGGTCGCCGTTCACCGACTGGGCCAGGTTGTCGAAGATCAGCCGGATCGCCTGCAGCGCCATGCCGTCGGTGAAGTCGTTGGCGTAGACCGCGACGAATGCCTCGGTGGCGTGGGTCAGGGCGTCGAAGCCGGAGTCCGCCGCCAGCGAGCGCGGCATCTTCGAGGTGAGCACCGGGTCGATGATCGCCACGGTCGGGGTCAGGGCGTAGTCGGCCAGCGGGTACTTCTTGCCCGCCTCCGGGTCGGAGATCACCGCGAACGGGGTGACCTCGGCGCCGGTGCCCGAGGTGGTCGGGATGCAGACCAGCTTGGCCAGGTCACCGAGCACCGGGAACTTGAACGCCCGCTTGCGGACGTCGAAGAACTTCTGCTTGAGGTCGCTGAACACGATCTCCGGGTGCTCGTACAGCAGCCACATCACCTTGGCGGCGTCCATCGGGGAGCCACCGCCGAGGGCGATGATCGTGTCCGGGCGGAAGTGCCGCATCTGGGCGGCGCCTGCCTGCACGGTCTGCACGGAGGGCTCCGGCTCGACCTGGTCGATGATCTGGACCGAGACCTTGTTGGACCGGCGGTTCAGCACGTCGAGCACCTTGTCGACGAAGCCGAGGGTGGTCATCGTGGAGTCGGTGACGATGGTGACGCGCTCGACGTCGGCCATGTCGGAGAGGTAACGGATCGCGTTCGGCTCGAAGTACGTCTTGGCCGGGACCTTGAACCACTGCAAGTTGTTGTTCCTCCGGCCCACTCGCTTGATGTTCACCAGGTTGATCGCCGACACGTTGTTCGACACCGAGTTGTGGCCGTAGGAGCCGCAGCCCAGGGTCAGCGACGGGATGAAGGCGTTGTAGATGTCGCCGATGCCGCCCAGCGACGACGGGGCGTTGCAGATCACGCGGATCGCCTTGACCCGGCGGCCGTACTCGACGGTCAGGGCCTCGTCCTGGGTGTGGATCGCGGCCGAGTGACCCAGGCCGTCGAACTCGACCATCTGCTCGGCGAGCTGGATGCCCTGCTCGGTGCTGGTGGCGCGCAGCACGGCGAGCACCGGGCACAGCTTCTCCCGGGTGAGCGGCTCGTGCGGGCCGACCCCGGTGACCTCGGCCAGGATGATCGAGGTGTCGGCCGGGACGGTGAAGCCCGCCTGCTCGGCGATCCACTGCGGGGACTTGCCGACCACGGTCGGGTTCAGCTTGGCGTCGGCGCAGTTCTTGCCCTTGGCCTCGACCCCGAAGATGAACTTCTCCAGCAGCGCCTTCTCCTTCTTGGAGACCCGGTAGGCGTGCAGCACGGCGAACTCGGCCAGTGCGGTGTCGTAGATCTCGTCGTCGATGATGACGGCCTGCTCGGAGGCGCAGATCATGCCGTTGTCGAAGGACTTGCTCAGCACCACGTCGTTGACGGCGCGCTTCAGCTTGGCCGACTTCTCGATGTAGGCCGGGACGTTGCCGGCGCCGACACCCAGGGCGGGCTTGCCGCAGGAGTACGCCGCCTTCACCATCGCGTTGCCGCCGGTGGCCAGGATGGTGGAGACCCCGGGGTGGTTCATCAGGGTGCTGGTGGCCTCCATCGACGGCGCCTCGACCCACTGGATGCAGTGCTCGGGGGCGCCGGCGGCGATCGCCGCGTCCCGGACGACCTTCGCCGCCGCCACCGACGACTGCTGCGCGTTCGGGTGGAAGGCGAAGATGATCGGGTTGCGGGTCTTCAGCGCGATCAGCGACTTGAAGATCGCGGTGGAGGTCGGGTTGGTCACCGGGGTCATGGCGCAGATGACGCCGACCGGCTCGGCGATCTCGGTGATGCCGTTGATCTCGTCCTCGTTGATCACGCCGACGGTCTTGAGGGCGGACATCGAGTTGGTGACGTGCTCGCAGGCGAAGATGTTCTTGACGGCCTTGTCCTCGAAGACGCCGCGTCCGGTCTCCTGGACGGCGAGCTCGGCGAGGTGGCCGTGCTGGTCGAGGGCGGCGACGGCTGCCTTCTTCACCAGGCGGTCGACGTCCTCCTGAGTGAAACGTGCGTACTCCGCCAGTGCCTTGGTGGCGCCTGCGACCAGCTGGTCGATGGCAGCGGCGACGCCGGTGTCAGTGCTCGTGGTGGTGGTCACGCGGGACTCCCGGGTGTATCCGATGGAATGGGGTGAGGGCGACGGTGACCTCGTGAGAACGAGACTACGTGACTGCATTCACAAAGTCTGGGTCACACGTCCCACGGACCTTGGGCCCGGGCGCGCTGTCCGGTTCGGGCGCTATGCGCAGACGGCTAGATCCGGTTGATCGGCGCGGCGTCCAGTGATTCGTCCTCCAGGTCCAGTTCGCGCAGCACCTGGCGGATCACCACCTCGTCGACGTGCCCGGCGTCGCGCTCCTCGATCAGCACCGCGCGCTGGGCGGCGACCACGTCCCGGCGCAGGTCCTGCAGGGCTCGGCTGCGGTCGGTGCTGACCTTGGCCAGATCCTCGTCGCTGGCGATCGTCGGGTCGAGCATCACGACGGTGGCCCGCTCACGGCGGGCGATGCCCTCGGCCAGCCCCCGGGTCAGCACGGTGGCGCGGGCGGCCCCGAGGGTCGGTTCCCACCGGCGGCGCCGCTCCTCGATCACCTGCTGGGCGGCGCGGCCGGTGGCCATCCGCAGCTGGGCCTCCTGGGCACGGTCCCGGACGGCGTCCTCGGACCGCACCCCGAGCAGCCGGATCAGCCAGGGCAGGCTCAGGCCCTGCAGCAGCAGGGTGCCGATCGCGATGCTGTAGGCGACCAGCTGCAGGGTCGCCCGGTCGGGGAAGTCCGTGGCATCGGCGACGGCGGGGATCGCCGCGGCCGCGGCCAGGGTGACCACCCCGCGCATCCCGGCCCAGGACACCACCGCGGACTCCTTCACCGAGAGCGAGTCCGAGGTCTCCCGGTGTGATCCGGGCAGGCGCAGGTTGTCCACCCAGGTGGTGGCGAAGACGTACAGCGGCCGGACCAGGAGCACGGTGCCGAACACCGCGACGGCCAGTACCAGGGCGGGGCGCAGGCCCTCGTTCGACGCGCGCACGTCGGCGATCAGCCAGGGCAGCTGCACCCCGATCAGGGCGAAGGTGAAGGACTCCAGCAGCAGGTCCAGGGTCTCCCAGATCGGGTCCTGCACCAGCCGGGTCGCGTACCCGGCGCGCGGGGCGGTGTGGCCGAGGTAGAGCCCGGCGGCGACCACCGCCAGGACGCCGGAGCCCCCCAGGTGCTCGGCGCCCCAGTAGCAGGCGAACGGGGTGAGCAGCGCGACCGTGGACGACACCACCGAGTCGTCGAAGCGCAGCCGCAGGGCGTGCACCACCCCGCCGATCACCAGGCCGAGCGAGACGCCGACCAGCACCGCCAGCGCGAAGGTCTCCAGCCCGGCCGACCAGGCCCAGGCGCCGGAGGCGACCCCGGCCAGCGCCACCTTGTACAGGGTGAGCGAGGTGGCGTCGTTGATCAGGCTCTCGCCGGACAGCACCGTCATCAGCCGACGCGGCAGACCCAGCTTGCGTCCCACCGCCGTCGCGGCCACCGCATCCGGCGGGGCGACCACGGCGCCGAGCACCAGGGCGGCGGCGAACGGCAGTTCCGGCACCAGTGCCCAGGCGACGAAGGCGACCGCCACCGCCGACACCACTACCAGGCCGACCCCGAGCCGGACGATCGAGTTCAGCGACCGCCGCATGTCCTGGTACGACGACGACCGGGCCGCCGAGAACAGCAGCGGCGGCAGGACGAACTCCAGGATCAGCTCGGGGTCGATGTCGTACTCGGGCACGCCGGGGATCGCCGAGACCACCAGACCGGCAGCGACCAGCACCAGGGGCGCGGGCCACCCCTTGCGACGGCAGATCGCGGTGATCATGACGGCCCCGGCGATCAGGGCGAAGATCTGGGCGCGGTCCATCGGCCGACTGTAGGCCGACGGGGCTGTGCTCAGGCTGAGGCGTCAGCTCCCCGGCGGTGTGACGGCGATGGCCGGGTGGTCCGGCACGCTGGCGGTGATGACCGTGCCGTCGGCGCGGCGGCTGCCCTCGATGTCCCGCACCGTCGGCGTGCCGATCAGGCGCGGGGCCGGTGCCAGGGCGATGGTGACCGGCTCGCCGGCGCGGACGGTGACCGGACGGTCCCGCACCACGAGGTTCGCCTGGTCGCCGTCCTCCACGGTGAGCCGCAGCTCGGTGTGCCGGACGTCGACCCGCACCCGGGTGCCGCGGATCGTGATCCGGAAGGTCAACCCGTCCCACACCTCGGGCAGTCGCGGGTCGAGGGAGATGACGCCGCCATGGTCCCGCATGCCGCCGAAGCCGCAGGCCAGTGCGCTCCACACCCCACCCAGAGAGGCGACGTGCACCCCGTCCGAGGTGTTGTGGTGCAGGTCGGCCAGGTCCACGTAGGCGGCCGAGGTGAAGTACCGCAGCGCGAGCTCCTGGTAGCCGACCTCGGAGGCGATGATCGACTGGACGACCGCTGACAGCGTGGAGTCACCGGTGGTCAGCGGGTCGTAGTAGTCGAAGTCGGCCAGCTTCTGCTCCGCGGTGAACTGGTCGCCCTGGAGGAAGAGCGCCAGCACGACGTCGGCCTGCTTGAGCACTTGGAACCGGTAGATCACCAGCGGGTGGTAGTAGAGCAGCAGCGGGCGCTTGGACGGGTCGGTGTTCGCCAGGTCCCACAGTTCCTTCTCCAGGAACTGGGCGTCCTGCGGGTGGATGCCGAGCCGGTCGTCGAAGGGGATCGCCATCCGCTCGGCGGCCCGGGCGAACTCGTCCAGCTCGTCCTGGGTCAGGTGCAGCCGCTCCATCAGCGCCGCGTGCGAGCCCGGGTCGTCCTGGGCCAGCCGGGTCACCGCGTCCACGGCGGCGCGCAGGTTCGCCCGGGCCATCACGTTGGTGAACAGGTTGTCGTTCACCACGGTGGTGTACTCGTCCGGGCCGGTCACGCCGTGGATGTGGAAGCTGCTGTCACCGTTGTGCCCGCGCCAGAAGCCCAGATCGGCCCACATCCGCGCGGTCTCCACCAGGATGTCGACCGCCTCGCGGGCCAGGAAGCCCTCGTCCCCGGTCGCGGCGACGTACTGCTTGACGGCATGGGCGATGTCCGCGTCGATGTGGTACTGCGCGGTCCCGGCGGCGTAGTAGGCGCTGGCCTCCTCGCCGTTGATCGTCCGCCACGGGAACAGCGCGCCGTTCTGGTTCAGCTCGGCGGCCCGCTTCCGGGCGTCGTCCAGCATCGTGTACCGGAACCGCAGGGCGTTCCGGGCGATCCGCGGCGAGGTGTAGGTCAGGAACGGCAGGACGTAGATCTCGGTGTCCCAGAAGTAGTGACCCGAATAGCCGGAACCGGTCAGGCCCTTGGCCGGGATGCCGTTGCCCTCGGCGCGGGCGGTGGCCTGCGCGATCTGGAACAGGTTCCACCGGACCGCCTGCTGCAGCTCGGGCTGACCGGGCACCTCGACGTCGCTGCGCGCCCAGAAGTCGTCCAGCCAGCACCGCTGCTCGGCGAACTGCTGCTCGATGCCCTCGGCCTGCACCCGGTCCAGGGTGCGACGGCAGCGGTCGACCAGCTCCTTCGCCGGGACGCCCCGCGAGGAGTGGTAGGTCACCGCCTTGGTGATGGTGACGGTCTGCCCCTGCTTGGCGTCGATCCGGTAGACGTGCTTGGCCAGGTCCTCCTCCACCATCGTCCGCTCCTCGAAGGAGTTCTCGGTCTCGATGGTGTGATCGGCGGCCACGGCGAGGGTCATGCCGGAGTCGGCGACCCGGTAGCCCAGCACGTAGCGACCGTCCTTGGCCCAGTGCAGGCTCGGCACCAGCACCCGGTCGGCGAGCGTCTCGGCCTTGCGCGGGTCGAAGCCCTCACCCATCGCGGCGGCGCGCACGTGGTACTCGTCCTGGCCGTCCTGCCGGTTGAGCATCTGGCTGGAGACCACGATCGGGGCGTCGGCGTCCAGCAGGGTGACCTCGTAGGTCATCACCGCCAGGTGCCGTTCGGTGAAGGAGACCATGCGGCGGCTGCGCACCCGGACCGTCTTGCCCGAGGGGGTCTGCCAGATCAGCTCACGCCGCAGCACCCCGTCCCGGAAGTCCAGGGTGCGCTCGTACTGGTGCAGGTCGGCGACGGTGAGCAGCAGCGGCTCGTCGTCGACGTACAGCCGCAGGACCTTGGCGTCCGGCACGTTGACGATGGTCTGGCCCACCCGGGCGAAGCCGTAGGCCTCCTCGGCGTGCCGGATCGGCCAGGTCTCGTGGAAGCCGTTGATGAAGGTGCCGTGGGCGAAGGAGTCGCGGCCCTCCTCGACGTTGCCGCGCATGCCGAGGTACCCGTTGGCCACCGCGAACAGGGTCTCGGTGCGGCCCAGGTCGCCGGCGTCGTAACGGGTCTCGCGCAGGCCCCAGGCATCCGGCGGGAACCGGTGCCGATCGATGGGGTCGGGGGTGAACAGGGAGGAGGGGTTCACAGGGAGGTGCTTCCTTCGAGCAGTTCGGCCAGGTCGTCGACCACCAGGTCGGCGCCGTGTGCGATCAGGGTCTCGGCCCCGGCGCCCCGGTCCACTCCGACCACCAGGCCGAAGTCGCCGGCCCGGCCGGAGGCGACCCCGGACTCCGCGTCCTCGACCACGACGGCCTGGGCGGCCGGCACGCCGAGCTGGGCGGCGGCATCCAGGTAGGTGTCGGGGGCGGGCTTGCCGGGCAGGTGCCGTGCGGCGGCGACCAGGCCGTCGACCACCACCGGGAACCGGTCGGTCAGACCGGCGGCTGCCAGCACCGGCACCGCGTTGCGGGAGGAGGACACCACGGCGACCCGTCGGCCGTCGGCGATCAGCGCGTCCACCAGGGCGACCGAGCCCGGGTACGGGGTCACGCCCTCGGTGCGCAGCACCTCGGTGAACACCGCGTTCTTCCGGTTGCCCAGACCGCACACGGTCTCCGCCTCCGGAGCGTCGGTCGGGTCGCCCCAGGGCAGGTCGATGCCTCGGCTGGTCAGCAGGCTGCGCACCCCGTCGTACCGGGGCTTGCCGTCGATGAACGCGAAGTAGTCGGCGTCGGAGTAGGGGGCGACGCCGTGCTGGTCGAGCACCGGGGTGAACAACCGGGCCCAGGCATGCATGTGCACGACGGCGGTCGGGGTCAGCACACCGTCCAGGTCGAACAGGACGGCGGTCATGCCGTCGAGGGTGCTGCTCGGGCGCGCGGTGGTAGGGGACACGATGCTCCAGGGCGGGTCACGGGCAGGGGGGCGAGAGCACCGGTCGAGCCGGTGGTATCACCAGTCTGGCGGCTGCGTCGGCGCTGTCAACGTGGCGAAACGCTCACCGGACTAGGGTGAACGCCATGACGTGGCTGACGGCGCCCGCGCATCATCGCTGGCTGGAGTCCGAGACCGACCGGTTGCTCGCCTTCGGGCGTGGGGCCGCCGACCCCGCCGGAGGTTTCACCCGGCTCGACGACGACGGGTCGCCGCAGGGCGGTCCGGCCGAGCTGTGGATCACCTGTCGGATGACCCATGTGTATGCCCTCGGCACCCTGCTCGGTCGGCCCGGCTGCGCGCCGCTGGTCGACCACGGGCTGGCAGCGCTCACCGGACTGTTCCGGGACGCCGAGCACGGCGGCTGGTTCACCGAGGCGGGGCCGGACGGGCCGACGGACGACGCCAAGGGCGCGTACCCGCACGCCTTCGTGGTGCTGGCATCGGCCTCGGCGACCGCGGCCGGGCGGCCCGGTGCGGCGGAGCTGCTGCGCGAGGCGCTCACCGTCTCCGAGCAGCGGTTCTGGGACGAGGAGGCCGGGATGGTCGTCGAGTCCTGGGACCGGTCGTTCAGCACCCTCGACCCCTACCGCGGGGTGAACGCCACCATGCACACCGTGGAGGCGTACCTGGCGGCCGCCGACGTGACCGGCGAGCGGATCTGGCTGGACCGGGCCGTCCGGATGATCACCCGGGTGGTGCACGACTTCGCGCGCGGGAACTCCTGGCGGATCCCCGAGCACTTCGACACCGACTGGAACGCCGACCTGGAGTACAACGCCGACACCCCGGCACACCCGTTCCGGCCCTACGGCGCCACCATCGGGCACTGGCTGGAGTGGGCCCGGCTCACCCTGCACGCCCGCGCGGCGATCACCGCTGCCGGGGTGGTCGCGCCGGCCTGGATGCTGGACGACGCGATCGCGCTGTTCGACGCCGCCGTGCGCGAGGGCTGGGACGTCGACGGCGCGCCGGGCTTCGTGTACACCGTGGACTGGTCCGGGCAGCCGGTGGTGCGCGAGCGGATGCACTGGGTGGTCGCTGAGGGGATCGCCGCTGCGGCCGCGCTGCACGCCGCCACCGGGGACGCGCGCTTCGAGCGGTGGTACGCCACCTGGTGGGACTACGCGGAGGAGTTCCTGATCGACCGGGTCGGCGGGTCCTGGTGGCACGAGCTGGGCACCGACAACCGGGTGTCCCGGACCGTATGGGCGGGCAAGGCGGACCTGTACCACGCGGTGCAGGCGACGCTGATCCCGCGGCTGCCGCTGACGCCGGTGCTGGCGCCGGCGCTGGAGCGGGGGTTGCTGGACTGACGGGCGCGCCCGGGCGATCCCGGGTGAACGACAGTCGGTCGGTGCGCCGGTCCCGGGCGACGGCCCTACAGTCGGCGGGTGCTGAGTGTGTTGCGTCGGGTGCCCTGGTGGGCGGTGGCCGTGGTCGTGGCGGCCGGGTTGCTGGTCAGTGGGCTGCTGCCGGGGTCGGACGCGGAGGCGCTCGCGGGGCGGGTGCTGCCGGTGCTGGGCTTCGTGGCGGCGCTGACGATCGTCGCCGAGTGCTGCGCGGTGGCGGGGCTGTTCGATGCGGCGACCGACGGTGCGGCGCGGTTGGCCCGGGGGCGACGCTGGGCGCTGTGGGCGCTGCTGGTGCTGGTGGCGGTCGCCTCGACGGTGGTGTTGTCGTTGGACACGACGGCGGTGCTGCTGACCCCGTTGGCGATCCGGGCCGGGCGCCGGGTGGGCGGTGGCGACGAGCGGACGGCGGTGTTCTACGCCCTGACCGTGGTGGCGCTGGCGAACACGGCGTCGCTGCTGCTGCCGGTGTCGAACCTGACCAATCTGCTGGCCGATCACCGGTTCGCGGCGGCGGGGGTGAGCTACCTCGGGGTGATGTGGCTGCCGGCGCTGGTGGTGGTCGCGGTGACCGTGGTGGTGTTGGCGGTCCGGGGCCGGGACCGGTTGCGCGGCGGGTTCGAGGCCGGGGAGCGGTACGTGCCGCCGGACCGGGTGCTGCTGGGTGTGACGGCGGCGGTGGTCGGCGTGATGGCGGTCGGCTTCGTCGCCGGGCTGCCGGTGTGGGCGGTGGCCGGGATCGCGGCGGTGGCGCTGCTGGTGGTGGGTGCCTGGCGGCGCGGCGGGCTGCCGACCCCGGTCGGACAGCTGGTGCCGTGGCGGATGCTGCTGGTGGTCGGCGGGCTGTTCGTCGCGGTGGAGACGGCGCAGGTGCGCGGGCTGGGTGACTGGGTGGCGGGGCTGGCGCCGGACGGGACCGGCACCGGGCCGCTGCTGGTGCTGGCGGGGCTGGCGACCGGGGCGGCGAACCTGCTGAACAACCTGCCGGGCTACCTGGTGGTGGAACCGGCGGCGGGCGGCGATCCGACCCGGTTGGCGGCGGTGCTGATCGGGGTGGGGGCCGGGCCGTTGCTCACCCCGTGGGCGTCGCTGGCGACGGTGCTGTGGTGGCAGCGGTGCCGTCGGATGCTGACCCATGTGCCGGTGCGCGGGCTGCTGGTGCAAGGGCTGTGGCTGGCGCCGCTGTGCGTGCTGGCCGGGGTGCTGGTGCTCGGCTGAGCCCTAGGCGCTCGGCTTCTTGGGTCGGGCGCGGACGTGCATCCGCTCGCCCTGCGGGCCGAACAGGGCGAGGGTCTCGGTCGGGGTGGTGAGCGCGTTGTCGATCAGGTGCGGAGTGCGGGTGTCGAATTCGGCGACCTCACCGGGGCCGAGCGTGATGTCGTGGTCGCCGAGCCGCAGCCGGATCGCGCCGGAGAGCACGTAGAGCCATTCATACCCCTCGTGCACCCGCAGCTCCCGCGGCGGTGCGGCCGGGTCGGCGCCGGGCATGATCATCTTGTACGCCTGCACCCCGCCCGGGCGGCGGGTGAGCGGCAGGAACGTGACGCCGTGCCGCACGGTGGGGCGTGGATGGACCCGCGGGTCGCCGGTGTCGGCGTCGGGCACCAGGTCGTCGAGCGGGACCTGGTGGGCGCGGGCCAGGGGAAGCAGCAGCTCCAGGGTGGGTCGGCGCTGCCCCGACTCCAGCCGGGACAGCGTGCTGACCGAGATGCCGGTGGTCGCGGACAGGTCGGCCAGGGTCGCGCCCGCGCTCTGCCGGAGGGCGCGCAGCCGGGGGCCGACCCCGTCCAGGATCGGGGTGTCGTCGTCGGTCACCCGCCCAGTTTGCCGAACCGGCAACAGATGTTGTCAAGCGGACGCTTCGGGCGGGACGCTCCAGGTCCACGACGAACGGAGCGAGAGATGCACGAGGTGGACGTCCTGGTGATCGGGGGCGGCGCGGCCGGGCTGAGCGGTGCGCTGACCCTGGGGCGGGCCCGACGGTCGGTGCTGGTGGTGGACGCCGGGGAACCGCGCAACGCCCCGGCGGCGCACATGCACGGCTTCCTGGGGCACGACGGGCTGCCCCCGGCCGACCTGCTGGCGCGCGGTCGCGCCGAGGTCGAGGGCTACGGGGTGCGGCTGCATCACGGGCGGGTGACGGCGGCTGTGCCAGAGGGCAACGGCTTCCTCGCCACCCTGGACGGCGGGGCCGAGGTCCGGGCTCGCCGGGTGCTGGTCGCCACCGGGCTGGTCGACGAGCTGCCGGAGGTCGACGGCTTGCGCGCTCGCTGGGGCCGGGACGTGGTGCACTGCCCGTACTGCCACGGCTGGGAGGTGCGCGACCGGCGGATCGTGCTGCTCGGCTCGATGCACCAGGCACTGCTCTGGCGGAACTGGACCGCCGCGCTGACCTGGGTCACCCCGACCACCCCCGAGGCCGACGACCGGGCGAAGCTCGCGGCGCTGGGGATCACCGTCGTCGAGGATGCCCCGGCCGAGGTGCTGGTCGAGGCGGATGCGGTCACCGGGATCCGGTTGGCCTCCGGTCGGGTGCTGGAGGCCGAGGTGATCGCCACCGGTGCGCCGATGCGCCCGCGTCTGGACGGACTCGACGGGCTGGGACTGGTCGCCGAGGAGGGGCCGTTCCCCGGATCGAGCTTCCTGCCGACCGGTGATCGCGGCCAGACGGTGGTGCCGGGGGTGCGTGCGGCGGGCAACGTGACCGACCTCAGTGCGCAGGTGGTGGTCGCGGCAGCCGAAGGGCAGATGGCCGCGGCGATGCTGAACATGGAGCTGATCGAGGAGGACACCACCCGCGCGATGCACCGTCCGCCCACCGGCCGGGACTACTGGGAGGACCGGTACGCCGGAACCGAGCGGGTCTGGTCCGGGCGGCCGAACCGGGTGCTGGAGACCGAGGCGGCGACCCTGACCCCGGGAACCGCCGCGGACATCGGTGCCGGCGAGGGCGGGGACGCGGTGTGGCTGGCGACGCGCGGCTGGGACGTGACGGCGGTCGACATCGCGCAGGGCGCCCTGGACAAGGTGGCGGCGCTCGCGGCCGAGCAGGGCGTGGCGGTCCGCACCGAGCGCGCCGATGTCGGGGAATGGGACGACGGACGGCGCTACGACCTGGTGACCTCGCACTTCCTGCACCCGGAGCCCGGTATCCGGGACGACCTGTTCCGCCGGATGGCCGCGGCGGTGGCACCGGGGGGCACGCTGCTGATCGTCGGCCATCACCCGCACGACCGGCACCTGCGGGACGGCCTGGGCGCTCTGGAGGACTGGTTCGTCACCGCGGAGCAGGTGGCGGCGCTGCTGGATCCGGACGAGTGGCAGATCGAGGTCGCCGAGTCACGGCCCCGGACGGAGGAGCACGCGGGCCGTCAGCACGAGGTGGCCGATGCCGTGCTGCGGGCGCGCCGCCGGGGCTGACATGCTGGCGGGATGAGCGAGGACCTGAGCCGCCTGGTGGCGGAGGTGGAAGCACAGGAGCGCGAGCTGCGGTTCGCGACCTTCACGAATGACGACGCCTGGGAGCTGGGCTGCCTGCTGGTCGCCCTCGCCGCCGGGCGGCAGCTGGCGGTCACGGTGGACATCCGCCGCGGCCGTCAGCAGCTGTTCCACGCCGCACGGCCGGGCACGACCCCGGACAACGACAGCTGGATCGAGCGCAAGACCCGGGTGGTGGAACGCTTCGGCACCTCCTCCTTCCTGGCCGGTCTCCGGCACCGGGCGGCGGGGACCACCTTCGCGGAGAAGCAGGGGCTGTCGGTGCAGGAGTACGCGGCGCACGGCGGGGCGTTCCCGGTGCACGTCGAGGGGGTCGGCGTCGTCGGCGTGGTCACGGTCTCTGGGCTGCCGCAGGCGGAGGACCACGCGCTGGTGGTGGAGGCGGTCCGCCGGTTCCTGGACGGCTGAGCCGTTCCCGACGGGTGTCCCGCCCGGACGGGTGTGCTGCCAGGACGGTGGGCTGCCCGCGCCGGGATGCGAGGCGCCGCGCTCCGGCGCACAGTCGACAGGGACACCCGAAGGAGGCTCACCATGCCGGAACGCGATCCCGGTCCCAGCGTCAAGGACAAGGAGCTCTACGAGGAGCTCCGGGACGAGGGGAACAGCAAGGAGAAGTCGGCCCGGATCGCCAACGCCGCCGCGGCGCGAGGACGCAGCGACGTGGGCAAGAAGGGCGGCGAGTCCGGGTCCTACGACGACTGGACGGTCGACGACCTGCGCAAGCGGGCGGCCGAACTGGACATCGAGGGCCGTTCGGAGATGAAGAAGGACGAGCTGATCGAGGCACTGCGCTCGCACTGAGCGCAACGACGACGGCCCGGCCCCGCGGTGGATGCGGGGTCGGGCCGTCGTCGTGTCGGACTCAGTGCTCGTGGTCCTCGTGGTCGTGGTCCTCGTGGTCGGCCCCGTGCGCGGCGCCCTCGCCGGTGGCGACGGTCAGCTCGTTCGGGGTGACCGACAGGTCGGTGGTGTTCCAGACCTCGCCGGTGAGCACATCGACGGCCAGCAGTCGGTCGTTCGCCGGGTCGGTGATGTAGGCGGTGCCCTCGTGCACCCGGATCGCCGGGCGCGGCTCCTGCCAATTCTCCGGCTCCTCCCACGCGTCCAGCACCGGCATGGATCGGACCAGGGTGCCGGTCTCCGGGTCGATCACGTGCAGGTTGCCGTCGGTGCCGAGCACCAGGGCCTCACCGTCGTCGCCGCGGGCCAGCGAGCGGAAGGTGTAGGAGGACGGCAGGTCGACCAGGGTCAGGGCCGCCGTTCGGGTGTCGATCAGGCTGACCCGGGTCGGGCGCTCCAGCTCGGCGTCCGGGTCGGACTTGTAGTCGCCGAGCACGACCGGGGACTCCTCGGAGCCGGCCTGGTTGCCGATCCGGCCGTAGGCGTCCGGGCTGGTGACCTTGGTGATCTGCCCGTCGGCGACCACCAGGGCGCCGTCCTCGCAGCCGATCACCACGGTCTCCTCGGCGGCCATCGCCTCACCGTGCACGCCGGGGCACTGGTCGTTCACGGCGGTCTCGATGCCGTCGGCGGCCAGCAGTCGGATGCCGGTGCGGGCGTCCTCGTCGCCCTCGGAGACCACGACGCTGCCGTCGTGCAGTTCCACCGCGACGCCGTGGTGCGCCTCGGGGGTGGTGAACTCGCGCCGCTCGGCGTCGGGATCGGCGATCGCCGCGGAGTCGACGACGGTGACCTGGCCGGTGCCGTCGTCGAACAGGGCGGTCCGGCCCTCGTGCACGACGACGTGGCCGGGGGTCTCGGCGCTGTAGGTGAGGTCGGTGAGGGTCGGGTCGGCGGTGAAGAAGTGCGAGTGGTCGCCGTGTGCCTGACCCCAGGTCCCGGCGTCGAGCACCTGGAAGCCTCCCGCGGTGGACACCAGCACGTGCCGACCGTCGCCGGCCGGGTTGACCCGGTTGAAGCCGTCCAGCTCCAGGTCGGCGACCAGGTCCAGGGTGGTGGCGTCGAGGACCTGGATGCCGCCGTCGTAGGTGAGGACCAGGCGCGGCTTGAGGCTGGCCGACTCCTGCGCGGTGGCGGTCGGCTCGGGGGTGGTGGTCGCGGCGGCGGTCGTGGTGTCGTCGGACTGTCCGCAGGCGGCCAGCAGCAGGGCGGCGGTGAGGCCGGCGCCGAGGGCGGCGAAGGGTCGGGTGCGGGTGTTCATGGTTGAGGGCGCGGACGGGCCGCGCCGACTCCTTCCCAGGTGGGTCGATGTGGTGGGAAGGAACTTAGCACGTAATGAGAATCATTCCAGCTAGTCGCCGGCGCGGACTGATCCACCCCTGCGGCGGGTGGCCGCGTTCGCTCATCGGTCGGTGGCCAGTGGCTGGTCAGTCCTGCGGCGTGAGCGCGTAGTACGCCCGATCCCGGTACACCAGCGGCTCGGCCTCCGGGCGGGTGGCATGGTCCAGCGCTCGCACCGAGACCAGGAAGCTGGTGCCCACCGGGGTGCGCTGCACCACCCGTCCCCGCACCCAGGACTGCACGCCGTCCAGCACCGGCTCACCGGTGGGCAGCTGCGACCAGCCACCCTCGGCGAACCTGTCCACCCCCCGGGCGGCGAACCTGCCGGAGAGCGCCGCCTGGTCGTGCGCCAGGAAGCTCACCACCAGGGTCTTCGCCCGGGACAGCGCGGGCCAGGACGAGGAGCCGGAGTCGATGCTGAACGCCAGCAGCGGCGGGGACGCCGAGACCGAGATGACCGAGGTGGCGGTGAAGCCGACCGGACCGGCGTCGTCCAGCAGTGTCACCACGGCGACCCCGGCGGCGTGCTGCCGGAACACCGTCTTGTACTGCTCCGGGGTGAGCTGCGGCTCGTCCTGCTCGATCAGGTCGGCCTCCAGCTGGTGCAGGGTGGTCATCGGATCGCCTCCACGGTCACGGTCCGGCGCAGCGCCGGTTCCTCGGTCGCCCACCAGGCGGCGAGCTGGTCGTCGATGGCGGTCAGCTGTCCGGCGGTGACCACCAGGGAACGGGTGGGCACGATCGCCCCCAGCTCGACCAGCACCGGGCGCAGGTGGGCCTCGCCGACCAGGGCGTGGCCCGGGTCGCCGGGCACCACCAGCGGGACGGCGACGACCCCGGCGAGGCCACGGGGGCCGTAGAGGTCGAGGAACGCCTTGAGCAGTCCGGTGAAGGACGCCTTGTGCACCGGGGTGGCGACGACCAGGACCCCCGCGTCGGCGGCGCTGCGTAGGGCGACGTCGGCACGGGGGTGCTCGGCGGCGAACAAGTCGGCGGCCAGGCCGCTGAGGTCGATCGAGTCGCCCGGTGTCAGGTCGAGGCGGTTGGCGAGGAAGGCGGCGGTGGTGTCGGCGGCACCGGCGGTGCGCGAGCCGGGGCGGGGATTGCCGATCAGGGTGACGACGGTGGTCATGGTTCGGTCCTCTCAGATCGCCTTGCCGGGGTTGAGCACCCCGGCCGGGTCGAGTGCGTCCTTGATCCGGTGCAGGGTGGTGCGGGCGACCGGGTCCAGCTCGTCGGCCAGCCAGCGGCGCTTCAGGACGCCGATCCCGTGTTCGCCGCTGAGAGTGCCGCCGAGGCGCAGCGCCAGCGCCACGATGGCGTCCACGGTCTCCTGCACCCGAGGGGTGACGGCCCCGTCGTCGGTGAGCACCAGGGGGTGGATCACCCCGGCGCCGGCATGGGCGAAGGTGAACACCGGGACCCCGGTGCTGTCGGAGATCGCGGCGATCCCGGCCAGCGTCTCGGCGAGTGCTGTCCGGGGCACCGAGACGTCCTCGATCAGCACCCGCCCGAGTCGTTGCACCGCGGGCAGCGCACCCCGGCGGGTCGCGATCAGGCGCTCGGAGCGAGCGGGGTCGTCGGTGATGTCCACCCGCACCGCCGTGGGCCGGATCCGGTCGGCGAGGGCGGCGGCCTCGGCGAGGGCGGAGGGTCCTTCCAACTGGATCAGCAGGAAGGCGGCTCCGTCGGTGGCCAGCACCGGGTCCACGGCGGCCAGCGTGGCGCCGTCCAGCAGCTCCAAGGTGTCCGCGGCCGGGATGGTCAGCGCGGCCGCGGCGGCGGTGGCGACATCGGGGAACAGGGCGGCGACGGTGGCGGTGGACACCGGCAGCGGTTGCAGCCGGACGGTGGCCCGGACCACGATCCCGAGCGTCCCCTCCGAACCCACGAACAGGGAGGTCAGGTCGTATCCGGTGACGCTGCGCGGCCCGGCGGTGCCGGTGCGCAGCAGCTCGCCGTCGGCCAGCACCACGTCCAGGCCCAGCACCGCCTCCCGGGTGCCGCCGTGCCGGGCGCAGCGCAGCCCGCCGGCATTGGTGGCGATGGTGCCGCCGATGCTGGCGATGGCGACGCTGCCCGGGTCCGGGGCGTAGCGCAGGCCGTGGGCGGCGGCGGCCCGGTCCAGGTCGGCCACGATCACCCCGGGCTGCACCACGGCGGTGCGGGTGACCGGGTCGATCGACTCGATGGCGTCCAGCCCCGACAGATCCAGCACGACCTGCCCGGCGGTGGCCGAGGCGCCCCCGGTCAGGCCGGTCCCGGCGCCGCGCGGCACCACGGTGACCCGCTCGGCGGTGGCCCAGCGCAGCACCGCCTGCACCTCGGCGATGCTGCCCGGGCGGACCACCGCATCCGGCGGCGTTCCCGGTGACCAGCCGGACCTGTCGCTGTGCGCGGCGGTGCGGGCGGCGACCGACCGGTCCGTGGGGGCGAGGTCGTCCAGGGTGACCGTCATGCCGGGCGCACCACGGTCGACCCGGAGCGCAGGCGCTCCAGGAACAGGATCACGGTGGCGGCGACCGAGCGGTGCTGGACGTCGTTGAGCACGTCGTGCAACCCGTCGGTGACCACGGTGACCTCCGCGCCGAGCCCTGCCAACACCGGCAGCGCGTCGGCGGCCGGGCTGATCGGATCGGCGGCCCCGTGCACCGCCAGGGTCGGCACGCCCAGCACGCCCGGGGTGACCGGCGCGATCGGCAGCACGAGGGTGTCGGCGCTGCCGCCGAGACCTCGTCGGGCGCTGCGGGCCAGCACGCCGCGGTGGTTCGGGCAGGCGGTGCGGGCGGCGATCTCGGTCTCCCAGCTGCCGCCCCAGGCCTGACCCAGCGGACCGGGGACCACCGGCAGCCCGGCCAGGACCACAGCATCGGCGGCCGCACCGGAGCGGACCAGCTCGACGGCGGTGAGCGCACCGGCGTCCACCCCCACCAGGACGCGGGGCCCGGGCAGGGTGTGGTCGGCCAGCAGTGCGGCGGCCGTGGCCGGGGCGCTCGGGTCGTCGTCCACCGCGATCACCCGGTAGGCGTCCGCGGCGATCCGGCTGCCGAAGCGCTGGTACACCTCCGGGGTCTCGCCCCGGCCGACCACCAGGATCAGGGTGCCGCGGGGTGCGAGGTGTTCCGGCTCGGACCAGGTGCGGATGGCGGCGGCGGTGGGGGTGGTGGGATCGGTGACGGTCATCGCAGGGCCTCCTCGGCCGTGGGGTGGGGTCCCAGGACGACGGGACGGGTGGGATCGGCGGACCAGGCGGACCAGGAGCCGGGGTAGAGCACCGGGTCGAACCCGGCGACGGTGAGCGCGAGCGCCTGATGGGCGGCGGTGACCCCGGAGCCGCAGTAGACCCCGGCCGGGCTGCCGGGCCGGGCACCGAGGGCGCTGAACCGGGCGGCCAGCTCGGCGACCGGTCGGAAGGTGCCGTCGGCGGTGACGTTCGCTGCGGTGGGGGCGCTCACCGCACCGGGGATGTGTCCGGCCCGGGGGTCGATCGGCTCGGACTCCCCGCGGTAGCGCTCGGCCGCCCGGGCGTCCAGCAGCAGTGCCGCCTGCACCGCACCGTCGGCGTCCAGGGTGGGCAGGTGCCCGGCACTGAGGGTGACGTCGCCGGGCAACGGGGCCGGATCGTCCTGGCTCACCGCCAGCCCGGCGGCGCGCCACGCGGCGAGTCCGCCGTCGAGCAGGCGCACGTCGGCGACCCCGGCCCAGCGCAGCAGCCACCAGGCCCGGGCGGCTGACTGCCCGGCGTTGTCGTCGTAGACCACCACGGTGTCCCCGGTCCGCAGACCCCAGCGGCGGGCCGCCGCCTGCAGGTCCTCGATGGCGGGCAGCGGGTGGCGTCCGGCGTGCGACGGCGGGGCCGCGAGCTCGGTGTCCAGGTCGACGTAGACCGCCCCGGGCAGGTGGCCCGCCCGGTAGGCCGGTCGGCCGTCCGGCACCGGGAGGGTCCAGCGGACGTCGAGCAGCCGGACCGGCGCACCGGAACCGAGCAGGCGGTCGAGTGCGACGGCGTCGATCAGGTGGTCAGTGGTCATGGACGGTGCTCCTGGTGAGAGTGGTGAAGAAGAGCTCGAGGGCGCCGAGCGCGGCGGCTTCCAGGTCGACGTCCAGCCCGCGGCGCACCGCCAGATGGATCGCGGCGACCCCCAGCGGCGGCAGGTCGGTGCGCTCCACCAACCCGGCGGGCACCGCCCCGGCGCTGGGCAGCACCGCCACCCCGAGTCCGGCCCGGGCGGCGGCCATCACGCCCTCCAGGCTGGTGGACTCGGCCGCCAGCAGGACCCGACGGCCGGCCTCGCCGAGTTCGGTCATCGCCCGCCGCCGCATGCCGCACGGCTCGGAGTAGGCGACCAGCGGGACGGTGTCGTCCAGGGACAGCCCCGGCCGGGCGAACCAGCGCAGCGGCAGGGTGCCGACCGGGCGGCCCGGTGTCTGCGGACCGAGGGCGAGCAGCACCGCCACGTCGATGGAGCCACGGTCGATCGCCTCGGCCATCTGGGTCGAGCGGTCGATGCTGAACTGCACCGGCCGGTCCGGGTAGGCGTCCTTGAGCGCGGTGAGCAGTCCGGGCAGCACCTGGTCGGCGGCGGTCTCGGTGGAGCCGATCACCACGGTGCGCCGACCGGCGGCGTCCAGCCGGGCCAGGGCGTCGTCGTGCACCGCGAGGATGCGTCGTGCCTCGGCCAGCAGGCGCTCGCCGGCCGGGGTGAACCGGGTGCCACGGCCCTGCCGTTCGACCAGGGGGGTGTGCAGCCGCCGTTCCAGGCTGCGCACGTGCTGGCTCACGGTGGGCTGACTCAGGTGCAGCGCGACCGCCGCCCGGCCGAAGCCACCGCAGTCGGCGATGGCGACGAAGGAACGCAGCTGCACCAGGTCGAGGGCGGCGGTCATCGGGTCACCGCCAGGCGGCCCGGCACCGCGTCCAGCAGGTCGCGGGTCCGGTCGTGCCGCGGCGCGGTGAACACCTCCGCCGTCGGGCCCGACTCCACCAACCGGCCGCGGTGCAGCACGGCGACCCGGTGGGCGACCTGGGCCACCACCGCCAGGTCGTGCGAGACCAGCAGGTAGGACACCCCGAGGTCGCGTTGCAGTTCGGCCAGCAGATCGAGGATCTGCGCCTGCACCGACACGTCGAGGGCCGACACCGGTTCGTCCAGCAGCAGGATCTCCGGGTCCAGTGCCAGTGCCCGGGCGATGGCGACCCGCTGCCGCTGCCCACCGGAGAGTTCGGCCGGCAGCCGGGACAGGGCGTCCGAGGGCAACCCGACCCGCTCGATCAGCTCGGCCGCCCGGGTGCCGCGCGAGCGGCGGTCGCCGATCCCGAAGGACACCAGCGGTTCGGCCACCGACTCGGCCACGGTGAACCGTGGGTCCAGGGCGGCGAACGGGTTCTGGTGCACCAGCTGGATCCGGCGGCGCAGCGGTCGCCACTGCTTCCACCCGGCGTCGGTGAGGTCCTGCCCGTCCAGCTCGATCCGACCGGCGGTCAGCCGCTGGAGACCCAGGGCCACCCGCAGGGCCGTGGTCTTGCCGGAACCCGACTCACCGACCACCGCCAGGGTGCGGCCGCGCTGCACCGCCAGGTCCACCCCGTCCAGCACCCGGCCCGAGCCGGGGAAGTCGACGGTGGCCCCGGTGAGCCGAAGCACCTCGGGGGCCGGGTCGTCGGCCCGGAGCCGGAAGCCGCGCAGACCGGGTGCCGCGGCGATCAGCCGGCGGGTGTACGGCTCCTGCGGGCGTTCGACCACGGTGGCGGTAGGCCCGTGCTCCACCACCCGACCGTCCTGCATCACCACGATCCGGTCCGCCCGGTCGGCGGCCATCGCCAGGTCGTGGGTGATGATCAGCAGCGCGGTGCCGGTGTCCCGGACCTGTCCGGTGAGGTGGTCCAGGATCCGGCGCTGCACCGTCACGTCCAGCGCGGAGGTCGGTTCGTCGGCGACCACCAGGCGTGGCTTGCCGGCCAGGGCGAGGGCGATCAGCACCCGCTGCCGCAGCCCGCCGGACAGTTCGTGCGGGTACTGCCGGGCACGCAGCTCGGGATCGTCCACCCCGGCCTCGTGCAGCAGCTGCAGTACCTCCACCTGGGCCGCCCGTCGCGGGACCCCGCGCAGGCGCACCGCCTCGGCCAGCTGGCTGCCGACCCGGCGGGTCGGGTCCAGGCCGACCATCGGGTCCTGCGGCACCAGACCGACCACCCGGCCGCGCAGCCCCCGGCGCACCCGCTCACCGGCATGCGTCACGTCCAGGCCGTCGACCTCGATGCGGCCGCCGGTGATCCGACCGGCGGCGGGCAGCAGCCCGAGCAGCGCGGCGGCGGTGGTGGTCTTGCCGGAGCCGGATTCGCCGACCACCGCCAGCACCTCGCCGGGGGCGATGTCGAGCGAGACACCCCGGACGGCGGGGGCGTGCTGGCCGTAGGTGACCTCCAGCCCGGTGAGCCGGGCGACGGCGGTCATCGGCCGACCTCCTCGACCGTGCGGGCCAGGTGGTTCAACGCCAGGACCAGCAGGCCGACGAACAGGCCCGGCAGCAGGCTCAGCCACGGGCTGGTCACTAGGTAGTTCCGCCCGGCGGAGATCAGCGTCCCCCACTCGGCGGCCGGCGGCTCGGCCCCGAACCCGAGGAAGGACAGCGCCGCCACCGCGATGATCGCCGCGCCGAAGTCCAGCACCGCGAGCACCGCCACCGGGCCCCAGGAGTTCGGCAGCACATGCCGCAGCAGCACCCGGCCCCAGGAGCCGCCGCCGGTGCGGGCCGCCTCCACGTAGGGCAGCGTCTTGACCCGCAGCACCTCGGCGCGGGTGGTGCGGGCGAAGCCCGGGATGATCCCGACCCCGACCGCCACCGCGACCGGCACGGTGCCGAAGCCGACGGCCGTCACGATGGCCAGGGCGAGCAGCAGACCGGGGATGGCGAGCAGCACGTCCACCGCCCGCATCACCAGGGCGTCCACCCAGCCGCCGACGAACCCGCTGAGCACCCCGAGGCCGAGTCCGCCGACCAGCGCGATGCCGATCGCCAGCGCGGTGGCCTGGATGGTGAGCGCCCCGCCGTGCAGCACCCGGGAGAACAGGTCGCGGCCCAGCTCGTCGGTGCCGAACAGGTGGGCGGCACTCGGCGGCAGCAGCTTGTCGGCCGGTGCCGTCGCATAGGGGTCGGCCGAGGTGAACCAGGTCGGCGCCAGGGCCGACAGGATCACGAAGCCGGTGAACGCCAGCGCGATCAGGAAGCCGGGCCGGCGCAGCAGCGCCCGCGCGGTGGCCCGGCGTCGGGCCGCCCGGCCGGTGGTGCCGCGGGCGGGCAGGTCGACCACCGGTGCGGCGGTGGCGACCCGGGGCTGGGTGAGGGTTGTCATCGTGACCTCGCGATCCGGGGGTCGAGCAGCGGGTAGAGCAGGTCGACCAGCAGGTTCACCAGCACGAAGGCGGCGGCCGCCAGCACGACGATCGCCTGCACCACGGGGACGTCCTGGTTCAGCACCGACTCCTGGGCGAGGGTGCCCACCCCCTGCCGGGCGAACACCGTCTCGGTGACGATCGCGCCGGTGACGGTGCCGCCGACCAGCAGACCGAGGATGGTCAGGGTGGGCAGGGCGGCATTGCGCAGCGCGTGCCGCCCGATCACCGCCGCCCGGCTCAATCCGGTGGCGGTGGCGGTGGTGATGTACGGCTCGGCCAGCGTGTCGGTGAGGCTGCGGGTGAGCACCTGGGCGAAGGCGGCACCGGTCGGGATCGCCATCGTGACGGCGGGCAGGATCAACGCCTGCGGGCCCGCCGACCCGGTGGACGGCAGCCAGCCGAGGCTGAAGGCGAAGACCTGGATCAGCAGCAGGCCGATCCAGAACGACGGGAACGCCACCCCGGCGGACGGCAACCGGGTCAGCAGCAGGCGCAGCGGCGACCACCGGACGGAGGCGGCCAGCCAGGCGACCAGTACCCCGCCGCCGAGCGCGATCAGGATCGCCAGGCCGGAGAGTTGCAGCGTGCCGGGCAGGCGCTGGGCGATCAGCTCGGTGACCGGGATGCCCTTGGTGGTGGAGGTGCCCAGATCGCCGTGCAGTGCCCCGGTGAGCATCGACCAGTACTGCCCGAGCACCGGCTGGTCCAGGCCGTACCGTGCCTGGGCCTCGGCGAGCTGGGCCGGGGTGAGCGAGTCCAGCTCGACGTTGTTGGCCGACAGCACCATCGCCAGCGGGTCGCTGGGCAGCAGCCAGAGGATGGCGAAGGTGACGGTGTAGGCGGCCCACAGCACGCCGACCGCTTGCAGCACCCGGCCGGTGATGTACCCGGCCGGGCCCCAGCGCAGGGACCTGACCCGGGGCGGGGCCAGGACCGCCGCGGCGGTCACGGGGTGATCCAGGTGCCGGCGAAGTCCCCGAAGGACTCCGAGGTGAACCGGAAACCGTGCACCGCGGCCGACACGCCGGCGGTCTGCACCCGCTCGAAGGTCGGGAACGCCAGCGCGTGGTCCAGGTAGTACTGCTGGAGCTCGGCGTAGACCTCGGCCCGGGCGGTGGTGTCCAGCGTGGTGGTGCCCTGGTCCAGGAGTGCCTGCACCTCGGTGGTCTGCTCCGGGGTCAGGGCGTTCACCGCCTGGGCCTGCGATCCGGCGTACCGGGCGTCGATGATCCACTGGATCACACCCGGGTCGGCGCGGGTGTAGTAGGTGCTGATCAGGTCGTAGTCACCGGCTGCCAGCACCTCGGAGCGCTGGGCCTGGGTGATCACGTTCAGTTCCAGGTCGATGCCGACCGCCTTGAGCTGGTCCTGGATCAGCTGGTCGCCGGCGGAGAACTGGGCGATCACCGGCGTCGAGAGGGTCAACTTCTGACCGTCCTTGTGCCGGTAGCCGTCGTCCCCGAGCGTCCAGCCCGCCTCGTCCAGCAGCTCGGCGGCACCGTCGGCGTCGTAGGCCAGGTCGTCGCCGTGGTCCTGGTAGGCCGGGGTGGTGGTGTCGTAGATGCTGGTCACCGACGGGTACTCGGTGCCGAAGATGGTCGAGGCGTAGCTGTCCCGGTCGATCGCCTGCTGCAGCGCGTGCCGGACCCGCTCGTCGGCCAGGATCTTGCCGTCCGCGACATTCGGGTAGTAGTTGTTCGCCGGGCCGGGCAGCGACCGACTGACCACCGTGTCACCGGAGGACTGGATCAGGGCGGTGTCGTTCTCGCTGATCGGGTTGCGCGGCCAGGCGATGTCGATGGCGTCCGAGGTGAGCTGACCCACCCGCACGCTGTCCTCCGCCACGTAGGTGAAGGTGATGCCGTCCAGGTACGCCTCGCCGGTGTTCTCCCGCAGCTCGGAGCCCCAGGCGTAGCCGTCCCGCTTGGTCAGCACCGTGCTCTGGCCGGGGGAGTAGCTGTCCAGCACGAAGGGCCCGGAACCGACCACGTCCCCGAGGCAGCGCTCCTCCGGGGTCGCCTGGTACGACGAGGCGGCCAGGATCGCCAGGTTGGTGGTCGAGGTGCCCTGCAAGAAGGCGGAGTTCGGGGTGCTGAAGTGCACCACCACCGTGTCGTCGTCCACCACCTCGGTGGAGTCGTAACCGGCCAGGTACACCGCGCCGTAGGCGGTCGGCAGCTGCTCCAGGGTGGCGGCACCGGAGTCGAACGCCAGCTTCACCGACTCGGCGGTGAACGCGGTGCCGTCGGAGAACGTCACGTCGTCGCGCAGGTCGAAGGTGTAGGACAGCCCGTCGTCGGCGACCTCCCAGTCGGTCGCCAGCCACGGCACCAGCTCGCCGGTCTCCGGGTCCTGGTCGGTCAGCGAGTCGGCGAAGTTCCTGATCACCGTGCGGTGCTCGATCCAGTAGGTCTGGAACGGGTCGACGCAGGCGAAGGCGGCGTTGTCCGGGAAGAACGCGACGTCGAGGGTGCCACCGGAGACCGGGTCGCCGGTCGGGCTCTGGCCGCTGTCGGCCGCCCCGGCGGTGGAGCAGGCGGACAGGGCGACGACGAGGGCGAGGGTGGGCAGCGCCGGGCGCAGGGTGCGGGTCATCGGGTGTCCTCAGGGGGTCTCGGAGAGCAGGCGGCGGCCGGTGGCGAGCAGCGCGGCGTCCTCCTGCGGCGGGTGGACGCGGCTGGCGAGCACGTCGCGCAGGTGTCGCTCCAGCGGGTGGTGGCGGGTCAGGGCGGGATTGCCCAGGGCGGCGACGGCGGTCTGCACCGCCTCGATGGCGCTGCGGGTGGCGAGCACCTTGGCCAGACCGAACCGGGCGGCGACGGCGGGGTCCCCGGCATCGGCCCGGGCCGCCAGGCCGAGCAGCAGTTCCTCGGCCTGGACCAGCAGCGCTTCGACCTGACCGGCGGTCTGCTGGATGTGCTCGGTGGTGGCGATCGGCCGGCCCAGCGAGGTCGGCACCCGGTCCCGGGCGAACCGGTGCAGGAACGACTGGGCGGCCCGGCCGACCCCGACGTACAGCGCGGGCAGGCCGAGCGCGATCACGCCGGGGAAGTCCTGCCGGGCGAGCTGGGACCGCGGGACGCCCCGGAAGTGGTCCAGCGGCAGCCGCACATCGGTGTAGTGCACGTCGTGGGTGCTGGTGGCGCGCTGACCCAGGTGGTCCCAGGTGCGCTCGACCCGGACCCCCGGGTCGTCACCGGGGACGACGGCGTGCGCCAGCTCCGGTTCGCCGGACGGACCGTCGTGGTCGACCGCCCACACCAGGTGGTAGGCGAGGCCCTCCGAGCCGGTGGCGAACCCCTTGCGGCCGGACAGCAGCCAGCCGTCGCCGTCCCGCCGGATCGTGGTCGCGGGCAGGCCGCCCCGGGCGGGTGCGCCCCACTCGGGTTCGGCGCGGACGGCGTTCAGCAGCACCGGGGCGTCCACCGAGCGGGTGACCACCTCGCGGTACAGCGGCTCCGGCCACCAGGGTGCGCGGTCCTGGGCCGCGTGCTGGCCGACGGTCATCGCGACGATCAGCGCCACCGCCGGATCGCCGGCACCGAGGGCCTCGAACACCCGCACCGCGTCCACCGCCGACAGGCCCGGTCCGCCGTAGCGGCGGCCGATGCCCAGGGTGAGCAGCCCGGCGTCGTGCACGGTGTGGATGCCCGCCCACGGGAACTCGGCGGTCCGGTCGTGCTGCTCGGCGGTGGT
Source organism: Cellulomonas taurus (assembly GCF_012931845.1). Classification (NCBI taxonomy): domain Bacteria; kingdom Bacillati; phylum Actinomycetota; class Actinomycetes; order Micrococcales; family Cellulomonadaceae; genus Cellulomonas; species Cellulomonas taurus. The sequence continues at coordinate 837,365 of NZ_CP051884.1, forward strand.
GGCCAGGGCGGCCGTGACCTCGGCCAGTGCCGCATCCGACAGGTCGGGCAGTGCGGGCGCCTCGACGGTCATGCCGACACCGCCACGGACTCCAGCGGCGGCTGGGCGACGACCTGGCCGCGCTCGCCGGTCGCCTCCCGGTGGGCCAGTTCCTCGCGCACCAGCGGGATCAGGTAGCGGCCGTAGTCGATGGCGTCGTTCAGGTTGTCGTAGCCCCGGATCGAGATCAGGTCGGCACCCAGATCGACGTAGTCCAGGATCGCGGCCGCCACGGTCTCCGGGGTGCCCACCAGGGCGGTGGAGGCGCCGCGTGCCCCGGTGGCGCTCGCGGTGGGTGTCCACAGCGCGCGGTCGTGCCGGTCACCCCGGGCGGCGATGTCCAACAGCCGCTGCGAACCGACGTTCGCCGGTGCCTGACCCGACGACTTCTGCACCCACAGCCCGGACCGGCCGCCGTCCTGCAGGATCGACAGGATGCGCTCGGCCTTCTCCCAGGCGAGTTCCTCGGTCGGCGCGATGATCGGCCGGAAGGTGACCCAGGTGCGCGGGGTGTCGGTGCGGCCCGCCGCCCGGGCGGCGTCGGCGATCCGGTCGATCTGCTGCTGGGTGTCCGCCAGCGGTTCGCCCCACAGCCCGAAGATGTCGGCCAGCGCGCCGCCCTGGGCGTAGGCCTCCGCCGAGGACCCGCCCACCGACACCGGGATGGTGCCGTGCACCGGCCGCACCCGGGAGACGAAGTCCTCGAAGGAGTAGTACGTCCCCGCGTGGTCGAAGGGCTCGGTCTCGGTCCACACCCGGCGCAGGATCCGGATGTACTCCTCCTGCCGGGCGTAGCGCTCGACCTTGGTCAGCCGGTCGCCCTCGCGGGCCTGCTCGTGGTCGTCGCCCCCGGCGATGAAGTGCACCACCGCGCGGCCGTCGGACAGCTGGTCCAGGGTGGCCAGGGCCTTGGCGGCGACCGTCGGGTAGATCGTGTTCGGCCGCAGCGCCACGATCGGACGCAGATGCTCGGTGACCTGCGTGAACGCGGCGGCGATGGTGAACGGGTCGTGGCCCGAGGAGCCGTAGGGCACCAACGAGTAGTCGAAGCCGCCCTCCTCCAGGATCCGGGCGTACCGACGCAGGTAGGTGGGGTCGATCGCGCTGTCGCGGCGACCGTTGACCTCGTTGGCGGGGTTGACGTTGATGGCGGAGATGAACTCAACGGGCATGGCTGTCCTCCGGGACATGGGTGCACGGGGGTGCACGGTGGGCGCAGGTGAGTGCACGGCAGGGCGCACGCGGGCAAGGGCGTGCAGGGGGAACTCCGGCCAAGGGATCGACCCGGGGGCGGGATGCGGCGAGGACGGCCCGAGCGGGCGTCAGGCAGGCAGGCGCATGGGGCTCACGGGCCCCACGGCAGGACGGTCAGCGACGACGCGTCAGCGACAACAACACAGGCGCGCGGCGACCGTGCCGGAACAACGACCGAACACCGGTGCGCTCAGCGCCCGGTGTGCGAGGGGTCGGTTCCTTGTCATGTCGGACACGCTAGGCGCGACGGTGCGCGGGCGTCCAACAGTGTTTTGCCATCTGGACCGATCGGCGTTCTTGATCGGTGGGACGGAAGTGTCCGTCAGGCGGTCATTCGACCGGGCCGCCACGGGCGCCCAGCATGTCGTGCAGGACGGTCAGCTCCTTCTTCTGGAACGTGACGATCCCGTTCGCCAGGTCCCTGACCTGCGGCATCCGGGCGTGGTCGACGGCGTACTCGGCCATCTCCACGCCGCCCTCGTGGTGCGGGATCATCAGCTGGAGGAACAGCCGGTCGGCCTCGGCACCGTCGGCCGCGGTCAGTCGGGCCAGATCGTCGGACGACACCCAGCCGGGCATGTCGGCGTAGGAGCCGGTCGCCGCCGAGGCGTGCCCGTGCTCGCCGGCGGTCATCCAGGCCATCGGCGCGGCGCTGCTCGCGGCCGGCAGCGCCCAGGTGCTGAGCCACCCGGCCATCTGGCCGATCTGGTTCTGCTGGGTGAGCAGGATGTCCAGCGCGACGGTCCGGACCTCCTCGTCGGTGGACCGGTCCCGGACCAGCACCGCCAACTGCACCGCCTGGGCGTGATGCGCCTGCATGTCCCGGGCGAAGCCGACGTCCACCGACCCCTCGGCGGGGACCGCCAGCGCCGGCTGCCGGGCGAACAGGGCGCCGACCAGGGCACCCACCGCCAGGGTGGCCACCAGCAGGACGGCGATCACACCCCGGCGGGGCAGGCTGGGGGACGTCACGCAGGCACACCCACGCCGTTGGAGCAGGGCGCGCCGACCTCGGCCAGCTCGGGGTTCAGCAGGTACTTCTGCAGGAAGGTGGGCAGGCGCGGGTCGGAGGCGTCGTCGACCTTGAGCTGGTAGCCCCAGGCGCTGATCGCGATCGGCGAGTCCATGTCCTCGAACGGGCTGACCACGACGTACGACTGGCCCTCCGCCATCGCCTGCAGGGTCTTCACCTGGTCGGCGGGCAGGTCGGGGGAGTAGGTGATCCAGACCGCGCCGTGCTCCAGGGCGTGCACCGCGTTCTCGTTCGGGACCGGTTCGGTGTAGACGCCGCAGTTCAGCCAGGCGGCGTTGTGGTCACCCCCGGCGGGCGGGGTCTGCGGGTAGTCGACCGTGGTGCTGACGTGGTTGAAGGTCAGACCTTCGATCACCTCGACCCCGTCGATGTCCCGCTCGACCGCGGCGTTCTGGGCGGCCTGCTCGCGGCCGGCGTCCCAGATCACCGCGATGCTCACCCCGATCAGGCCCAGGACCAGGACCCCGGCGATGGAGCCGAACAGCCAGGTGCGACGGTTCTTCGCGCGCTGCTGCTCGGCACGGATGGCGGCCAGGCGTTCCTGGCGCTCGGCCGCTGTGGGTCGGCGGTCGGGCATGGCGTCTCCTCGAGATCGGGGGGTGCGTCCACCGAGGGTACTTGAAACATCAACGATCCGACAGCCCCGGATGCGCGTCCGCCCGCACGCACGCTCGCCCGCACCTGCACCCGCCCACGCCCGGACTTGCACGACCCGCAACCACGAACCCGCAACCGCCCGCACCCGCACGCACCGCACGGCACATGCACCCGAACTCGCACGCACCCGGACTCGCACGCACCCGGACTCGCACGCACCCGCAGCGCCGAGGCTACTGAAATCGACGCTCCCAGCTGGGGCTACGCGTCGGTTTCAGTAGCCTCGCGCTCGACCGGCCTCGCGTCCGACCGGCTTCGCGTCCGACCGGCTTCGTGCCCGACCGCGACCGAGGGGGCGGCTCCCGGGTGGGATGCGCGCGCTCGGTCGCGGTCGGCGGGTCAGGCGTTCCGGCGGCGGGTGAGGGCCACGGCCAGGGCGGCCACGCCGGCGAGCAGCCCGAGCCCGCCCAGCCAGCGGCCGAGGGTGTCCGGCGTCGCCCCGGCCGTGGTGCCGGTGGACACCGGGGCGGCGGTCGGCTCGTCGTCCGCGGCATCCTCCGCGGCACCGTCCTCGGCGACCGCCGCGGTGGTGGTGAACTCCGGCGCCGGGTTCTCCGGCTCGGTGCCGTCGGTGCTCACCTCGTCCCAGTCGACGACCGAGCCGTCGCTGTAGGCCTGGTGGGTGGGCAGTACCAGGTCGACGCCCTCCTCCGGCAGCGGTCCGGTCGAGATCTCGAACTGCTGGAACTCGCCGTCGCCGATCCCGCCGTCGGTGGCGGTCCACACCACCTGCAACGGTGCCTGGGTGAGGGTGGCACCGTTGACCTCGACCGGCTCGGGCAGGGCGCCGTCGACGACCTCGGCGGTCCAGCCGGGGGTGGGCTGCACCGAGACGTAGGTCAGCGGGGTGTCGGTGGGCAGGTCGACGGTGACGCCGACGGTGTTGGCGTCCGCCGACTCGTTCGGCACCCGGACGGTGAGCACGGCGTAGCCGCCGGCGGCGGTGGTGTCCGGGGTGATGTGCACATGGGCGGACGCCACCGTGGCGGTGAGGGCGATGACGGCGCCGGTCGCGGCGGTGGTGGCGAGCAGGCGGGCGGTGCGGTGCGTGGTCATGAGGGTCCTTCGAGGGTGGGCCGCGGCATCGCGGCGGGAACGGGCGTCGGTCGGCGTGGACCCGGGCGCGGAGCCGACCCGGACGCGCACAGTTCGGCGCGGACGGGTGGTGCGGATGGGTCCCGGACCGCTGGCGGGGTCACGGGGGTGCGGCAGTGCGCTCTGGCGTCGAGGGCGGCAGCCGACGATCGGGTATTGCCACCGGGAGAAGCCGTGCGCCGCTCAGGCCGCGCCGTGCACGCGGGGTGGTCCGCGCAATCCCTGCGCGCCGGTCGACCACACCGCGATCGTCCGTCGCGGCGCGGATGGCACGGCGCCGACCGGACGGTGCGCGATCGGCGCGGTGCCGCCGAGCAGGGGCAGCAGCGCCAGCCAGCGTCGGTGCAGCCCGAGCAGGCCGCGCTCGACCGCGAGCAGCAGGGCGACCGTCAGCCCGGCGGCGATCAGGTGCGCCGCGAGCATCAGCCCGTGGTCGGCGGTAGCGGCGGAGGCGTGCTCCGGCATCAGGGTGCGGAGCACGGCGGGGTGATGGCCGCTGCCGGGGGTGATCGACGTCGGACCGGACAGCCAGGTGCTGCCGTGGTGCAGCCCGAGCTGGGCGGCGACCGCGAGCGGCAGCAGCGTCCGGGCGCGCAGCCGGCGCCGGGCGAGGGCGGCGGAACCGATCAGCACGGGCACCCCGAGCAGGGTGAGAGCCGCCGGTCCGGGGATCGCGCCCCCGGCCAGACTGTGACCGGCCAGGGCGAGGGCGGTGACCGTGCTGGCCACCGCGAGCAGTCGCCAGCCGCGCAGAACGGCGTCGGCTGCGGTGGTCATGGCGGGACGGTACCCCGCGAGCGGGACCTACGTCCCGGAGTCGAAGGCCCCGGCCACCGGTGACAACGCGCGGTCCAGTACCTCGGGCAGGCTGGTGCGGGCGGCTCCGGCGCGGGACCAATCCTGGACGGCGGCGATCAGCGCACCCGCCCATGCCGTCCCCGCGACCCGGGCGTGCAACGGATCCAGTCGGGTCGCGGCGGCGGCCAGGGCATCGGCGACGGTGAGGGTGCGGCGGGCGGCGGCCACCCGGAGCTCGTCGCCGAGTCCCATCGCGTCGCCCTGGGTGAAGGCGAGGGCCACATGGTCGGCGGGCAGGTCCCGCGCCAACCGGAGCAGGGCGACGCGGGGGTCGGCGCCGGAGCCGAGGTCGGCGCGCAGGCGGTCGGCCAGGTCGTCGAAGCTCGCCCACAGCAGATCGCTCTTGCCGCCGAAGTAGTTGAAGAAGCTGGAGCGGCTGACCCCGGCCCGGCGGGTGATGTCGGCGACCGACGTGGCGGCGTAGCCCTGCTCCAGGAACAGCTCGCCGGCCGCTTCCTCCAACATGGCGCGGGAGGAGGCGTGCGGCCGGCCAGCTCGTCGTGTGGGGATCGTCACGGCAACCATGCTAGTCAGCCCGGCTATTGTTGGACTCAGTTCAACAACGCGCCGACCTGGGCCCTCCGCCCGACCCGGCCCGACCCCGACCAGCTGAAAGTGGGACCCCGGTGGCCCGTCAGTCGCTCGTTGCCCTCGCCCTCGCACCGGTGCTGCTGGTGGCCGCCTGTTCGGGCGGGTCCACCGACAGCGCCAGCCCGCAGGACGGCGGCACCCTGACCTACGCCACCGGCGACGCCGAGCCGACCTGCCTGGACCCGCACGTCGGCGGCAACTACCCGCAGGCGCTGATCAGCACCCAGTACCTCGAGCCACTGGTCGGCCGGGCCGCCGACGGCACGATCCTGCCCTGGCTGGCCCGCGACTGGCAGGTGAGCGACGACGGTCTGACCTGGGACTTCACCCTCGCCGACGGGGTGACCTTCACCGACGGCACGCCCTTCGACGCCGAGGCGGTGCGGGTGAACATCGAGCACCTGCAGGACCCGGACACCGGATCGTCCACCGGCTACCTCGCGGTGCAGAAGGTCGCGTCGGTGGAGGCCGTGGACGCCACCCACGCCCGGTTCCACCTCACCGAACCGGACTCGGCGCTGCTGGAGTCCCTCAGCCAGCAGTGGACGGCCATCGAGTCGCCGACCGGGATCGAGCGCGGCACCGACGCCAACTGCGCCGCCCCGGTGGGCACCGGGCCGTTCGTGGTGGAGAGCTGGACGCCGCAGCAGCAGGTCGAGCTGGTCCGCAACGACGACTACGCCGGGCTGGACCCGGAGGCCGACCACGACGGTGCCGCCTACCTGGACCGGATCGTGTGGCGGTTCATCCCGGACGCCGCGACCCGGTACGCCGCGCTGCGCTCCGGTGAGGTGCAGATGATCGACAACCCGCAGCCGGATGCCGTGAAGGCCGCGGGCCAGGGCGGGGACATCACCCTGATCGACGCCCCACGACCCGGTGCCTCGAACCGGATCGAGCTGAACGCCGCCCAGGCGCCCTTCGACGACATCCGGGTGCGCGAGGCCTTCGTGCGCGCCGCCGACGTCGACGCCGGGATCGAGACCCTGTTCGCCGGGACCGTGCAGCGCTCCTCCTCGGCGCTGTCCAGCGTGGAGCCGGACGTCTACTCCGACCCGGACCTGTTCACCGCCGACCTCGACCGTGCGAACGACCTGCTCGACCAGGCGGGATGGACCGAGCGGGACGCCGACGGCTACCGGACCAAGGACGGCGCGCGGCTCACGGTGCGGTTCCCGGTGAGCACCAACCAGTCGGTGGCGGCCGAGCAGTCGCTCTTCGAGCAGATCCAGGCCGGTGCCAAGCAGGCGGGCTTCGACGTGGTGCTCACCCCGCTGGACCTGTCCGGCTGGTACGCGGCGCTCGGCGCACACGAGTACGAGGCGGTCTCCGCGCCGTACACCAAGGTCGGCCCGGACGTGCTGCGGATCCTCTATCACTCCGACGGCACGGTGCCCGCTCCCAGCGGCTACTTCGCGAACCACGCGCAGCTGAAGGACCCGGCGCTGGACGACCTGCTGGACCGGGCCGTGGCGACCGCCGACCCGGACGAGCGCGCCGACCTCTACCAGCAGGCGCAGACGATCATCCTGGACAGTTACACGGTGCTGCCGTTGTACGACCAGCTGAACCGGTTCCTGGTCCGGGACGCCGAGGGGGTGCGCACCCTGAACACGGTGTCGACGCCGACCTTCCTCGACGCCCGCGTCCTGTCCTGACCCGTGCTGGTCGGGGTGCTGCGCTGGCTGCTGGCCAGGATCGGGTCGGCGCTGCTGGTCGCCTGGGTGGTCGCCACCGTGGTGTTCTTCGCGCTGCGGGCGGCCGGGGGCGACCCGACCGAGGCGATCCTCGGCGGCCCCGGGTCGCAGGCGGGGCCGGAGGCGGTGGCGGCCGCCCGGGCCGAGTACGGGCTGGACCGGCCGCTGGTGGTGCAGTACCTGAACCAGCTCTGGCGGGTGCTGACCTTCGACCTGGGCGACTCCTACGCCCGCCGGATGCCGGTGGCCGAGCTGCTACGGGAGCAACTGCCCGGCACCTTCCTGCTCGCGGTCGTGGCGCTCGCCCTCGCCTGGGTGCTCGCGTTGGGGATCGCCACCGCGACCAGCAGCGCCCGGCCGTGGGTGGGCGGGCTGCTGCGCGGGGTGGAGGTCGTCGCCGCGGTGGTCCCGCATTTCTGGCTGGGCGCTGTGCTGATCCTGCTGTTCTCCACCACGCTGGGCTGGTTCCCGGCGACCAGTGCGGGCAGCGACCCCGCCGGGCTGGTGCTGCCGACCGTGACGCTGGCGGTGCCGGTCGCGGGGTTCCTCGGCCAGCTCATCCACGACTCGGTGGCCGAGGCGGAGGCAGCCCCCTTCGCGGTCTCCGCACGCGCCCGAGGTGGCTCCGCGATCGGGGTGCTGTGGCGGCACAGCCTGCGGCACGGGGTGCTGCCGGCGGTGTCGCTCTCCGGCTGGGCGTTCGGGTCGTTGCTGTCCGGCGCCGTGGTGGTGGAGACCCTGTTCGGCCGGCCGGGCCTGGGTCGACTGCTGCTGGACGCCACCCTGAGCCGGGACGTGCCGGTGGTGATCGGTGCGGTGCTGGTGGTCGCTCTGGCGTATGTGGTCGTGATGGCGATCGTGGACCTGATCGAACGGGCACTGGACCCGCGCGGCAGCACCCCGACGGCGGTGGTGCTGTGAACGGCAAGGTCGGCACCGCGGTCGCCGCGGTGATCGTCGGACTGATCCTGCTCGCCGTGGTGTGGCCCTCGCTGCTCGCCCCCGGCGACCCGACCGCCATCGACCCGCTGGCGGCCTTCACCGCGCCCGGTCCGGGTCACTGGCTGGGCACCGACGAATCCGGCCGCGGCCTGTGGACCCGGGTGGTGCACGGCGCCGCCGCGTCGGTGGGGATCGGCGCCGCCGCGACCGGGATCGGGGTCGGCGCGGGACTGGTGCTCGGGCTGGCGGCCGGGCTGGGCCCGCGCTGGCTGGACGCCGCGATCGGCCGGGTGATCGAGGTGCTGTTCGCGCTGCCGACCCTGGTGCTCGCGCTGCTGCTGGTCGCGGTGCAGGGGGCCGGTGTGCGGTCGTCGGTGCTGGCCGTCGGCGTGGCCACCGCACCCGGCTACGCCCGGATCCTGCGCGCCCGGGTGCGGACGGTAGCGGCCTCGGGCTACGTGGAAGCGGCCCGGATCGAGGGCCACGGCAGGGGCCGGGTGCTGCTGCGGCACATCCTGCCGAACACCCTCTGGCCGCTGGTCTCGGTGGCGACCCTGGGCGTCGGGCAGGCGGTGGTCTGGGTGTGCGCACTGAGCTTCCTCGGCCTCGGGGCGCTGCCGCCGTCGCCGGAATGGGGCGCGATGCTGAACGCGGGCCGGCTGTACCTCGACAGCGCCTGGTGGCTGACCGTGGTGCCCGGCACCGCGATCACGCTGACCGCCGCGTCCCTCACGGTGCTGGGCCGACGGATCGGGCGGGTGGCGGGATGACGACAGCGGACCCGACGGACGTGCTGGACGTCCGCGGCCTGCGGGTCGCCTTCGACCGACCGGTGCTGCGTGGCGTCGACCTGCGGATCGCCCCGGGGGAGTGCGTGGCGGTGGTCGGTGGCTCCGGTGCCGGGAAGTCGGTGCTGGCCCGGGCGCTGCTCGGCCTGGAAGCGGCACACTCCGAGGGCATCACCCTGCTCGGCCGTGACGCCCGGCGGTTCTCCGCGCGGCAGTGGCGGGCGGCGCGCGGCCGGGACGTGGGGCTGGTGCTACAGGACGCCCTGGGCTCTCTGGACCCGCTGCGCACGGTGGGCGCGGAGGTGGGCGAGGCACTGACCATCCGTCGCCCCGGTGCCGCCCGACCCACCGCGAAGCAGCGCGCCGACCGGGTGCAGGACCTGCTGCGCCGGGTCGGACTGCCGGACCCGGAGCTGCGCGCGCGCCAACGGTCGGGGCAGCTGTCCGGCGGGATGCGACAGCGGGCCCTGATCGCGGCGGCCCTGTCCGCGGCACCGCCGCTGCTGATCGCCGACGAACCGACCACCGCCCTCGACGCCACCGTCGCCGCACGGGTGCTCGACCTGCTGGCCGATCTGCGCGACGGCGGCACCGCGATCCTGCTGATCAGCCACGACCTCGGGGCGGTCGCCCGGGTCGCCGACCGGGTGCTCGTGCTGGACGAGGGGGTCGTGGTCGAGTCCGGGACGGTGGCCGAGGTGGTGGACGCGCCCCGGCACGAGGTGACCCGACGCCTGGTCGCCGCCGCCCGACTGCCGGAGGGACCCGGTCCGATGCCACCGCCCGGCGCGCCGGTGCTAGTCGGTCGCGGCCTGCGCCGGGTCTTCTCCCTGCCCGGGGGCGCTGCCGTGACCGCGGCGGACGACGTGGACGTGGAGCTGCGCGCCGGAGAAGCGATCGGGCTGGTCGGCGAGTCCGGGTCGGGCAAGACCACCCTCGCCCGGTTGCTGCTCGCCGCCGACGCCCCCGATGCCGGGACGGTGGAGTTGGACGGTGCCGCCTGGTCCACGGCGTCGGAGGCACAGCGCCGCGGGCGACGGACGGCGATCCGCTGGGTGCCGCAGGACCCGCTCGGCTCGATGGACCCCCGGCTCACGGTGCGCGGGGTGCTCCGCGACGCCGGGGCCACCGATGTCGCCGCCCTGCTGCGCACCGTGCACCTGGACCCGGCGCTGGCCGACCGGCGGCCGCGCACCCTGTCGGGCGGGCAGCGCCAGCGGGTCGCCATCGCCCGGGCGCTCGCGGCCGACCCCCGGGTGCTGATCCTGGACGAGCCGGTGTCGGCGCTCGACGTTCAGGTGCAGGCGGCAGTGCTGGATCTGCTGGTGGAGCTGCGCCGGGACACCGGCCTGGCGCTGGTGCTGGTGTCGCACGACCTCGGGGTGATCCGCCGGGTGTGCGACCGGGTGCTGGTGATGAGCGGGGGCCGGGTGGTGGAGTCCGGGCCGGTGGGCGCCGTCTTCGACCGGCCCGAGCACTCAGTGACCCGTGAGCTGCTCGCCGCGCGGGGGGTATCGACCGAGCGTCGCGGCTGATCACCACTCACATCTCGGCCCTCGACCACTCAATTCCCGCCCGGCCCGGCCCGGACCACCCCTCGGCCCGGCACGATCGAACGCATGAGCAGGCAAGGGATGCAGGGGATGTGGGGGCGGGGGGTCCGGGTGGTCGCGCTGGTCGGTGTGTCGCTGCTGGCGGGTGGGGTGGCCACCGCCGCGGCGGCGGTGGGTGTGGTCGAGCCACCGGTGCCCGGCGCGGTGGAGGTGACGACGGTGCCGACCGCGGAACCGTTGTCGGCCGGTGCCGAGCCGGGGACCGGTGAGTCCGGAGCGGCTGAACCGGGGACCGCTGAGTCCGGCACCGCTGAGTCCGGCACCGCTGAGTCCGGCACCGTAGAGTCCCGCACCGCCGAGTCCGGCACGCCCGAGTTCGGGACCGCCGATCCCAGCGAGACGGTCGATCCCGCCGGGAATGCCGCCTCGAGCGGGGCGGACACGCCGATGAGCGAGCCGCCGATGGTAGGGAGCACCTGGTACGCCGTCGTCCTGGGTGAGACCAGGATCGTGGACTGGTCCGAGCTGGCCAGCCAGCTCTACCCCGATGCCGGGCCGTGGACCCTGGTGGGGGTGAGCCAGCCGGAGGTCGGCACCATGGCGGTGGACTTGACCACCGGCATCGTCTCCTACACCGCCCCGGACGCCATGCCGGAGATCAGCGGAGCGTTCACGATCACCGTCCGCGACGCCAGCGGCCAGGAGCTCGAGATCGTCTGTTCCCTGGACCTGTTCCGCCCGACCGTGGCCGGGACCACCACGCAGGTGACCGCCGCCGGAGTCCCGATCACCTTCGGCTACGTGCCGGTCGACCAGCGGCCGATCCCGGACCTGACCATCGCCTCGGCCATCCCGGACGCGGCAGTCGACGACACCCGACCACGGGAGCTGGCAGCGCTGACCAGCTACCTTCCGGACCGATTCGTGGCGGTCGGTCCGATCGACCCGGCGCAGGGCACGGCGCTCCTGGACACCGCGACCGACCAGGTGACCTTCACCCCGGCGACCGGATTCATCGGGGCGGCGGAGTTCTCCGCCACGGTCGGCGGGCCCGGGGGCGAGGCGACCGAGACGATCCGGGTCGACGTGCTGCATCCGCTCAGCGACACCACCCTGCGGCTCACCACATCGGAGGCCGCCGCGGTGGACATCGACGCAGTCACCGCGGCCGGAGGCGCCGACCGGGCCTTCGCCGGTGACTGGTCGGCCGCGCAGCACGGCACCCTCGCCATGGCGCTGCCGCTGCACGGATTGCGGTACACCCCGGACCCGGGTTTCACCGGCGTGGACACCCTCACCGTCACGGTTGCCGACGACGCCGGGCAGAGCGCCACGGTCACCGTGCGGGTGCAGGTCGGTGAGTTGGCGCGCACCGGGGTCCCGGCAGGTTCGGTGCTGAGTGCCGCGGGGGGCACGCTGCTGCTCGGTCTGGGGCTGGTGGTGCTCCGGCGGCGGACCGCCACTGCCTGATCGCCGAGCGGGTCCACCTTGGTCGGCCGCAGGGCATCCGCAGGCGGAGGCCGAAGGGGCGCCCTGCCGGCCGCTCGGCTGAGGCCGGGTGAGCGCCGGGTCTGGATCGTCGTGTCCGCGCGGAGACCCGTCGCTGAGCGGACCCAACCTTTCAGTCTCCCCGTGCGTCTTCCTCTGTGACGCGGCAGTGAGCCGCGCGAGGCACGCCGGCTGCCGCACCGGCACAGATGAAGGGGAACTCTCATGCGAGGGTCGATGAGGACCGGTCGGGGGCTCCGGATCGCGGCTGCGACCGGGGTGTTGGTGCTCGGAACAGGTGGCCTGACTGCGATGGCGGCCGAGCCGGGTGCGGCGGATGCGGACGCCTCGGTGGTGGTGACCGGCCCGGAGCCGCGTGACGGCGGGGCCGGGGTCACGGACCCGGCAGCGCCGTCCAGCCCGCGGGACGGTGCGGCGGCCCCGGGCGTCGCGCCCGAGCCGGAGGCCGGATCGGCGTCGGGCCCAGGGTCGTCGGTCACCCCGGCGCCTGACACCGCGCCAGCACCTGAGACCGCATTCGAGACCGCGCCGGCACCCGAGACAGCACCCGAGACCGCGCCGGCGCCGGATGCCACGCCGGGCGCCACGCCCGGGTCGGGGACCACGCCCGCTGCCGACGGCATGACCGAACCGGCGGCGGGCGATCTGGACGAACCGGACCCCGACGCCCAGGATGACGTCCCGTGGGGAGTGCTGGAGCAGCAGGTAGCCGCCGGTGCGAGCATCACGCTCGATTACCGGTCGGTGCTGGACGTCGATCTCCCGGCCGGAACCGTGCCGGTGCCGGGGGTGAGCGCCTATCCGATGGAAGGCGACCTGTCGATCCAGGGCGAGACGGTCACGTACACCGCCGCCACCTATCCGACCCTCACCGCACTGGACTTCCTGCTGCACGTCGATGTGGGCGGGGAGCGTTACCTGGTCGAGGTCATGCTCCAGGTGGCTCCGGCGCTGGAGGCCCCGGCGCTCTGGGGGGCGACGGCTCCGGGATTCCCGGTGACCTTCGACCTGGCGACCCAGTTCGACGTGGACCCGAGCAGCTCGTTGTTCCCGGCGCGGATCGTGGCGATCGACCCGATCGCCGCCACGGTGGGCACCGCGGAGATCGCCGCGGACGGGCAGTCGATCCGCTTCAGCCAGAACGATCACGCCCGGGGGTACTTCACCTTCGGCTACACCCTGGAGGACGGGCAGGGACGTCGGACGACCGGCACGGTCAACGCCCTGCGCCTGCCCACGCTGACCCCTGCCCGGGTCGACCTGCGCACGACGGTGGATCAGCCGGTCACGGTGTCGGCGGTCGAGGCAGCCGGGGGCGAACCCGTCTACAGCTACCAGCGGACCGGTCAGATCAGCGACGCGGGTGGTGCGGTGCGTTCGGTCGACGTCCGCACGCTGTCGTACACACCTCCGGCCGGGTTCGTCGGCACCGACACCTTCCGAGTCGATGTCGTCGACGGCATCGGGCAGGTGGCCCGGGTGGACGTGGTGGTGACGGTCGAGGCGCCCGCACAGGCCCCGGTGCCGCCGCAGGTCCCGGTCCCGCCGGTCGCTGCGGAGCCGGTGGTCGCCATGGCGGGGACCAGCAGCCTCGCCACCACCGGCGCCGACCCGGCGGGCGGCCTGCTCGCGGTGGTCGCCAGCGTGGTCGGCGGGGCCGGTCTGCTGGCCTTGCGTCGCCGACTGACCCGCCGAGGCTGAGCCGGAGGGTCCGGCCGGAACCCCGGTTCGACCGTCAGGGTCGACCGGCGACGATCCGGCAGTTCCCGTCGCCGGGGGTGGCGGTCACGCGATGAGCGCGTCCACCGCCTCCGGCGACAGCACGTGGTCGACGGCCATCGCGCTGGCCCCGAGGATGCCGACCTGGGACCGCGCCTGCGAGGTCACGATCCGCAGGTGCTGGGTGGCCAGCGGCAGGGTGCGGGAGTAGACCACCTCGCGGATGCCGGCGATCAGGTGTTCCCCGGCCTCGGCCAGGATGCCGCCGATCACGATCATCTGCGGGTTGAGCAGGCTGACGCAGGCGGCGAGCACCGCGCCGATCTCCCGCCCCGCCTGGCGCACCGCCCGGCTGGCCGCCAGATCACCGGCGCGGACCAGCGCGACGACGTCGGCGCCGCTGCGGGCGCTCAGACCCTGGCGGGTGAGGGAGTCGGCGACCGCCTGACCGGAGGCCACCGCCTCCAGGCAGCCGACGTTGCCGCAGCGGCAGGGCACCCCTTCGGCACCGGGGACGGCGATGTGGCCGATGTCCCCGGCCGTGCCCTGGGCGCCACGGCGTAGGTCGCCGTCGCAGATGACGCCGGAGCCGATGCCGGTGGCGACCTTGACGAACAGCAGGTCGTCCACCTCCGGCCAGGCGGTGCGGTGCTCGCCGAGGGCCATCAGGTTGACGTCGTTGTCGACCAGCACCGGGACGTGCAGCTGGGCGGCGAGGATGCCGGGCACGTCGACGTCGTCCCAGGCGGGCATGATCGGCGGGTTGATCGGACGGCCGGTGGAGTGCTCGACCGGTCCGGGCAGGCCGACGCCGACTCCGGCGAGGTCGCTCAGGTCGCGTCCCTGGTCGGCGAGGAGCTGGTGTGCGCTGGACACCACCCAGTCCAGGACCACCTGCGGGCCCTCGGCGATGGCCAGGGTGGCGTCGGTCTCGGCGAGCACGGTGCTGGACAGGTCGGTGATCGCGGCGCGGGCGTGGGTGGCACCGAGCTCGACGGCCAGCACGACCTTGGCGGTCGGGGCGAAAGCGAAGGTGGTGGGTGGGCGTCCACCGGTGGAGCTGGCCTCACCGGCGGGGGCGATCAGTCCCGCGGACATCAGCAGATCGACCCGGGCGGCGATGGTGGACCGCGCCTGCCCGGTGGCACCGGCGAGGTCGGCACGGGTCCGGGGACGACCGTCCCGGAGGAGTTGGAACAGCTCACCGGCCCCGGTGTGCCGCTGGGGGAGCTTCACGACGTCCTGCACCCGGCTAGTGAACCACGAAGTCCAGGACCGGAAGTCAGCTTTCGTCGAACCTGTGCGGAACTTGTGCTTGGCAAGTGGCAAAAGGTCCCGTACGGTCCTGGTTGTCCGACTTCGTCACACTTCGACTGCCAGTCACGGCCGCAATGACGCGCGCTGTCACCTCGCCGGACCCATGAACGCCTCAAGACCTGGGGCGAACTCCCTCCCGCTTCTGTCGGTCACGATCACATAACGTGCCGACCAGCTTCCAACTTTTGATTGACAGCCGACAGAACTCTGGTCAGGATCACCACATGGTCAACGCCGACCCCCAGCCGCTGCTCCAGATGCGCGGCATCGTCAAGGAATTCCCGGGTGCCCGGGCGCTCGACGGAGTGGACCTGGAGGTCCTCCCCGGAGAGGTGCACTGCCTGCTCGGGCAGAACGGCGCCGGGAAATCCACCCTGATCAAGATCCTCGCCGGTGCGCACCAGCCCACCGACGGCACCGTGCTGGTCGACGGGCAGCCCGTCACCATCACCACTCCGGTCGCCGCCCTCTCCCTCGGCATCGCCACCATGTACCAGGAACTGGACGTGGTCGGCGGGCTGACGGTGGCCGAGAACATCTACCTCGGGCACGAGCTCGCCACCGCCGGGGTGCAGCGTCGCCGCGAGGCCCGCCAGCGCACCCGCGAGCTGCTGCGCCGGCTCGGGCACGCCGAGCTGTCGCCCAACCGGGAGGTCGGCACCCTGTCGGCCGCCGCCCAGCAGGTGGTGTCGATGGCCCGGGCACTGTCCCACGACGCCCGCGTCATCATCATGGACGAGCCGTCCGCGGTCTTGGACTCGGACGAGGTGCAGAACCTGTTCCGGGTGGTGCGCGAGCTGACCGCCGCCGGGGTCGCCATCGTCTACATCTCGCACCGGATGGAGGAGATCCGCGCGATCGGCGACCGGATCACCGTGCTGAAGGACGGTCGCACCGTCGCCGCCAACCTGCCGGTGGCCGAGACCCCGACCGCCGACCTGATCCGCCTGATGACCGGCCGCAGCGTCGAGTACGCCTTCCCGGCGGCACCCCCGGCCGACCCCGCCGCCCCGGTGGTGCTGGACGTGACCGACCTCGCGCTGCGCGGGACCTTCCGCGATGTCAGCTTCCAGGTGCGGGCCGGGGAGATCGTCGGGCTCGCCGGACTGGTCGGCTCGGGTCGCTCCGAGATCCTGGAGACCATCTACGGGGCGCGCAAGGCCAGCGCCGGGACGGTGACCGTCGGTGACACCCGACTGCGCGCCGGGTCGGTCGGCGCCGCGGTGAAGGCCGGGATCGGACTGGCCCCCGAGGAACGCAAGAGCCAGGGTCTGCTGTTGGACGAGCCGGTCTACCGCAACATCACGCTGTCCACCTTCGGTCGCTTCGCCAACGGCGGGCTGCTGAACGAGAAGGCCGAGCGGGACGCGGCACAGGAGCAGGCCGAGTCGCTGGACCTGCGCCCCACCGGCGTCGACCGGGCGATCCGCACCCTGTCCGGCGGCAACCAGCAGAAGGCGATGCTGGCCCGCTGGCTGGTGCACGGCTGCCGGGTGCTGCTGCTGGACGAACCGACCCGGGGTGTCGACGTCGGTGCCCGGGCCGAGATCTACGCCCTGGTGCGCCGACTGGCCGATTCCGGGGCCGCCGTCGTGGTGGTCTCCAGCGAGATCCCGGAGGTGCTCGGTCTGGCCGACCGGGTGCTGGTGGTGTCCGAGGGCCGGGTGGTGCACACCGGGCCGACCGATCAGATCGACGAGCACGCCGTGCTCGACATGGTGATGGAAGGAAGTGCGGCGTGAGCCACCAGACCGCAGCGGCGCCGCCGGCGCCCAACGAGCAGGCCCGGGTCGAGAAGCAGGCAGCGGTCAAGTCCCGCTACTCCTTCGGCGGCGCCGGGACCCGGAACATCGGACTGATCATCGCCCTGGTGGTGCTGTTCGTGATCGGGTACGCCACCTCCGGCACCCGGTTCGCCAGCCTGGACAACCTCACGGTGATCGTCTCCACCGCCTCGATCATCGGGGTGCTGAGCATCGGGATGACCTTCGTGATCACGGCGGGTGGCATCGACCTGTCGGTGGGATCGGTGCTCGGACTGGCATCGGTGTGGGCGACCACGCTCGCCACGCAGACCATGGCCGGGCAGTACGGCTGGATCGTGATGGTCGGCTGCGCGCTGCTGGTCGGCGTCGGTGCCGGTCTGATCAACGGTGTGCTGATCGCCTACGGGAAGGTGGTCGCCTTCATCGCGACCCTGGCCATGCTGGTCGCCGCCCGCGGCCTCGCCGAGCTGATCGCCCAGCGCCGCACCCAGCTGGTGAACGTCGACAGCTTCAACTCCACCTTCAAGGGTGACCTGCTCGGGGTGCCGAAGATCGTCTGGATCTTCGCCCTGGTCGCGGTCGCCGGGTGGTTCCTGCTCAACCGCACCACCTTCGGTCGCCGCACGGTGGCGGTGGGGGGCAACCCGGAGGCGGCGCGCCTGGCCGGCATCCCGGTCAAGCGGCACACCATGATGCTGTACGCCCTGGCTGGTCTCGCCGCCGGGATCGCCGCGGTGATGATGCTGGCCCGCACCGGTGCCGGGTCCTCCACCAACGGTCAGCTGTACGAGCTGGACGCCATCGCCGCGGTGGTGGTCGGCGGCACGCTGCTGGTCGGTGGTCGCGGCACCATCGTCGGCACCGTGCTCGGTGTGCTGATCTTCGCCACCCTGACCAACCTGTTCGTGCAGAACAACCTGGACTCCTCGGTGCAGTCGGTGGCCAAGGGGGCGATCATCATCGCCGCCGTCCTCCTGCAGCAGCGCTTCGTCTCCCGCGGCCGAGCGGGCTAACCCCCAGCAACCCCACCCCACCCCCACCCCCGGTCGAGGTCGGCAGTTCCCGCCCGAGGTCGGCAGTTCGCCCACCCGCGGACGGCCGGAAGTGCCGACTTCGCGCCAGCCCCCGTCCCTGCTCAGGTTCGTCACCGCGCTACCCACCCCTGCCCTGATACCTGGAATCAAAGGAGATTTCATGTCCATCCGACGTTTGATCCCGTTGGCCGCCGTTGCCGGTCTGGCACTGGTCGGCTGCACGTCGAACACCCCGGCCGAGAACAACGACGGCACGGGCAACACCGGCACTTCGGCCAACCAGGCGGTCTCCGACAACGACGAGCCGGGGGACACGGTGGTCATCGGGTTCTCCGCCCCGGCCGCGGACCACGGCTGGATGGGTGCGATCACCACCGCTGCCCAGGCCGAGGCCGAGCAGTACGAGGACGTCGAGCTCCGGGTCGCGGAGGGCACCAACGACGTCAACCTGCAGATCAGCCAGATCGAGCAGTTCATCAACGACGACGTCGACGCGATCGTGCTGCTGCCCTTCGACGGCGGTGCGCTCACCGATGTGGCGACCAAGGCGATGGAGGCCGGGATCCCGGTCATCAACGTCGACCGCGAGTTCTCCAGCCCGTTCGCCTCCCGGAGCACCGTGCTGGGCGACAACTACGGCATGGGGGTCAGCGCCGGCACCTACGTCTGCGAGCAGCTCGGCGACCAGCCGGACGCCGTGGTGGCCGAGATCGCCGGGATCGACTCGCTGCCGCTGACCCAGGACCGCTCGCAGGGCTTCGCGGATGCGCTGGACGGCTGCGGGCTGGAGGTCGCCAACCGGGTGGCCGCCGACTTCACCGTCCAGGGCGGCGAGCAGGCGGCGGCGAACCTGCTGCAGGCGGCGCCGGAGATCGACGCGATCTGGAACCACGACGACGACCAGGGTGTCGGCGTCCTGGCGGCGATCGAGAACGCCGGGCGGGACGAGTTCTTCCTGGTCGGCGGCGCCGGCTCCGCGAACATGATGCGGGAGATCCAGGACCCGGAGTCGGTGGTCAAGGCCACGGTCATCTACCCCTCCACCCAGGCGGCCGACGGGATCAAGCTGGCCCGCCTGGTGGCCCATGGTGACCGGTCCCTGAGTGACCTGGCCTCGTTCAGCGTGCCGCGCACGGTGCAGCTGTTTGCCCCGGTCGTCACCGAGGACAACGTCGACGACTACATCGACTCGGCCTTCGAGTCCTGAGCTGGTGACCCGGGCCGGGGAGGGACCGGCCCGGGTCACCGACCACGGAAGGAGCCCGTCGATGAACGAGGCACGCACACTCGGTGTGGGGATGATCGGCTACGCCTTCATGGGCGCCGCGCACTCTCAGGCATGGCGCACCGCCCCCCGGTTCTTCGACCTGCCGCTCGCCCCGCGGATGCGGGTGCTGGCAGGACGTGACCCGGGTGGGGTCAAGGCAGCCGCCGAACGACTCGGCTGGGAGCAGACGGTCACCGGCTGGTCCGAGCTGATCGAGCGGGACGACGTGGACCTGGTGGACATCTGCACCCCCGGCCACACGCACGCCGAGATCGCGATCGCCGCGCTGGACGCGGGCAAGCACGTGCTGTGCGAGAAGCCGCTGGCCAACACGCTCGCGGAGGCCGAGGCGATGGTCGCCGCCGCCGAGCGGGCAGCCGCCCGTGGGGTCAGGTCGATGGTGGGCTTCACCTACCGTCGGGTGCCCGCGGTGCAGTTGGCCCGGCAGCTGGTCGACGACGGACGACTGGGCGACCTGCGCCACGTGCGGGTGCAGTACCTGCAGGACTGGCTGACCGACCCGGAGGCGCCCCTCACCTGGCGACTGGACAAGCAGTTGGCCGGATCGGGTGCCCTCGGTGACATCGGCTCGCACGCGGTGGACCTGGCGCAGTTCATCACCGGAGAGCGGGTGACCGGGGTGGCGGCGACGCTGGAGACCTTCGTGACCGAACGCCCCTACCCGGCGGGCGGGCCGTCCGGTGGGCTGGTGAGCGCCGCCGGTGACACCCGCGGCCCGGTGACGGTGGACGACGCGGCGGTGTTCCTCGGTCGGCTCACCGGAGGGGCGCTGGGCGTCTTCGAGGCCACCCGGTTCGCCACCGGCCGCAAGAACGCACTGCGGATCGAGGTCAACGGGTCGCGTGGTTCGCTGGCCTTCGACTTCGAGGACATGAACGTGCTGCAGTTCCTCGACGCCGAGGACGACGTGCAGGGCTTCCGCCGGGTGCAGGTCACCGAACCGGAGCACCCGTACGTCGCCGCCTGGTGGCCGGCCGGCCACGGGCTGGGCTACGAGCACGCCTTCACCCACCAGGTCGTCGATCTGGTGGACGCGATCTCCGCCGGCACCGACCCGGCACCGTCCTTCGCGGACGGGCTGGCGGTGCAGCGGGTGCTGGACGCGGTGGAGCGTTCAGCCGCCGACGACAGTCGCTGGACGACTGTCTGACCTGACTCCCGAGGAACACCACAACGACGTGGAAGGAGAGGGCGTTCGTTCCCTGTCATGACGAGGTCGGGTGCCGTTGCCGCTGCACGGATCCGGACCCGACCCCGGTGATAAGACCCCCTGAGGAGCTGCATCACCCATGAAGGATATCCAGCCGCGCACTCATCGCGGCAGACGACCGATCGCCGCGGTGCTGGCGACGGTCCTGGCGGGGACGGCGTTCGCGCTGATCAGTGCCCCCGCGCAAGCCCACGATGGCGTGGACCACGGTGCCGAGCCGGGTGCGGAAGCTGCACTCGATTGGACCAATTACGAGAAGGTGACGCTGACCAAGGACGTCGGCGAGCCGATCGATCTGGCGGTGCTGCCCGATGGTCGAGTGCTGCACACCGCCCGCAACGGTGACGTCCGGCTGACCGACCCGGGCACCGGTGTCACCACGATCGTCAACAGCATCCCGGTGTACGCCAACTCCGAGGACGGCCTGCAGTCCATCGGGATCGACCCGGACTTCGAGGAGAACGGCTGGGTGTACCTGGTGTACGCCCCGCCCGGGAACACCCCCGCCGGGAACGCCCCGAACACCCTGCCTGCCGGTGCCGACGAGTCCTACTGGGACCAGTGGGTCGGCGTGAACCGGCTGTCCCGGTTCCAGTGGACGGGTGAGGCACTGGACCTGAGCAGCGAGCAGAAGATCCTGGACGTCGAGGTGCAGCGCGGTCAGTGCTGCCACGTCGGCGCCGACTTCGACTGGGACGCCGACGGGAACCTGTACCTGGGCACCGGCGACAACACCCCGGCCGGGACCCCGGGTGCCAACGGCTTCGCGCCGAACAATGACGCCCCGGGGATGAACCCGGGCTTCGACTCCCGCCGTGGCGCCGGGAACACCAACGACCTGCGCGGCAAGATCCTGCGGATCCACGTCGAGGAGGACGGCAGCTACACGATCCCGGAGGGGAACCTCTTCCCGGAGGGCACCGAGGGCACCCGCCCGGAGATCTTCGTGATGGGCGTGCGCAACCCGTTCAAGCTGGACGTGGACCCGCAGACCAACTCGCTGTCCTGGGGTGACTACGGTCCGGACGCGACCAAGGCCGCCGCGGCGACCGCCGGTCGTGGCCCGATGGGTCTGGTGGAGTGGAACGTCACCAGCCTGGACGAGCCGCACAACTCCGGCTGGCCGTTCGTCACCGGTGACAACTTCGCTTACAACGACTGGGACTTCGCCACCGGCACTCCGGGGGCGTTCTTCGACCCGGAGAACCTGGTCAACGACTCGCGCTGGAACACCGGTCTGACCGAGCTGCCGCCGGCCAAGCCCGCCACGCTGTACTACGGCGACGAGCCGGGCGACCAGCCGTGGGACGAGCTGGTCACCTTCGGCACCGGCAACGGCCAGGGCCCGATGGGCGGGCCGGTCTACCACTACGACCCCGACGCAGGGGAGTCCGCGTGGCCGGAGTACTGGGACAAGAAGGCCTTCTTCGGTGAGTTCTCCCAGGACTACATCGCCGCCTTCACTGTGGACTGGGACACCTTCGAGGTGACCCACATCGAGGACGTCACCCCGAACGCGGAGATCGGCTCGGCGGACTTCCCGCCGATCGACAACCCGATGGACATCGAGTTCGGTCCGGACGGCGCGATGTACGTGCTCGACTACGGTGACGGCTTCTTCCGGGCCAACCCGGACGCCGGGCTGTACCGGATCTCCTACGCCGAGGGGAACAAGTCGCCGCGGGCCGCCTTCACGGCCACGCCGAACTCCTCCTCCGCCGCACCGCTCGAGGTCGAGTTCGACGCCTCGGACTCCGCGGACCCGGAGGGTGAGGCCCTCACCTACCAGTGGGACTTCGACGGGAACGGGACCTGGGACGCCGAGGGCGTCTCCGCGTCGTACACCTACACCGAGCTGGGCCTGTACACCGCCCGGCTGCGGGTGACCGACCCGCAGGGCAAGTTCGCGCTGACCAGCCACCCGATCTCGGTCGGGAACCAGGCACCCGAGGTCACCCTCGACTACCCGGCGAACGGCGGGTTCTTCGACTGGGGGCAGGCCGTCCCGTTCAAGGTGACGACCACCGACGCCGAGGACGGCGCCGAGACGGTGTGCAGCCGGGTGTCCTGGACCTACGGTCTGGGCCACGACGAGCACGCCCACCCGGAGAGCTCCGGCACCGGTTGCCAGGGTGCCTTCGCCACCGACCCGAACTCCCCGGAGCACGGGCCCGGCGCGCTGCTGTACGGCGCCGTGGTGGTCAACTACACCGACAACGGGGCGAACGGGGTCCCGGCCGCCCGCGGTGAGGCCACCGCCCGGCTGAACCCGAAGACCCAGGAGCTGGAGCACGGGGTCAAGAAGGGCGTCACCGTCTACGGCGACGCCTCGGCCTCCGGTGGCAACGCGATCCGTGGCCTCGGCAACGGGGACTCGGTGACCTTCACCCCGGTGAACTTCACCGGGATCACCGGCGCCGTGGTCCGGGCGAACGGCGGCGGTGAGATCCAGCTGCGCTGGGGCACCGCCGACGCCGCGCCCTTCGCCACCGCGACCATTCCCGCCGCCGCCGGGTGGCAGGACGTGGAGATCGCCTTCACCGCCCCCGAGGGCACCGGCGACCTGGTGGTCACCAGCGCCGACGAGCTGGCGGTGGACTCGATCACCATGGTGGGGGCGGGCGTCGCCGATGTCACCGCACCGACCGTGGCGCACACCCTCACCCCGGCGGAGCCGACCGGTGTGGGTGGCGTGTTCACCGAGCCGGTCCGGTTCGCCGTCCAGCCCACCGACGACGGTGCGATCCGTTCGGTGGAGTACAGCCGGGACGGTGGCGCCACCTGGATCGCCCTGGCCGCCAACCAGCAGTACGGCGTGACCTTCGGCGAGAACGGGGCCTACGACCTGCGGTACCGGGCGACCGACACCGCGGGCAATGTCTCCGAGCTGGGCCAGGTCGCCTTCACCGTCGACCTGGACGCGCCGCAGGAGCCGACCGTCGACACCACCCTGGCGGCCACCGTGCCGGCATCGCGGGTCGGCTTCGGCAGCCCGGGTGTGGTGAACGTGTCGGTCACCGCCGGGGAGCAAGCCCCCGACGGCGAGGTCGCGGTGCTGCTCGGTGAGACCGAGGTCGGCCGGGCACCGCTGGGTGCCGACGGCACGGCTGCCGTGCCGCTGGCCGCCGACCTCGCGGTGGGCAGCCACACCCTGCGGGTGGTGTACGCGGGCGGCGAGGTCTTCAAGCCGTCCGAGTCCACCGTGCGGCTGACCGTCGCCCGCACCACCTCACTCGTCACCGCCACGGCCCCGCAGGTGAAGCCCGCGGTCGCCGCCAAGGTGTCGGTGCAGGTGGCGTCGGCGACCGGGATCGTCCCGGCCGGCGACGTGACGGTCACGGTCAAGCGGAACAACGCCACGGTGGCCACGGCCGCCGGGACCCTCGACGCCGCCGGCGCGAGCGTCGTCACCCTCGGGAAGCTCCCGGAGGGCACCTACCAGGTCCAGGTCGCCTACAGCGGCTCGGCCGGTATCGCAGCGAGCACCACGAGCACCACCCTCACTGTCCGCAGCTAGTGGTCCCGTGGGGCCGGGCACGCGGCCCGGCCCCACGGCACCCCGCGAGTCTCGAAGGAGAGACATGCACCAGCACGAGACACTCCCGGCACGGCCCATGAGCCGTCGCTCGGTGATGAAGGCCCTCGCCGCATCCACCGTGGCCGTCGGCGTGGGCACCGCCCTCGGTGCGCAGTCCGCCGGGGCGCTCACCCCGACCGCCGCCGCCCCCGGTCGTGGCGGCAGCAAGCTCGTCCCGGCCAACCGGATCGGCATCCAGCTGTACACCGTGCGGGACAAGGTGGCCTCGGTCGGCTTCCGCACCGTGTTCGAGCAGCTGTCCGCGATGGGCTACTCGGAGATCGAGTTCGCCGGGTACACCCAGGGCAACGTCGGCCCGATCACCCCGCAGGAGATCCGCACCCTGCTGGACGACAACGGACTGCGCGCCGTCGGCAGCCACGTCAGCACCAGCCTGCTGCGCACCGACCTGGCCAACCAGATCGACATCGCGCACACCCTCGGCACGCCGCACCTGGGCACCGGGAACGCCCCGACCAACGACGCCACCAAGGAGGGCTACCTCGCGGCGGCCGAGGAGTGGAACGGGTGGGGCGAGCAGGTCAGCGCCGCCGGACTGAAGCTCTACCAGCACAACCACGACGGCGAGTTCCGCTTCGACCCGGTCGACCCCTCGGTCCGGCTCTACGACGTGTTCTACGACAACACCGACCCGAACCTGGTGTTCCTGGAGATGGACATCTACTGGGCCTACGTCGGCCAGCACAAGTACCCCGGGTTCGAGCCGATCGACTACATCCTGCGCAACCCGCGGCGCTACCCGCTGCTGCACCTGAAGGACGGCAAGGCCAACGAGGCCAGCGGCAACGGCTACGACATCATCGAATTCGGTGCCGGTGACCTGCCGTACCAGTCCTTCCTGTCCCAGCTGCGCACCCGTGGCCAGCACTTCGGCCTGTACGAGCAGGACAACGCCGCCACCACCGCGGTGCCGCCCAACCCGCTCGACTCCTTCGGCAACGCCGACCGGAGCTACGACGCCATCGCCGGGCTCCGCGGCTGAGGCGGGGAGAGGAAGCCATGAAGCGCATGTGGAAGATCCCGGCCGTGCTGGTCGGGACGTTCGCCCTCACCGCGGTCGGCATCCCGATCGCCCAGGCCGCCGGGACCGACTGCACCACCGACCTCGGCGACCAGACCGTCACCGGTGACCTGGTGGTCCCGGCCGGTGCCGACTGCACCCTCGGCGGCGCGACCGTCGAGGGGTCGGTGATCGTCGAGGCCGGTGGCTGGCTGGACGCGACATCGGCCACCATCACCGGGGACGTGCTCGCCACCGATCCCTACGGGGTGCTGATCGACGGCACCACCGTCGGCGGTGACATCAGCGTCTACGCCACCGACACCCGGGTCGGCTTCCTCTACCTCAACGACCTGGAGGTGGCCGGTTCGGTCGCCACCGGAGGCGTGGACGTGGAGATCACCGACTCCCAGATCACCGGCGGCGTGCTGGCCCAGGCGCCGACCTACGTCGATCTGGTCCGCACCGGCGTGGACGATGACGTGTCGATCGCCGACGCGGACTTCGGCGCGCTGGTCGCCGGGGCGGTGGTCGGCGGCAACCTGTCGGTGACCGGGTCCTCCCGTGACGTGCTGATCGGCGCCAACGCCGACGGCTCGGCGGCCGCGTGGGGCAACACCGTCGGCGGGAACCTGGTGCTGAGCGGCAACACCGCGAATCTGCGGGTCGCCCAGTCCACCGTCTACGGCGCGATCACCCTGGACGGCAACGACCCGGCCGCCGCCTTCGGCCCCGGGATCACCGCCGGATCGGTCGACGGCGACTTCACCGGCGAGCAGCCGGGCGAGGCGGTCGCCGGTGACCAGGCCATCGCGGTCACCGTGCCGGAGCAGCGGGCGGGTGAGCTGACCTGGTCGCTGGAGGGCGGCAACGGCCTGGTGAACCTCGGGGTCGCCGAGGAACTCCAGGACCGGTACCAGGCCACCGGCGAGATCGTGCCGGTCCGGGTGCAGGACACCCGGGCGGGTGACCCGGTGTGGTCGATCACCGCGCAGGTCTCCGACTTCCAGGCCGGGGGCCAGGCGCTGTCCTCCTCCTTCCTGGGCTGGACCCCGCAGGTCCTGGAGAACGCGGGCGACGCGGTGGCCGGTGCGCCGGTGCCGAGCGCCCTGGAGGGTGGCGGCGAGGGCCTGTCGGTCGCCCGCACGCTGGCCTCCGCCGAGGAGGGTCACGGCCGTGGCTCGTCGCTGGTCGGTGCCGACCTCGACCTGCAGCTGCCGCTGGACGCCCCGTCGGGCACCTACACCGCGACGCTCACGCTCACCGCGCTGAGCTGACCGGCACGCCGTCGTCCCGCCCGGTCCTCATCCCGGGCGGGACGGCGGCCCCCACCCCCGCCCACTCCCTCATCAGGCGGTTGCCATGTTCACCAGCTCCACCCGCGGCCACGACGACGTGACCGCTCCGCTCCCACTCCCACGTCCGTCGAGCACCGCCGTGCGCGTCGTGCTCCGGGCCCTGATCCTCACCCTCACCCTGGTGCTCGCGGGCATCTTCGCCTTCGCCCCGCGCGCCGACGCCGCCACCGATCCGCAGCAGGTGTCCTGGGGTGTCCGTCCAGCCAACACCGTGCACGGCACCGACCGGCCCAACTTCGCCTACCGGCTGCCGCCCGGGGGCACGGTGCAGGACGCGATCGTCGTCACCAACCGGGGCGGCGAGCCGCTCAGCCTGGACGTCTACGCCGCCGATGGCTTCCTGACCTCGGACGGCACGCTGGACCTGGTCGCGGCGGGCGAGCAGTCCGAGGCGGTCGGCGCCTGGACCGTCGCCGCGGGCAGCCCGGTCACCGTCCCGCCGAACGAGTCGGTGGAGGTGCCCTTCACCCTCACCGTCCCGGCCGACGCACAGCCCGGCGACTACGCCGGTGGGGTGGTCTCCACCCTGCGCGTGGAGAACGCCGAGGGCGTCACCGTCGACCGCCGCCTCGGCTCCCGGGTGCACCTGCGGGTGACCGGTGACCTCACCCCCGCACTGACCGTCGACGACGTGCAGGTGCAGTACCTCAGCGCCGGCGCCAACCCGCTGACCCCGGGCACCGCGACCGTGAGCTTCGCGGTGACCAACACCGGCAACGCCCGGATCGCGCCGGGGGAGACCGTGACCGTCGGCGGTCCCTTCGGCTGGGGCAGCACCCCGGCCGCACAGGTCGACCTGCCGGAGCTGATCCCCGGCGCCACCGTGCAGCGCACCGCCACCCTGGAGGACGTCTGGCCGCTGGTGCTCGCCACCGCCGAGATCAGCGTCGGCGGCACCGTGGTCGCCCTGCCCGGTGGAGACGCCGAGCGGGTCGCCGTGCCGACCGCCTCCGCCTCCGCGAATGCCTGGGCGGTGCCCTGGACTCAGATCGCCGGCCTGCTGCTGCTGGTCGCGCTGATCGTGTGGCGGGCCGGGGCCGGACGCCGGCGCAAGGCAGCCCAGCAGCGCGCGGTCGACGCCGCCGTCGCCGACGCGCTGCGCACCGCTTGACCCATCGCTGCAAAGGAGAAGACATGCGACCGATCACCCTGTTCACCGGCCAGTGGGCCGACCTGCCGTTCGAGAAGGTGGCCGAGCTGGCCGCCGGGTGGGGCTACGACGGTCTGGAGATCGCCTGCTGGGGCGACCACCTGGACCCCTGGCGCTGGGACGACGAGGAGTACGTGCAGTCCCGCCGCGACATCCTGGACCGGCACGGGCTGAAGGTGTGGGCGATCTCGAACCACCTCAAGGGCCAGGCGGTCTGCGACGACCCGATCGACCAGCGGCACCAGGACATGCTCTCGCCCCGGGTGTGGGGCGACGGCGACCCGGAGGGCGTCCGCCAGCGGGCAGCGGAGGAGATGCAGCACACCGCCCGGCTGGCCGCCAAGCTCGGGGTCGACACAGTGGTCGGCTTCACCGGCTCGGCGATCTGGAAGTACGTGGCGATGTTCCCGCCGGTCCGCGCCGAGACCATCGAGGCCGGGTACCAGGACTTCGCGGACCGGTGGAACCCGATCCTGGACGTCTTCGACGAGGTCGGCGTCCGCTTCGCCCACGAGGTGCACCCGAGCGAGATCGCCTACGACTACTGGACCACCGTGCGCACCCTGGAGGCGATCGGCCACCGGGAGGCCTTCGGCCTGAACTGGGACCCGAGCCACATGGTCTGGCAGGACCTGGACCCGATCGGCTTCCTGATCGACTTCGCCGACCGGATCTACCACGTCGACTGCAAGGACACCCGCAAGCGGATGACCAACGGCCGCAACGGGCGGCTCGGCTCGCACCTGCCCTGGGCCGACCCGCGCCGCGGCTGGGACTTCATCTCCACCGGACACGGCGACGTGCCGTGGGAGGACGCCTTCCGCACCCTGAACGCCATCGGCTACGACGGCCCGATCTCGGTGGAGTGGGAGGACGCCGGGATGGACCGCCTGCTCGGTGCGCCGCAGGCACTGGAGTTCGTGCGGTCGCTGGCCTTCGACGCCCCCGACGCGGCCTTCGACTCCGCGTTCTCCACCCGGGAGGAGGCGTGAGCACCGGCCTGTGGCTGATCGGCGCGCGCGGCTCGGTCGCCACCACCGCGGTGCTCGGCCTGGCCGCGATCGCCCGTGGTCACGCCGGCGCCGAGGGCTGCGTCACCAGCGGCTGGCCCGGCCTGGTGGACTTCGCCGACATCGTGGTCGGTGGTCATGACGTCAGCCACGTGTCGCTGACCAAGCGCGCCGAGACCCTGGTGGACGCCGGGATGATCCCCGCCGCGCTGCTGGCCGCCAGCCACGACGACCTGGAACTGGCCGACGCCGAGGTCCGCCCCGGCTACGCCACCCTGCCGCCCGGGCACAGCCAGCAGCAGGAAGCGGAGCGGCTCGCGGCCGACATCGTGGACTTCCGCGACCGCCACGGCCTGGAGCGGGTGGTGGTGGTCGATCTGTCGTCCACCGAGCCGCCGCAGGACATCGATGACGTGGACGTCGAGCAGCTGACCGAACCGGACCGGGTGCTG
The DNA here is from genome assembly GCF_012931845.1 of Cellulomonas taurus. Lineage (NCBI taxonomy): Bacteria > Bacillati > Actinomycetota > Actinomycetes > Micrococcales > Cellulomonadaceae > Cellulomonas > Cellulomonas taurus. The sequence goes on from NZ_CP051884.1 coordinate 866,283, forward strand.
CTGCCCCCGTCGTCGGTCGCCGCCTGGGCAGCGCTGATCGCGGGCAGCCCCTACGCCTGCTTCACCCCGTCCACCGGGATGCGACCGCTGCTGGAGCTGGCCCGCGAGGCCGGGGTGCCGGTGGCCGGGCAGGACGGCAAGACCGGGCAGACCTGGCTGCGCACGGTGCTGGCCCCCGCGTTCACCGACCGTGGTCTGCGGGTGCTGTCCTGGGCCGGGGCGAACCTGCTCGGCGGCGGGGACGGTGCCACCCTGGCCGACCCGGAGGCGGTGCGCTCCAAGCTGGCCTCCAAGACCCGGGGGCTGCGCGACCTGACCGGCTCCGACGTCACGCCGTTGCACATCGACAACGTCCCGGACCTGGGCGACATCAAGGTGGCCTGGGACCACGTGCACGTGCAGGGCTTCCTCGGCTCCCGGATCACACTGCAGACCACGTGGAGCGCCTACGACTCCATGCTGGCGGCGCCGATGGTGCTGGACCTGACCCGGTTGCTGGCCCTGGCCGACCGGGCCGGGATCGGTGGCGTGGTGCCGGAGCTCGGGTTCTTCTTCAAGGACCCGTGGGGCAGCGACACCCACGGCGCCGCCGAGCAGGCCGACGCCCTGCGCGCCTGGGCGGAGCGGACGGCGGCCCCCCTGTGACCCCCACCCCCCACCCCACCCCCACCCACCCCCCCGCCCCAGGTCGGCAGTTCCCGCCCAGATCGGCAGTCCGCGCCCGAGGTCGGCAGTCCGCCACCTCGGATCGGGCCGGAACTGCCGACCTCGCGACCGTCGCCGACTACCTGGAACTGGTGCGGGCACCGGCGGTGCTGACGGTGCTGGGCGACACGGTGGCGGGGGGCTCTGCGGCGGGGCACGCGTGGACGCCGCGGCGCGCGGTGCTGCCGGTGGCGTCGGCGTGCCTCTACTCGGGGGGCATGGCGCTGAACGACTGGGCGGACCGGGAGCTGGACGCGGCCGAACGCCCGGAGCGGCCGATCCCCTCGGGCCGGATCACTCCGGAGCGGGCGCTGGCGGTCGCCGGGGGACTGGGCGTCGCGGGTCTGGCGCTCGCCGCCGTCGGCGGGGGTCGGCGGTCCCTGGCCGTCGCCGTCCCGCTGGCGGCCGGGGTGTGGCTCTACGACGCCGTGCTGAAGGACAGCCCGGCCGGTCCGGTCGCGATGGCCGCCTGCCGCGGTCTGGACGTGCTGATGGGCGCCGGGGTGGGTCGGCTGCGCGCCGCCGCCTCGGCTGCCGCCACCATCGCGGCGCACACCGCCGGGGTCACCTGGCTGTCCCGCGGCGAGGTGCACGGCACCAGCACCGGGGTGGCGGGCGCGGCCCTGGCGACCACGGCCACCGTCGCCGCCGCCACGCTGCTGGGACCCACGATCCCCGCCCATCTCACCAGCGCTGCCGCCCCGGCCCAGGCCACTGGCTCCGGCCGCGCCCGCTCGGCGGCCCGGCGCCCCGCCACCACCCCCGCACTGGCGGCGGCCGCCCTCGCCACCGCCGCCTACCTCGCCACCGTCCTTCCGCCGCAGCGCGCGGCCGTGCGTACCCCTGGTGCCGCCCAGGCCCGCACCGCCACCGGCGCGGGCATCCGGGCGATGATCCCGCTGCAAGCAGCCTGGGCTGCCCGCTCCGGGTCGCCGGTCGCCGCCGCACTCGTCGGGCTGGTCGGCGTCGCAGGGGTAGCGCTGCGTCGTGGCCGCCGGACGGTGAGCGAGACATGACCTGGACCCTCGGCTACGGCACCAACGGCCTCGGCGACCACCCGCTGCCGCAGGCTCTCGACCTGATCGCGGAGACCGGCTACGGCGCCGTCGCCCTGACCCTCGGCTTCCCGCACCTGGACCCCTGGGCCGAACCGGACGAGCTGCATCGGGTGCATCGGCGGGTGGACGCCCTCGGCCTGACCCTGGTGATCGAGACCGGCACCCGGTTCCTGCTCGACCCCCGGCGCAAGCACGCCCCGGCGCTGGTCGACGCGGAGGCGGACGCCCGGGTGGCCTACCTGCGGCGCGCGGTGCAGGTCGCCGAGGAACTCGGGGCGGACACCGTGCAGTTCTTCTCCGGTGTGCTCACCCCGGGCGACGACGCGGCGGCCGCCCGCGACCGGCTGCTGCACCGCCTCGGATCCCTGGTGGACGTCGCCGACCGGCACGGGATCCGGCTCGCCCTGGAACCCGAGCCCGGGATGGTGGTGGAGACGGTCGCGGACGCGCTGGCGATCCGGGCGGCCCTCGGCGACCCGACGGCGCTGGGCCTGACCGTCGACATCGGGCACTGCCTGGTGGTCGAGTCCGGGGGAGTGGCCGGGGCGCTCGCCGCCGCCGCGCCCGCCCTGGCGCACGTCCAGATCGACGACATGCCGAGCAGCCACCACGAGCATCGGCCCTTCGGTGACGGCGACCTCGACCTGCCCGCCGCCCTGATCGCCCTGGACGCCACGGGCTACACCGGCGTGGTCTCGGTCGAGCTGCCCCGGCACTCCTGGGACGCACCCCACCTGCTGCGGCACAGCCACGACGCCATCGCCCGCGCCCGTCCCTCAACCCCCACCCAAGGAGCAGCCATGACGTCGACGACGCCGTCCCCGGCCAGCACCGCCCCACCGGGCAGCATCTCCCGCACCGATCCCACCCCGCCGGTGGTCGCCGCCGCCCTGGCCCCGCCCACCGATTGGCTCGCGGAGGCGATCGGGGTCGTCCACCAGGACCCGCGTCGCCTCGGCGCGCCGTTCGCCCTCGCGGCCCGTCGGGTCGGCCGCGACGCCCTGCGTGCGGACCACGACCCCGGTGGCGTGGTGTTCGGCACCGTCGCCGACGCCGCCCGGGCCGCCCTGGTGGTCGCGGCCGTGCCCGCTGCGGACACCGGCTCGGCGCGCCGCCCCGACCCGCACACCGGCGGTGTCGACCTGGTCGACACCCTGCGCACCCTCTACCAGCAGGGCGACACCGGCGAGCGCCGGGGCGTGCTGCGCGGCCTGGACGCCCTCACCGTGGTGGACGCCCTGTCGCCGGAGCTGATCGCGCTGGGCCAGGAGCTGGCCGCCGACGCCCTGCGCACCAACGACCCGTCGCTGGTCGCCGCCGCCACCGGCCCGTTCGCCGCCGCTCACCTGGACCAGCACACCTGGCGGCACGCGGCGGTGAAGCTGGTGTTCCAGCAGGTCAGCCTGGACGCCGTGGCGGGACTGGCCGATCGCGCCGATGCCGAACTCGCCCGGATGGCCGGTGACCTCGCCGCCGAGCGTCGCGCCGCCGGGCGCCCCGTCCCCGACGACCTCGCCCGGATCGCCGGGCAGCAGAAGGAGTCCTGATGCGCATCCTCGACCCGCACATCCACATGACCAGCCGCACCACCGACGACTACGAGGCGCTGTACGCCGCCGGCGTCCGGGCCGTGGTCGAACCGGCGTTCTGGCTCGGCCAGCCCCGGACCAGCGTCGGTTCCTTCGTTGACTACTTCGACGCGCTGATCGGCTGGGAACGGTTCCGGGCCGCCCAGTTCGGCATCCGGCACCACGCGACCATCGGCCTGAACCCCAAGGAGGCGAACGACCCGCGCTGCCGCGAGGTGCTCGAGGTCATCCCGCGTTACCTGACCAAGGAGGGCGTGGTCGCAGTCGGCGAGCTGGGCTACGACGCGATGACCCCGCAGGAGGACCAGGTCTTCGCCGCCCAGCTCGCGATGGCCCTGGACGCCGATCTGCCCGCGCTGGTGCACACCCCGCACCGGGACAAGCTGGCCGGGACGCGGCGCACCCTGGACGTGGTGCGCGAGGCCGGGCTGACCCCGGACCGGGTGCTGGTCGACCACCTGAACGAGACGACGGTCGGGCTGGTCCGGGACGCCGGTGCCTGGGCCGGGTTCTCGATCTACCCGGACACCAAGATGGACGAGGTGCGGATGGTCGCCATCCTGCGCGAGTACGGCCTGGACCGGATGATCGTGAACTCCGCCGCCGACTGGGGGCGCTCCGACCCGCTGAAGACCTGGCGCACCGGCGTCACCATGCTGGAGGCCGGGTTCACCGAGGACGAGGTGGACCAGGTGCTCTGGCGCAATCCGGTGGAGTTCTTCGGGGCGAACCTGATCCTGGACCCGGTGCCCGGCTTCATCGCCGGACAGGCCCCCGCACCCGCCGAGTTCGCCGGGTCCTCTGTGCTGCGCGGCGTCCGGGCATGAGGGGGCAGTCGATGTTGCTGTCCTACTGCACCAACGTGCACCCGGCGGAGGACCTGGACGGCGTGATCGCCCAGCTCGAACGCTATGCCGGGCCGGTGCGCCGCGCGGCGGGCCTGGACACCCTCGGCGTGGGGCTGTGGCTGCCCGCCACCCTGGCGCACCGGTTGGACGAGTCGACCGCCGACCGCCAGCGGCTGCGCACCGTGCTGGCCGAGCAGGGGCTGACCGTGCACACCCTGAACGCGTTCCCCTACGGCGGCTTCCACGCCGAGGTGGTCAAACTCGCCGTCTACACCCCGACCTGGGCCGATCCCGCTCGCGCCGACTACACGCTGGCCTGCGCCCGGGTGCTGGCCGACCTGCTGCCGGAGGGCGTCGCCGGGTCGATCTCCACCCTGCCGCTCGGCTGGCGGGACGGGTGGACCGCCGACCACGATGCGCTGGCCACCGCCGCCCTGTCCCGGGTCGCCACCGAGCTGCGCCGGTTGCCCCGCACCGTCCGGCTGGCGGTCGAACCCGAGCCGGGCTGCATCCTGGACACCGTCGACGACGTGGTCGACTGGCTGGCGGCCCGGACCGACCTCATCGACCCGGAACACGTCGGGATCTGCCTGGACACCTGCCACCTGGCGACCAGCTTCGCCGACCCGGTGCAGGCGGTGCGCCGGATCCGGGACGCCGGACTGCGGGTGGTGAAGGTGCAGGCGTCGGCGGCACTGCAGGTCGACGACCCGGCCGACCCGGTGGCCCGCGCCGCCGTCGCCCGGTTCGCCGAACCGCGCTATCTGCACCAGACCCGCGAGCAGGGACCTGAGGGCGTCCTCCGGGTGGACGACCTGCCGGAGGCATTGGACACCCTGCCCGCCACCGGACCGTGGCGGGTGCACGTGCACGTCCCGCTGCACGCCCGGCCCGCCGCCCCGCTGTCCGCCACCACCGAGGTGCTGCGCACGGCGGTCGGTGCCGTGGCCCGCACCCCGCACGGCGACGAGGCCCACCTGGACGTGGAGACCTACACCTGGGCGGTGCTGCCCGACGACCTGGCCGCCCGCGCCGAGTCCGACCTGGTCGCCGGGATCGCCGCCGAGCTGCGCTGGGCGGTCACCCACCTGCTGCCCGCCGATCTGTGGTCGGCCGACCGCCCCACCCGCCCGCTCGCTGACCTGCCCACCCGCCCGCTCGCCGACTCGCCCGCCGACCTGCCAGGCTCCCCGCCCCAGGTGCCGGAGGCACCGGCCGACACTCGTTCCGTCCGGAGGTCCGCATGAAGCCCGTCCTGCTGCTCGACGTCGTCGGGCTGACCCCCCGGGCACTGCGCCAGATGCCCCGCCTGAGCCGCCTGGCCTCGACCGGGTGGCAGGCACGCCTGGACACCGTCCTGCCCGCCGTGACCTGCTCGGTGCAGTCGACGATGCTCACCGGACTCGCCCCCGCCCAGCACGGCGCGGTCGGCAACGGGTGGTACTTCCGCGACCTGGGCGAGGTGCACCTGTGGCGGCAGCACAACCGGTTGATCACGGGGGAGAAGCTCTGGGAGACCGCCCGCCGCCTCGACCCCGACTACACCGCCGCCAACATCTGCTGGTGGTACGCGATGGGCATGACCACCGACGTCACGGTCACCCCGCGCCCGATCTACCACGCCGACGGGCGCAAGTCCCCGGACGCGTACATCCGTCCGCCCGCACTGCACGACGAGCTGACCGACCGCCTGGGGGACTTCCCGCTGTTCACCTACTGGGGGCCGACCGCCTCGATCACCTCCACCCGGTGGATCGTGGACGCCACCCGGCATCTGCTCGCCACCCGCACCGACGCGCTGACCATGGCCTACCTGCCGCACCTCGACTACGACCTGCAACGCTTCGGGCCGCTCGACCCCCGGGCCGATGCCGCCGCCGCCGACCTCGACGCCGCCCTGGGCCCGCTGCTGGACGACGCCGAGGCCCGCGGCATCACGGTCATGGTGGTCTCCGAGTACGGCATCGAACCCGCCACCACCCCGGTCGACGTCAACCGCGTGCTCCGCTCGGCCGGGCTGCTGGAGGTCTACGTCCAGGATGGCCGCGAGCAACTGGACCCGTGGACCTCCCGGGCGTTCGCGGTCGCCGACCACCAGGTGGCGCACGTCTACGTCCGGGACCCGGATGATCTGCCGCGGGTCGGCGCGCTGCTGCGCGACCTGCCCGGGGTCGATCTGGCGCTCGACCGGCAGGCCCAGGCAACCTTCGGGCTCGACCACCCCAACGCGGGCGAACTGGTCCTGGTCGCCGAGCCGAGTGCGTGGTTCACCTACTACTTCTGGCTGGACGACGACCGGGCGCCCGACTACGCCCGGGGTGTGGACATCCACCGCAAGCCCGGCTACGACCCGGCGGAGCTGTTTTTCGACCCGGCCGACCGCCTCGCCAAGGCCCGCGCCGGACTCAACCTGGTCCGCAAGAAGCTCGGGCTGCGCTACGCCATGTCCACCACCCCACTGGACCCGACGTGCGTGCGCGGCACCCACGGCCGGTTGCCGGAGTCGCCCACGGATGCGCCGGTCGTCCTGTGCTCCGACCCGGACCTGTCCACCGCCGATGCCGTCCCCGCCGCCGCGATCAAGTCCCTGGTCCTGCAACTCCAGGGCCTGGCCGCACGAGTCTGACCCCACGCGCCCCCCATCCACCCCGCCGCCCCGCACCCGCCGCCCCGCACCCGCCGCCCCGCCGAGGTCGGCACTCCACGCCCGAGGTCGGCACTCCGCCCACCCGCTGGTGGCGCGAGGTGCCGACCTCGGCCCGCCTCGGCCCGCCTAGGCCTGTAACGGATTCGGCCCGAATCCACGGATCGGGCCGGTGGTTTCGTCCGGATTCGTCCGATGATGTAACGCCCCTTGTCGACCCCTGTTTCGCCTGGTTAACGTCCTGGGAATCCCCGGCTGCCGCACAGGTTCCCGGGCATCCCCCTGCGACGAAGGAGTCGATGTGGCGTACCGCCCCTGCCCACCGAGATGGACGCGCTGGTTGCCCGCCACGCTGGCAGCCCTGGCCCTGACCGGCACCGGGCTGGCCCTCCCCGCCACCGCTGACGACACCCTCCCACCCGCTTCGACGGCGGCCCCCGCCACCCCGGCGGGCACCACCGCGACCCCCGCCGAGGCCACCCCAGCCGACCCGGCCGCCGCCCCCGCCGAGGACACCGAGGCGGACCCGGCCGCCGCCCCCGACCCCACGGAGGCAGCACCCGAGCGGACCGACCCGGCACCCACCGACCGCACCGCCGGCCCCGACCGCGCCACCGCCGCCGCGCTCACCGTGGTCGCCGCCGGCGACTTCCAGCAGCAACTCGGCTGCTCCGGCGACTGGGACCCGTCCTGCCTGGACACCGCCCTCGCCCCCATCGCCGACACCGTCTACCAGCTGACCACCGACGCCCTGACGGCGGGCAGCTACCAGACCAAGGCGGTCGTGGAACGCGACTGGTCCCGCTCCTACCCGGCCAGCAACCTCGGCTTCGACGTGCCCCGCGACGGCGCGCTCGTGGTCATGACGCTCGACCTCAGTAGTGGGGAGTTCGCCGTGGACGTGGAGGGTGCGGTGGCCGGATCCGGCGCGACCGCGTACTGGCTGGACGCCACCACCGTCGCGGTGCCGCCGAGCATCGGGTCCGCCGACGGCTGGCAGCTGCACACCGCCCCGACCGGCGGCATCGCGGTCGCCGAGGCCGGGGTCACCCTGCCCGCCGACGGCCGGAGCATCCCGCTGACCGCCCGCGCCGAGCCGATCCCGGCCGGGACCCCGCGCACCGCCGGTTACCGCGCCCTGACCCTGCCGGACGGCCTGGACACCGCGGCGCTGCTCACCGGCGAACTGCGGCTGACCCACACCGGCGACGACGGCATCGACTACGCCACCGGCCTGCAACTCGCCGGGGTGATCGACAGCCTGTTCACCGTCGCCGCCGACATCCCGCTCGGCGTCACCTGGGCGGCCGGGTCACCGACCCTGCGGCTGTGGGCACCCACCGCGAAGACCGTCACCCTCGACCTGGCCAGCGGTCGGCAGCCGATGACCCGGGCCGTCGACGGCACCTGGTCGGTCACCGGTGACCCGTCCTGGGCCGGGCAGACCTACCGCTACGACGTCGAGGTCTACGTCCCGAGCACCGGGGCGGTGGAGCACAACCTGGTCACCGACCCGTACGCGGTGGCGCTCACCCTCAACTCCGAGCGCTCGGTGCTGGTCGATCTGGCCGACCCGGCCTTCCAGCCGGCCATCTGGACGGACACCGCGGCCCCGGTGGTCGAGAACCCGGTGGACCACACCATCTACGAGCTGCACGTCCGCGATTTCTCGATCAACGACGCCACCGTGCCGGAGTCCGAGCGCGGCACCTACCGGGCCTTCACCGAGTCCGGGTCGGACGGCATGCGCCACCTGCGCGACCTGGCCGAGGCCGGGCTGACCACCGTGCACCTGCTGCCGACCTTCGACATCGCCTCGATCGAGGAGGACCGCAGCAAGCAGGCGACCACCGGTGACCTGTCCGGCTTCGCGCCGGACTCCACCGAGCAGCAGGACGCGGTGAACGCGATCAAGGACGCCGACGCCTTCAACTGGGGCTACGACCCGTTCCACTTCTTCGCCCCGGAGGGTTCCTACGCGACCACCGGGAACCAGGACGGCGGCGCCCGGGTGGCCGAGTTCCGCTCGATGGTCGGCGGACTGCACGACGCCGGGCTCCAGGTCGTCCTGGACCAGGTTTTCAACCACACCGCCGCCGCCGGGCAGGACCCGAAGTCGGTGCTGGACCGGGTGGTGCCCGGCTACTACCACCGCCTGACCCCGACCGGCGCGATCGAGACCTCGACCTGCTGCCAGAACCTCGCCACCGAGAACGCGATGGCCGAGCGGCTGATGGTCGACTCCGTGGTCACCTGGGCGCGCGACTACCGGGTGGACGGCTTCCGCTTCGACCTGATGGGGCACCACTCCCGCGCGAACATGGAAGCGGTCCGAGCGGCGCTGGACGAGCTCACCCTGGCCGAGGACGGCGTGGACGGTGCCTCGATCTACCTCTACGGCGAGGGCTGGGACTTCGGTGAGGTGAGCGGCAACGCGCTGTTCACCCAGGCCACCCAGGGCCAGCTCGACGGCACCGGGATCGGCACCTTCTCCGACCGGCTGCGCGACGCCGTGCGCGGCGGCAGCCCGGTGAACGGCGGGTCGCTGTTCGAGCAGGGCTTCGGCACCGGTCTGGCGACCGACCCGAACGGTCGCCCGGCCCAGCTCGACGACCCCGGCACGGTGAACGACGGCTCGGCGGATGAGTTCGCCGATCTGGCGCACGCCACCGACCTGGTCCGACTGGGCTTGGCGGGCAACCTGCGCCAGTTCAGCTTCACCACCGCCGACGGCACGCTGCGCACCGGTGAGCAGATCGACTACAACGGCTCGCCCGCCGGGTACGCCGAGTCGCCGGAGGAGGTGGTGTCCTACGTCGACGCGCACGACAACGAGACCCTGTTCGACGTCCTGACCACCAAGCTGCCCGCCGAACTGCCGATGGCCGAGCGGGTGCGGATGAACACGCTCTCGCTCGCCACCGCGACCCTGTCCCAGTCGGTCAGCTTCTGGCACGCCGGCACCGACCTGCTGCGCAGCAAGTCCCTGGACCGCGACTCCTACAACTCCGGCGACCACTTCAACGCGGTGGACTGGACGGGTCAGGGCAACAACTTCGGCGTCGGACTGCCTCCGGCGGAGAAGAACCAGGAGTTCTGGCCGGTGCAGGGACCGCTGCTCGCCGACGCCGCGCTGGCCCCGGCACCGCAGGACATCGCCGCTGCCACCGCCGCCGCCCAGGACCTGCTCCGGCTGCGGCACTCCACCCCGTTGTTCCGACTCGGCGACGCCGCCCAGATCGAGGCGAAGCTGTCCTTCCCCGGCTCCGGCCCGGACGCCACCCCCGGCGTGATCGTGATGCGGGTGGACGACACCGTCGGCACCGAGGTCGACCCGGCGCTGGACGGCCTGCTGGTCGTCTTCAACACCACCGGCGCCCCGGTGACCGAGACGGTGGACGGTCTGGCCGGGCACGTCCTCACCCTGTCCGACGTCCAGGCATCCGGTGCCGACGGCCGGGTGCGGGACACCGCCTGGGACCCGGCCACCGGCACCGTCACCGTGCCGGCCCGGACGGTCGCCGTCCTCACCGAGGCCCAGGGCGCCACGCTGCCCACCCTGGTGCTGTCGGCCGGGGAGGTCCGTGCCGGTGAGTCCCTCACCGTGACCGGTGCCGGCTTCGCGGCGGGGGAGCCGGTGCAGCTCTGGTTGAACTCCGAGCCGGTCCAGCTGTCCACCGTGACCGCCGACGCGGCCGGGTCGTTCAGCGCCCCGGTGACCATCCCGGCCGATACCGCTCCCGGCGCACACACGCTGCGTGCGCTCGCGGGGCCGGTCGAGGCGAGTGCCGCACTGACGGTGCTGGCGGCGGCCCCGGTGGTCGCACCCCCGGACCCGGGATTGACGGACGGTCCTGCTGCCGGATCGGGCACGGGGTCGACCCCCCGTGGGTCGGGTGCGCTCGCCACCACCGGCGCGGGTGTCCTCGGCCTGCTGCTCGCGGCCGGTGCCCTGCTCGGCGCGGGCCTGATCGTCCGCCGACTCCGGGCGGTCTGAACCGCGGTTCGGGCCTCGCCGGCCCCGCGCCGCACTCTCGCGGAAGGCGGACGCGTGCACGCTTCCCGACTCAGGGAGCGTGCACGCGTCCGCTCTCGATGCGGGACCGCGGGCGGTTCGGGGGCGGCGCCTGGGTCAGATGCGGACCAGCATCTTCCCGGTGTTCGCGCCGTTCATCATGGCGATGAACGCGTCCACGGTGTGGTCGATGCCGTCGACCACCGTCTCGTCGTAGGTGAGCTCGCCCGCGGTGAACCAGGGGGCCACCCGCTGCTGGAACTCGGAGGCCAGGTGCAGGTACGACCCCAGGGTGAAGCCCTCCAGTCGCAGGCCACGGGTGATCAGGTTGCTCATGTTGTCCGGTCCGGCCGCCCGCTCGGTGGCGTTGTACCGGGAGATCGCGCCGCACAGCGCGGCCCGGCCGCCGGTGTTGAACACGTCCAGCGCCGCCTCCAGGTGGTCGCCGCCGACGTTGTCGAAGAACACGTCGATGCCCTCCGGTGCGGCCGCGGCGAGCTGGCCGCGCACGTCACCGTCCTTGTAGTTGAACGCCGCGTCGTAGCCGTACTTCTCGGTCAGCAGCGCGACCTTCTCCGGCGACCCGGCCGAGCCGATCACCCGGGAGGCGCCCAGCAGGCGGGCGAGCTGACCGGTGGCGGTGCCGACCGCCCCGGCAGCACCGGAGACGAACACGGTGTCGCCCTCGCGCAGCCCGGCGACAGCCGTCAGGCCGACATAGGCGGTCATCCCGGTCATGCCGAGGATGTGCAGGTGCACCGACAGCGGCGCGTCGCCCAGCTCCGGCACCGCGCGGAACTCGGTGGCCGGGCCCTGGGCCAGGTCCGACCAGCCCTGCTGGTGCAGCACCGGGGTGCCCACCGGCAGGTCGGCGCTGGTGCTCTCGACCACGCGGCCGACGGCGCCGCCGGTGATCCGCTCACCGATCTGGTACGGCGCCACGTAGCTGCGCGCGTCGCTCATCCGGCCGCGCATGTACGGGTCCACCGACACGAACTCGTTCGCGACCCGGACCTCACCCGGTGCCAGCGCGGGCAGCTCGGCGGTCTCGACGCGGAAGTCGTCGGGGGTTGGCCAGCCGGAGGGGCGCTGGGCGAGGGTGATCTGGGTGCGGGTGGACGACGTCATGCGTACTCCAAGCTAGAATTCTGGACTGATCGGTACACAATAAGCAGATCCCGACGCCAGGAGCACACCGTGGGCAGACCCCAGACCTTCGACCACGACACCGTGGTGCGGGCCGCCCGGGACGTGTTCTGGCAGGTCGGCTACGAGGGCGCCTCGCTCAGCGAGCTGGAATCCGCCACCGGCCTGAAGCGATCCAGCCTCTATCACGCCTTCGGTTCCAAGCGGGGGCTCTTCGACGCCGCCGTGGAGCACTACCTGGACCAGGTGGTCCGGCCCCGGCTGACCGGCCTGCACCCCGACGCGGCGCCCGATGCCCTGCTCGACTACCTCCGGGGCCTGCGCTCGGCGATCCTCGACGACCCGCTCCGGGGGGCGCGCGGATGCCTGCTGATCGGTGTCGCCGGTGCTGCGATCGGCACCGACCGCGCCGTCGCCGAGGTGGTGACCCGCTACCGCGCGGAACTGCGTACGGCGATCGGGCACGGGATGGACGCCCGACTGCCCGGCCATACGCCCGCCGACCGGCACCGCCTCGCCGAGGTCTGCACCGGGCTGGTGGTCGCCGCCCTCGCCCTGGCCCGCACCGACCCGGTCGGCAGTGCCGATCAACTGGACGTCGCCGCCGACCTGATCGGCACCGAACTGCCCTAGCCCGCCGCACCGGCACCAACACCCCGCAGGCGCGCGCCGACAGCCCGCTCACTCCCCGGGCAGGGACGGACGCAGCGCGCCGACCCGGGCGCCGACGAACCGCACCGTGAGCACCCCGACGACCGCCTGCGCCGCGAGCAGCCCGACCAGCACCAGCAGCTGGACCTGCGCCGCCACGGCCGGTGAGGCCCCACCCAGCAGCAACCCGACGAACGCCCCCGGCAGCGTCACCAGTCCGGCGCTGCGGGTCTGGTCGATCCCCGGCACCAGAGCCCAGCGCACCGCCTGCCGCGCCTGCTCGGCCACCGCCCGACCGGGACCGGCTCCCAACGCGATCCAGCCTTCGACCTCGGCCCACTGGGTGCGTGCGTCCTCGCGCAGTCGGCCTCCGGACACCGCCGCCGCCGACATCGCGCCGCCGATCATCTGCGCGGTGAACGGCAGCACGGTGGACGCCTCGGCGGCGAGCGCCCCACTGCTCAGCACCACCGCGACGGTCAGCCCCGCCCCGGCGCTGATCGCCAGCACCAGCCACCCGAGCACGCCGCGCCCCAGACCGATCCGCCGGGCGGCGGTGAACGCCGCCGCCAGCACCATCACCGGCAGGTAGACGGCGATCCCGGCCGGATGCCGGAAGATCCACGCGATCACCAGCGCGACCAGCACCAGCTGCACCGCTGCCCGGGCGGCCGCCCACAGCGTGTCCCGGCCCACGGGCACCCGACCGATCCGGGTCGCCGCCAGGAAGACCGCCAGCAGCGCGGCGGCGGCCAGGACGGTGCGCAGCGTCTCGGCCCAGGTCACCACCGCACGTTAGCCGAGGGGGGCGGTCGACCCCCGTCGGACCAGCGTCGTGTCCAGCCGGACGTGGTTCGCCGCCGGGCGCTCGTCCAGCAGGGCGAGCAGCAGGGTGACCGCCTCCGCCCCGAGGCGCTGGATCGGCTGCCGCACGGTGGTCAGCGGCGGAACCGCCCCGGCCGCCTCCGGCACGTCGTCGAAGCCGACCACCGACAGGTCCTCCGGCACCCGGAGTCCGGCCGCCTGGGCGACCTCCATCGCGGCGATCGCGGAGATGTCGTTCGCGGCGAACACCGCCGTCGGTCGGTCGTCCAGGGCCAGCAGCTCGGACATCGGCGCCCGGGTGGCCTCGGAGCGGTAGTCGCCGACCCGGATCAGCGCGGGGTCCACGGTCAGTCCGGCCGCGGCCATCGCCTCGCGGTACCCGGTCTCGCGCAGGTGTGAGGATTCCAGGTCGGGCCGCCCGGCCAGGAAGGCGATCCGGCGGTGTCCGAGGCCGATCAGGTGCTCGGTGGCCAGCCGTGCGCCGGTGAGGTTGTCCGAGTCGACGGTGGGCAGCCCGGTCGGGCCGGTGTGCGGGTCGACGGCGACCACGGGCACCTGGGCGTCCACGTCGACCACCGAGGGGGTCACCAGCACGGCGCCGTCGATCAGGGTGCCGCTGAGCCGGGACAGATAGCGCCGTTCCCAGCCCGGCCCGCTGCTCGCGCCGGTGTAGGCCAGCAGCTCGTAACCGGCGTCGGACACCGCCGCCGCCGCGCCCTTGAGGATCTCGGTGCTGAACGGCTCGAACTCGGCGACGAGGATCCCGATCACGTGCGTGCGGTGCGACCGCAACGACCGCGCCACCAGGCTGGATTCGTAGCCGAGATCGTCGATCACCTGCTGCACCCGGGTCGAGGTGGCCTGCGCCACGCCGTACCGGCCGTTGATCACCTTGGACACGGTCGCCACCGAGACGTCGGCGGCCCGCGCCACATCCGTGATCGTCACTCGACGGGTCATAGACCGCAGCGTACCCGGTTGCGAAAACGTTATCGATAACGGTTGACATGCCGCGAGCGCCCCTGCCACTGTTGCGGCGCAACCGGGTCGAGGACGACATGGGGGTCAGGCCCGCAACCGCACTGGTCAACTCAACGAAGAGGACGATCTGATGATTGCTCGTAAAGCGATGGCCGCATCCGCCGCCGTCCTGGCCGGACTGCTCGCGCTGACCGCTTGTGGCGGCGGCTCGGACAACGGCTCCGACGGCTCCGACGGCGGGGACGTCTCGATGACGTTCTGGCACAACTCGACCACCGGTGACGGCAAGGCCTACTGGGAGGACATGGTCGCCCAGTTCGAGAAGGCCAACCCCGGCGTCACCATCGACGTCCAGGCGATCCAGAACGAGGACATGGACGGCAAGCTGCAGACCGCCCTGAACTCGGGCGACGCACCGGACATCTTCATGGCCCGTGGTGGCGGCAAGCTCGCCGACGTGGTCGAGGCCGGACAGGTCAAGGACCTCACCGACCTGGTCTCCGACGACGTGAAGTCCGAGCTCGGCGATGCGGCGTTCAACGCGTTCAGCGTCGACGACAAGGTCTACGGCATGCCGGTCGCCGTGCTGCCCGGTGGCATCTACTACTCCAAGGACCTGTTCGCCCAGGCCGGGATCACCGAGACCCCGAAGACGATGGACGAGCTGAGCGAGGCGGTCACCAAGCTCAAGGCGGCCGGGATCGACCCGATCGCCCTGGGCGCCAAGGACGCCTGGCCGGCCGCGCACTGGTACTACTTCTTCGCCCTGCGGGAGTGCGGCAAGGACACGCTGACCGACTCCGCCAAGTCCAAGGACTTCTCGGACGACTGCTGGACCAAGGCAGGGGAGGACCTGGCCGACTTCGCCGGGACCGAGCCGTTCAACAACGGCTTCCTGACCACCACCGCGCAGCAGGGCGCCGGATCCTCGGCCGGTCTGCTGGCCAACCACCAGGCGGCGATGGAGCTGATGGGTGCCTGGGAGCCCGGCGTGGTCGCCTCGCTGACCCCGGACGAGCAGCCGCTGGCCGACCTCGGCTGGTTCCCGTTCCCGGCCGTCGACGGTGGCAAGGGCGGTGAGGGCGCGATGATGGGCGGCGTCGACGGGTACTCCTGCTCGGTGAACGCTCCGGACGCGTGCGCGGACTTCCTGAACTTCGTGCTCAGCAAGGAGAACCAGGAGGGGTACGCGGACGCGTTCCAGACGCTGCCCGCCAACAAGGAGGCGCAGAGCGTCGTCACCACCCCGGCGCTGCAGGACGTGCTGGCCGCCTACAACGACGCCCCGTACGTCGAGGTCTGGCTGGACACCCTCTACGGCCAGAACGTCGGCAACGCGCTGAACACCGGCGTGGTCGACCTGCTGGCGGGCAAGGGTGACGCGCAGGGCATCGTCGACGCGGTCAGCGCAGCCGCAGCGAAGGAATGACGACGCTGACGCAGGGCACCCGGGCCGGGGTCACGGCGACCCCGGCCCGGCGTCGCCGGTCCGCCGACTGGCGCAAGCGTGCGGAGATCACCCTGCTCTCCGGCCCCGCGATCGCGATCTTCGTCGCCTTCGTGATCTTCCCGGTCATCATGGCCGCGTACTACGGCTTCTTCAGCTGGAAGGGCTACGGCGTCCCGACCGACTTCGTGGGCCTGAAGAACTACCTCACGATCCTCAAGGACCCGACCTTCCACGACGCGTTGAAGCACAACGGCTTCATCGTGATCATGTCGCTGATCCTGCAGGGCCCGGCGGCGGTGCTGCTCGCCCTGCTGCTGAACCAGAAGCTGCGCGGTCGCAGCCTGGTCCGGGTCCTGATCTTCGTGCCCTACGTGGTCTCCGAGGTCATCGTCGGCACCGGCTGGAGCCTGATGCTGGCGACCAACGGCGCGGTCAACGACCTGCTGACCAAGATCGGCCTCGGCTCCTGGACCACCGACTGGTTGTCGAACCCGAGCATCGCGATCTGGTCGCTCATGCTCATCATCAGCTGGAAGTACATCGGCTTCGCGGTGATCCTCTTCCTGGCCGGCTTGCAGTCCATCCCGGAGGAACTGTCCGAGGCCGCCGCCATCGACGGTGCCTCCTACTGGCAGACCCAGCGCCGGATCACCCTGCCGCTGCTCGGACCCACCCTGCGGATCTGGGCCTTCCTGTCCATCATCGGCTCGCTGCAGCTGTTCGACCTGGTCTACATCATCTGGGGCCAGTACGTGGCGTCCACCGCCGGCACCTCGACCATGGCGACCTACATGGTGACCAACGGTCGTAACTCCGGGAACTACGGCTACGGCAACGCGGTCGCCGTGGTGCTGTTCCTGATCTCGCTGGTGATCGCGCTGACCTACCAGCGCTACGTGCTCCGCCGGGACACCGCGGGCGCCATAACCGAGGGGAAGAAGTGATGGCGGCGATCACGATGGGCCGACTGCCCCGCACCACGGCGCGCGGTCCGGTGAGCAAGGTCAATCCGCTGGTGTACGTGGTGGCGTGGCTGTTCGTGGGCCTGTGCATCGCCCCGGTGGTGTACATCATCCTGGGCGGTTTCCGCACCAACTCGGAGATCACCCAGGACCCGTCCGGGCTGCCGACCAGCTGGCGCCTGACCAACTTCTCCGAGGTGCTCGGCTCCTCCGGCTTCTGGCAGCAGGTGGGCAACTCCACCATCGCCGGGCTGGGCACCACCGCCGGGGTCGTCGTCCTCGCCCTGATGGTCAGCTACGTGCTGGCCCGGTACCGGTTCGCCGGGCGCGGGGCGATGTACGCGCTGTTCGCCGCCGGGCTGATGTTCCCGATGACCGTGGCGATCACTCCGCTGTACATCCTGATCAAGAACCTCGGCCTGATGAACTCGCTCGCCGGGATCATCCTGCCGCAGATCGCCTTCGCCCTGCCGCAGGCGGTCATCATCCTGGTGCCGTTCCTGGCCGCCATCCCCAAGGAGCTGGAGGAGGCGGCCGCCATCGACGGCGCGAGCCGACTCGGCTTCTTCTTCCGGATGGTGCTGCCGCTGTCGGTGCCCGGTGTGGTGACCGTCGGCATCCTCGCCTTCGTGGCGAGCTGGAACAGCTACATGCTGCCGCTGTTCATCCTGAACGACTCCTCGGCGTTCACCCTGCCGCTCGGTGTGCAGGCATTCGCCTCCGAGTACTCGGTGGACACCGCACGCGTGCTGGCCTTCACCTCGTTGTCGATGATCCCCGCGCTGATCTTCTTCTCGCTGTTCGAACGCCGGATCGTCGGTGGCCTGACCGGCGCCGTGAAGGGCTGATGTACCCATGACACAGAACGAACCGTCCGTACCCGCGACGCCCGCGATGCCGGTGGTCTCCGCCCGGGTCCGCGATCTGCTGGACCAGATGACGCTGGAGGAGAAGCTCGCCCAGATCGTCGGGTACTGGCTGGACCAGAACGGCACCGTCGCCCCGATGCAGTCCGAGATGGCCTCCGGGCAGCAGGCATCCAGCGAGCTCACCGACATCACCCGGCACGGCATCGGCCACTACACCCGGGTCTACGGCACCCGGCCGGTGGATCCGGTCGAACGCGCGTCCTGGCTGTGGACCGAGCAGCGCCGGCTGAAGTCGGAGACCCGGCTCGGCATCCCGGCCCTGGTGCACGAGGAGTGCCTGACCGGCCTGGCCGCCTGGCAGGCGGCGACCTACCCGACGCCATTGGCCTGGGGCGCCAGCTTCGACCCGGAGCTGGTCGAGCGCGCCGGGCACCTGATCGGCGAGTCGATGCGGCGCCTCGGGGTGCACCAGGGACTCGCCCCGGTGCTGGACGTGATCCGGGACCCGCGCTGGGGCCGGGTGGACGAGTGCATCGCCGAGGACCCGTACCTGGTCGGTACGGTCGGCACCGCCTACGTCCGCGGCATGCAGGACGCCGGAGTGCACGCCACCCTCAAGCACTTCGTCGGCTACTCCTACTCGCACGCGGGCCGCAATCACGCGCCGGTGAGCGTCGGGAAGCGCGAGGTGGCCGACGTGCTGCTGCCCCCGTTCGAGATGGCGGTCCGCGACGGTGGTGCCCGCTCGGTGATGAACGCCTACGTCGACCTGGACGGGTTGCCGATGGCGGCCTCGGACGAGTACCTGACCGGCGTGCTGCGCGACGGGTGGGGCTTCGACGGTGTGGTGGTCGCCGACTACTTCGCGGTCGCCTTCCTGGAGGTCATGCACCGCGTGGCCGCCGATCGCGGCGAGGCGGCCGAGCTCGCTCTCACCGCGGGCATCGACGTCGAGCTGCCCACCGGTGACGCCTACCTCACCCCGCTGGCGGACCGGATCCGCGCCGGACTGACCGATGTCGCGATCGTCGACCGGGCGGTGCTGCGGGTGCTGGCGCAGAAGGAGGAGCTGGGGCTGCTGGACCCGGAGGCCTACGCCGACGAGCCGCCGACCAGCATCGACCTGGACGACGCCGCGCACCGGGAGCTGGCCCGCCGCCTGGCGGAGGAGTCGGTGGTGCTGCTCAGCAACGACGGTGTCCTCCCGCTGCGCACCCGGCGGGTCGCGGTGATCGGTCCCAACGCCGACCGGTCCGACGCCCTGATGGGCTGCTACGCCTTCGCGAACCACGTGCTGCCGATGTACCCGGAGGTGCCGATCGGCATCGACGCCCCCTCGGTGGCCGAGTCGCTGCGCCGCGCGGGCTTCGACCTCACCCTGGTCGAGGGCTGCACGGTCGAGGGGGAGGAGACCGACGGCTTCCCGGCAGCGGTCGCCGCCGCCGAGGCCGCCGAGGTGGCCGTGGTGGTCGTCGGCGACCAGGCAGGGCTCTTCGGTCGCGGCACCGTGGGCGAGGGCAACGACGCCGAGTCGCTGGACCTGCCCGGCGTGCAGCGCCGCCTGGTCGAGGAGCTGGTCGCCACCGGCACCCCGGTCGTCCTGGTGCTGCTCACCGGCCGTCCCTACGTGCTCGACTGGGCGCTGGGCGACGGACCGGTGCCGGCCGCCGTGCTCCAGGCGTTCTTCCCCGGCGAGGGCGGCGGTCTGGCCATCGCCGACATCCTCACCGGTGCGGTGAACCCCTCCGGCCGGCTGCCGGTCAGCCTGCCCCGGTCCGCGGGCGCGCAGCCGTTCAGCTACCTGCACCCGGTGCTCGGTGGGCCGTCCGACGTCACCTCCGCGGACTCCACCCCGGTGCGGCCGTTCGGCTTCGGCCTGTCGTACACCTCGTTCACGCACACCGACCTGGTGGTGGACAGCGAGGTGGACGCCGGCGGGGTGTTCCACGCCGAGGTCACGGTCACCAACACCGGTGATCTGGCGGGGGAGGACGTGGTGCAGCTCTACGGCAACGACCTGCACGCTTCCGTCGTCCGGCCGGTGGTCCAGCTGCTCGGCTACCACCGGGTGGCGCTGCAGCCCGGTGAGTCGGCGCGGCTGCGGTTCGCGGTGCCCACCGCGCGCTTCGCGTTCAGCGACCGGTCGATGACCCGGATCGTCGAGCCCGGGGACGTGCAGGTCTGGGTCGGTGACCACGCCGCGGCTTCCGGTGGCGGCACCGACGCGGCACGGGACACCACGTCCGGCACGATCACCAACCAGCGCGCGACGGTGGCCCGGGTGGTGCCGGGCACCGCCACCGAGCGGGCAGTCCTGGCGATCACCGGCACGGTGCACCCGGTCACGGCGGCCGACGGTCGACTGGTCGAGGTGACCCGGCTCGACGTCCCCGCGCGGGCATGACGGCGATCGGCAACCCGGTCCTGGCAGGCTGCTTCCCCGACCCGAGCGTGTGCCGGGTCGGGGAGTGGTTCTACCTGGTCAACTCGACCTTCGAGTACCTGCCCGGGTTGCCGATCCACCGCAGCCGCGACCTGCTGCACTGGGAGCCGGTCGGGCACGCGGTCACCGACCAGATCGACTTGTCCGGCCTCCCCTCCTCCCGGGGGCTCTACGCCCCGACCCTGCGCCACCACGACGGCCGGTTCTGGTTGGTCTGCACGGCGGTCGACGCGGGCGGCCACTTCCTGCTCACCGCCGACGACGCGGCCGGTCCGTGGTCCGACCCGGTGTGGCTGGACGGCGAGGGCATCGACCCGTCGCTGTTCTTCGACGACGACGGCCGGATCTGGTTCCACGCCACCCGGCCCGCCGCCGACCCCGAGTGGCCCGGCCAGACCGAGATCTGGCTGCGCGAGCTCGTCGACGGAGCGCTGGTCGGACCCGAGCACGTGCTCTGGACCGGAGCGCTCCGCGGCGCCGTCTGGGCCGAGGGCCCGCACCTCTACCGGATCGACGGTCGCTACTACCTGCTCGCCGCCGAGGGTGGCACCGAGTTCCACCACGCCGTGACCGTCGCTCGCGCCGACGCGGTCACCGGCCCCTACCTCGGCGACCCGGCGAATCCGGTGCTCACCCATCGGCACCTCGGCCGGTCGGTGGACGTGGCGGCGGTCGGACACGCCGATCTGGTGCAGGCGGCCGACGGGTCGTGGTGGGCGCTGCTGCTCGGCGTGCGGCCCTACGGCGGCTTCCACCACAACCTCGGCCGCGAGACCTTCCTGGTCCCGGTCACCTGGGAGGACGCCTGGCCCGTCTTCGCCCCCGGCCAGGGCCGCGTCCCCACCACCCCGACCACCCCCACCACCCCCACCCCCACCCCCGCCCCCGCCCCCACCGTCGAGGTCGGTACTTCCGCCCCGAGGTCGACACTTCGCCACCAGGATCCGGTGCCGAACTGCCGACCTCGGCCCCGCGACGGGGGCGGTGCGCCGGGTGGCGGTGTGCCGGGGGGTGGGGGGATGGGTGGGGTGGTTGGTTCTGCCGACCTTGGGTGGTGCGCGCCGCGTCATCTGCCGACCGATCTCGCCATCCCGGATGGTGACGGCTGGCTGCTCCCGGTCCGTGACACCACCCTCGCCGACACCGCCCCCAGCTCGTTCCTGGGTGTGCGGCAGCGGCACATCGACTGCGAGGTCGTCGTCAGCGTCGCCGCCGACCTCGCGCCCGGCGCCCACGGCCACCCGTCGCCTGGCGACCCGGCGACGGACCCGGCGCTGGACCCGGCGCTGGATTTCGACACCTGGGTGGGCCTGGCCGTCCGGCAGTCGGAATCCGATCACCTCACCCTGCTGACCAACGGGGTCGAGACCCGCGCGACCCTCACCCGATCGGGCCGGGCGACGCCGCTGGGCACCGGGCCGGCCGGCACCACCCTCGCCCTGCGCACCCACGGCCAGGACTACACCCTGCTGGTCGACGGCACCGAGGTCGCCACCGCCGACGGTCGCAGCCTGGACTCGGTCAGCGCGGGCGGGTTCCTGGGCCTGTGGATCGGCCCCTACACCACCGGCCGACCCGACCGCGATCCGGTGCGGGTGGTCTGCCACTACAGACCGATCGGTAGGGATTCGGCGCCGGCAGGCTAGACTCCCCGGTGATGACTGGGAACCCCGCACGCAGCCGGATCATCTTCCTCGATGTGGACGGCACCTTCGCCGACCACGGTGACGTGCCCCCGGGTCATGTCGCCGCGGTCCGCGCCGCCCGTGCCGCCGGACACCGGGTGCTGCTGTGCACCGGTCGTCCCAAGTCGATGCTCCCCGAGCGCATCCTCGCCGCCGGATTCGACGGCATCGTGGCCAGCGCCGGCGGCTACGTCGAGGTGGACGGCGAGCTGATCGCCGACCGCCGCTTCCCGGACGAGGTCGCCACCCGCGCGGTGCAGGTGCTGGCCCGACACGATGCCGCTTACGTGCTCGAGGCACCGGGCGCGCTCTACGGCCCGCCGGACGTCCGCGAGCGGTTGCAGGAGGCGTGGTCGGCCCGGCTGGCGGCGGACCCGGACGAGTCCCGGCACGACGGGCCCCTGGACATCCTGGACAACCTCACCACCGACGCGGACCTGTCCGCTGTCTCCTTCGCCAAGATCACCTGCTTCTCCGCCGACGTGCCGGTCGCCCAGCTCGCGCAGGAGATGGGCCCGGAGATCACCGCCCTGCCGAGCTCGATCCCGGGTCTGGGTGACGGCGCGGGGGAGATCTTCGTCGCCGCGGTGGACAAGTCGATCGGTATCCGGGACGTCATCGCCCACCTGGGCGTCCCGCGCGAGGCCACCATCGCCTGCGGGGACGGACTGAACGACCTGGAGATGATCGAGTACGCCGGGATCGGGGTCGCCATCGACGACGGTCACCCGGACGTGATCGCCGCCGCCGACCGTACGGCGCCGAGCCCGCGGCACGAGGGCCTGGTGACGGCCTTCGTGGACCTGGGCCTGATCGACGGGATCTGAGCCGGGACCGACCCGCCGGGGTCGGTCCCGCTCCACCGCGGATCAGCCGCGCGGCACCAGGTAGGACCGGCCGTCCGGCCCGACCACCCGGACGAAGTCGTCCTGCAACGCCTGATCGCGCTCGCGGTCCTCGTCCGGGATGTCCCGGTCCGGCGCCAGCGGGTCGCCGACCTGCGCCGGGCCCAGCACGCTCAACAGTGCCCGGGTCCTGCCGTCCTCGGCCTGTCCGATCACACCCATGACTACCTCCCGTGACTCGATCGCACCAGCCTAGGTGATCGGGTGAAACCCGTGGCGGGTCCCTCATCGTCGCAGGTGAGGCACCCGATGGGAGAGGGGACATGACCACCGCCCTCGACCCCACCCCGGCGCTGCCGCCGGTCTACTGGGACGCCGCCGTCGACCAGCTCGCCCTGCTGGCCGACTCCGACGCGGGCGCGTGTGTCCGGCTCGCCGACGAGCTGCTGCCGGCCGCGGCGGCGCAGCGCGCCGGAGGTGCCGAACTCCGGCTGCGCTACTACGCGGCGGTCGCCCATCAGGCGCTCGGCGACGACCAGCGGGCGATGGCTCAGGCGTCCCGGGCCGCGCAGCTGGCGGCGGAGCGCGGCGCACTGGTCTGGCAGTCGCGCGCGCTCGCCCGGCAGGGCCAGGTGCATCACGACCTGGGTCAGCTGGAGGACGCGGTCGACCTGCTGACCCGGGCTGCCGAACTGCGACGCGAGGCGGAGGACACCGCGGGCACCGCGGACGTGCTCACCATCCTCGGCACCGTCTACACCTCGATGCCGCATTTCGCCCCGCAGGCCGCCGGTGTGCTCACCCAGGCCCGCCGGTTGTGGCTCGCCGCCGGTGACCCGGACCGGGCCTCCATCGCGTTGGCGCACCTGGCCCGCACCTTCGTGGAGTCGAGCCGTCGGCTGCTGCTGGACAACCCGCGCGGGGCGAAGGCCGCCGCTCGTCGCGCGTTGGCCCTGGCACTGGAGTCGGTGGACGAGGCCGACGCCGCGGGGCTGAGTCGCACCAGTGTCGACGCCCGGCTGACCACCGCCGTCGCACACCAGCTCGCCGGGGACGCCGCCTCCGCCGCGGATGTGCTGGACGCCGCCGAGGACATGCTCGACCGGTTCCCGTCCACTCAGCAGCTGCTCACCCTGCGCCGGATCCGCGCCGACCTGCTGCTGTCCATCGGGGCGTCCGCGGAGGCGGTGCTCGAAGCCCGGTCGGCGATGACCCTGCTGGACGAGCTGACCCGGCCCGCCGAACGGATGGAACTGCTGCGGGTGCTGGCCGACAGCCACGAGGACCTGGGGCAGATCCCGGAGGCCTTCACCGCGCTGCGGGAACTGCACCAGCTGACGGTCCGACTCGGTGACGCCCAGGCGGGTCGCCGCGCCGCGCTGCTCGGCGCCCGGATGGAGATCGAGCAGGCGGAACGCCAGGCCGAGGCCGAACGCCGTCGCTCCGAGGCGCTGGAGGAGCGCAATGCCGCCCTCGCGCACCAGGCGACCCACGACGGGCTGACCGGCCTGGCCAACCGCCGTGCGCTGGATGCCGAACTGGCACAGCGGGCCGCCGACTGCGCGCCCTTCACCCTGGCGCTGGTGGACATCGACCACTTCAAGCGGGTCAACGACACCTGGTCGCACCAGGTCGGCGACGCAGTGCTGGTCCGGGTGGCGGACGTGCTGCGCCGTGCCCTGCGCAGCGGCGACCGGGCGACCCGTTACGGCGGCGAGGAGTTCGCGGTGGTGCTGGAGGGCCAGCCGCCGGTCGAGGTCTGCGAACGGCTGCGCGCGACGGTGGCAGCGCTGCGCTGGGACGACCTGATGCCGGGTGCACGCCTCACGGTCAGCATCGGTGTCGCCTGTCGCCGCCCGGACGAGCCGATCGCCGAGCTCCTGGCCCGGGCCGACGCCGCGCTCTACCGGGCGAAGGCGGACGGCCGCGACCGGGTGTGCCCCGCCGCCTGAGTCTGCGCCGCCGGGACAGCTGCCCGGCGGACTCGATCCGGCCGGCGTCAGCTCCGCCGCGTCACGATCGCCCGGACCGCGACCCGCGCGACCCGGCGCAGCACCAGCCCGACCAGCGCCGCCACCCCCGCGATCGCCAGCACCCGGCCGTCCGTCGGATCCAGTTGGAACATCCGCTGCCCGAGCGGGATCACCACCACGGCGGTCATCGCGCCGATCATCGCCACCAGGAGACCGACCTTCCACGGCCGCAGCGGCCGGGCGACGTCGATCAGGATGTCGAAGGCCACCACCACCAGCGCGAGGAACGCGGCGGTCGCGGTCAGTACGGCGGTCCCGGTCCCGGTGCCGATCACCGAGCGGGCCACCGCGTAGCCGCCGTACGCGGCGACCGCCACCGCCAGGCCGCCGGGGATCGCAGCGGTCAGGACCCGGCCGACGAAGCCGTCCCGGGCGGGCTCGCGGTTCGGCGCGAGGGCCAGCACCGCCGCGGGGATCCCGATGGTAAACCAGGCGATCAGGGTGATGTGCCGGGGCAGCAGCGGGAACGGCACCGCGGTGACCGCCACCACCAGGGCGAGCAGCACCGAGTACACCGTCTTGGACAGGAACAGGGTGGCGACCCGTTCGATGTTCGCCACCACCCGGCGACCTTCGGCCACCACGTGCGGCAGCGTCGCGAAGGACGAGTCCAGCAGCACCAACCGGGAGACCGCCCGCGCGGCCGGGCTGCCGCTGCCCATCGCGACGCCGACATCCGCCTCCTTCATCGCCAGCACGTCGTTCACGCCGTCGCCGGTCATCGCCACCGTGTGCCCCTGGGCGGTCAGGGCGCGCACCAGTTCCCGCTTCTGATCGGGACGCACCCGGCCGAAGACGGTCGACTCCTCGGCCACCCGGCCCAGTGCCTGGTCGTCGGTCGGCAGGTCGCGGCCGTCCACGGTGTGCTCGGTCGGCAACCCGACCTGGGCGGCCACCGCGCCGACGGCCACCGGTGCGTCACCGGAGATCACCTTCAGCGTCACGCCCTGCTCGGTGAAGAAGCGCAGCGTGTCGGCCGCCTCCGGTCGGACCCGCTGGTCCAGCACCACCAGGGCGACAGCGTGCAGGTCACCCGGCAGCGTGTGGTCCGTCAGGGGTTGCGCCGACCGGGCCAGGGCGAGCACCCGCCGGCCCTGTGCCGATTCCTCCGCCGCCCGATCCAGCGCCGGGTGCCCGGGCAGGACCACGTCCGGTCCGCCGACCACCCAGGTCGTCGTCGCCGTCTGCGCCGCGGCCCAGCGCCGGGCCGAGGAGAACGGCACCCGGGCCTGGGTCGGTGCGGGATTCGGGTCGGTCGCCTCCAGGATCGCCTGCATGCTCGCGTTCGGCCGGTTCTCGCCCGCCCCGATCAAGGCCAGGGCCGCGCGGGCGTCGGCGTCGTCGCCGTCCAGCACCACCAGCTCCCGGACCCGCATCCCGTCCTCGGTCAGCGTCCCGGTCTTGTCCAGGCAGACCACATCCACCCGGGCCAGCGCCTCCATCGCGGGCAGATCCTGAACCAGGCACTGGCGCTGCCCGAGCCGGATCACGCCGACCGCCATCGCCACACTGGTCATCAGCACCAGACCCTCCGGCACCATCGGCACCAGCGCCGCCACCATCCCGCGCAGCGCGTCGCTCCACGGCAGGTCGGTCTGGGTCAGCTGGTTCCAGATCATCAGCGCGCCGACCGGGATCAGCACCCAGGTCAGGTATTTCAGGATGGTGTCGATCCCGGCGCGCAGACCGGAGGACGGCGCCGAGTAGGCCGCCGCCTCCCGGGCCAGCTGCGCGGCATAGGCGTCCGCACCGACTCGGGTCGCCCACAGCCGACCGCTGCCCGCCACCACGACGCTGCCGGACAGCAGCCGGGAGCCGACCGCCGGGGCCAGGGCGTCCGACTCCCCGGTCAGCAGCGACTCGTCGACCTCCAGGCCGGCGCTGGCCAGCAGTTCGCCGTCCACCGGCACCTGGTCACCGGCCGCCACCTCGACCACGTCGTCGACCACGATCTCGGCCGGGTCGAGCTGCACGGCGCCCTCGGCCCGGCACACCGTGACCGTCGAGGCGTTCAGGATCGCCAGCCGGTCCAGCGTTCGCTTGGCCCGGATCTCCTGCACCATCCCGACCGCGCTGTTCACCACGATCAGCAGGCCGAACAGCCCGTCGAACCAGTGCCCGGTCGAGGCGACGACTCCGAACAGGATGAAGTAGATCGCGTTGACCCGGGTGAACACATTCGCCACCACGATGTCGCGCGCGCTGCGGCTGGTGACGCGTTCGACCCGGTTCACCGCACCCCGGGCGACCCGGTCGGCGACTTCGCTGCTGGTCAACGGCTGCTGCACCGGGCCAGCCTAGACAGGTCAGCTGTCGGCGGCGGCGGCGCTCTCGACCAGGGTGAACACGCTCGCCGGGCTGGACGGGTCGGCCGCCACCGTCACGCCACCCTCCGGGTCGGACACCAGGTAGCCGTTCTCGTTGGAGATGTTCACCTGCTCCGGCTGATCGAGCTCCCCGAGCCGCAGCCACTGTCCGGCATCGGCCGGGTCGCACGGGTTCACCGACACCACGTCGGCGCCCGGAAGGGTCAGGCACATCTCCTGGTCGTCGGTGGTCGCGCTGGACACCAGCTGCACCATCCCGTCGGTGCCACCGGAGGCGATCGTCCAGGTGCTGGGCACCTCGGACACCGACGGGTCGTCCACCGTGGTGACGGCGCCCTCGGCGGTGGTCACCAGCCAGGTCGCCTCGTAGGTCTGGATGTCGTAGGCGGTGTCCTGCTCGCTGCCGCCGGTCGGCGTCGAGGTCGCCGTCGACTGCGGCGTGGTTCCCTCCGTGTCGGCCGGTGCCGGGTACACATCGGTCGCGCTGTCATCGTCGTCGGCCGGGCCGCACGCGGCCAGCGACAGGACGGCGGCGGCAAGGGTGGCGGTGATCACATGTGCGGTACGCATCCATCGAACGTACTGGGGCTGAGCAGGGATGCAACAGGGCACGGGACGACGAAGGCCCGGCATCAGTCGATGCCGGGCCTCATGCGCGGGTGCCCTCGATAGGATTCGAACCTACGACCTTCTGCTCCGGAGGCAGACGCTCTATCCACTGAGCTACGAGGGCGGAACGAGGCATGACACTACCAGCACGTCAGGGGTCCTCGTGTCACTCCTCGCCGAGCAGCCCGGACAGGTAGTCGGAGGTCTCGTTCACCGCTGTGGCCACGTCGCCGCGGACGATCGCGTCGACCAGCCCGTCGTGGTTGTCGCCGTCCTGCAGCACCTGAGCGAAGTTGAACCGGATGTTCTCCGAGATCGCGTCGATCAGGCTCTCGTACAGCGACAGCAGCACCGGGTTGCGGGCCGCGCGGGCGATCGCGCGGTGCAGGGCCAGATCGGCGGAGACCATCCGGTCCAGGGCGTGCGCCGCGTACGCCTCGGCACGGGCCTCCCGCAGCGCGGTGATCGAGGCGACGTCCGAGGTGGTGCGGCGCTTGGCGGCCAGGCGCGCCGCCTCCACCTCCAGCGACCGGCGGACCTCGACCACGTCGCGCTGCCGGGCGTCCGCGATCTGCCGGGAGAAGGTCACCGCCAGCTCGGAGGCGCTGAGCACGTAGGTGCCCGAACCCTGGCGGCGCTCGACCAGACCCGAGTGCACCAGGGACTGCACCGCCTCGCGCACCGTGTTCCGACCGACCCCCAGCAGCTCGACCAGGGCGGGCTCGGCGGGGATGCGGGTGCCGACCGGCCACTCACCGGTGGAGATCCGCTCCCGGAGCTGGGCCACCGTCGAGTCGATCAAACCGGTGCGACGCATCATGCGGGTACTCTCCCAGGTCAGGTGTGCGGCGATTCAACACGACGGCCGCCCCCAGCCGCCACCTTGAGCCAGATCCCGGAGCATCGATGAGCACGCAACCCGAGCTGCGTCCGTGGCGTGGGCGGTTCGTGGTCCTGATCGGCGTGCTGCTGGTCGCCCTGAACCTGCGGATCGCCGTCGCGTCGGTGTCGCCGATCCTGGAGCTGGTCCGAGCGGACGTCGCGCTGTCGGCCACCCAGGCCGGGCTGCTCGGCACCATCCCGGTCGCCTCCTTCGCCGTCTTCGGCGCGCTGACCCCGCTGCTGGCCCGCCGGGTCGGTCTGGAACCGCTGCTGATCGCCGCGATGGCACTGTCGGCGGCGGGGGAGATCGTCCGGTCCACCGCGCACTCCTCCACCGGGTTCCTGGTGTGGACCCTGGTCGCGCTGGCCGGGATGGGGATGGGCAACGTCCTGCTGCCCCCGCTGGTGAAGCGGTACTTCCCGGATCGGGTCGGCGTGGTGACCTCGGCGTACTCGGTCACCCTGAGCGTGAGCACCGCCCTGCCCGCCGCCGTCGTGGTGCCGGTGGCCGACCGGGTGGGCTGGCGTCCGGCGCTGTCGATCTGGGCGGCGGTCGGCATCCTGGCGGCGCTGCCGTGGTTGGTCGTGGTGATCCGCTCGGCGGCCACCCGCGCCGAACTGTCCGGGCTGCTGCGCCGTGGCCCGGCCACCACCCCCGCGCTGACCAGTCGGCACCGCTCGGGCGGCCGGGTGTACCGCAGTCCGCTGGCCTGGGGGATGGGCGTCACCTTCGCGATGAACTCCCTGGGGTCCTACGCGATGTTCGCCTGGCTGCCGCAGATCCTGATCGACTCGGGCACCTCGCCGCACTCGGCGGGGACCTGGCTGAGCATCTACGCGATCCTCGGTCTGCCGCCCGCGCTGATCGCCCCGATCGCCGCCACCAAGATGCGCAACCCGATCGGCATGGTGATCTTCTTCGTCGCGTGCTGGCTGTTCAGCTACATCGGGCTGCTGGTGCACCCGTCCGGGCCGGTGTGGCTCTGGGTGTTGGTCGGCGGCCTCGGGCCGGGTGCCTTCCCGCTGCTGCTGGCGCTGATCAACCTGCGCACCCGCACCTCGGCCGGTGCCGCCTCGCTGTCCGGCTTCACCCAGGGGATCGGGTACGCGATCGCCGCGGTCGGGCCGCTGCTGATCGGGGTGCTCTACGACGCCACCGGCGAGTGGACCTGGCCGCTGATCTTCCTGATCGGCACCCTGGTCGTCCTGCTCGCCGGCGCGGTGGTCGCCTGCCGCCCGGTGTTCCTCGAGGACTCCTGGGCGCCGAAGCCGCACGAAACGGCGTGATCGCACCGGATATCCTGCTCCGGTGACTCCCGCTGAACTCTCCGCCTCCCTGCACGCCGCCCTCACCGCGGCGGTGGCCGACGGCACCTTCGCCCTGGCCACCGACGACCTGCCCGACACCGTGCACGTGGAGCGACCCCGGCAGCGCGAGCACGGCGACTGGGCGACCAACGTCGCGCTGCAGCTCGCCAAGAAGGCCGGGATGAACCCGCGGGCGTTCGCCGAGGAGCTGACCCGTCGGCTGGCCGAGGTGCCGGGCATCGCCAAGGTCGACATCGCCGGACCGGGCTTCCTCAACATCACCCTGGACGCCGCCGCCGCCGGTGAGCTGGCCCGCTCCATCGTGGACGCCGGTGCCGCCTACGGTCGCAGCGAGAGCCAGGCCGGTCAGAAGGTGAACCTGGAGTTCGTCTCCGCCAACCCGACCGGACCGATCCACATCGGCGGCGCGCGCTGGGCGGCGGTCGGCGACAGCCTGGCGCGGATCCTCACCGCGGCCGGCGCCGACGTCACCCGCGAGTACTACTTCAACGACCACGGCGCGCAGATCGACCGCTTCGCCCGGTCGCTGCTGGCCCGCGCCCAGGGCCAGGAGGCGCCGGAGGACGGCTACGGCGGTCAGTACATCCAGGACATCGCCGACCGGGTGATCGCCGACGAGCTCGCCGCCGGGCACACCGACCCGCGCGAACTGCCGGACGACCAGGCGCAGGAGGTCTTCCGCGCCCGCGGCGTCGACCTGATGTTCGACGAGATCAAGAAGGCGCTGCACGACTTCGGCGTCGACTTCGACGTCTACTTCCACGAGGACTCCCTGCACGAGTCCGGCGCCGTCGACCGTGCGGTGACCCGCCTGCGCGAGCTGGGCCACATCTTCGAGTCCGACGGCGCGATCTGGCTGCGGACCACCGACTTCGGTGACGACAAGGACCGGGTGATCGTGAAGTCGGACGGGGAGGCCGCGTACATCGCGGGCGACCTGGCCTACTACCTGGACAAGCGCGAGCGGGGCTTCGACCGGGCGATCATGATGCTCGGCGCGGACCACCACGGGTACATCGGCCGGATGATGGCGGCCTGCGCCGCCTTCGGCGACACCCCGGGGGTCAACCTGGAGATCCTGATCGGCCAGATGGTCAACCTGGTCAAGGACGGGCAGCCGGTGCGGATGTCCAAGCGGGCCGGCACCGTCGTCGCGCTCGACGACCTGGTCGAGGCGGTCGGTGTCGACGCCGCGCGCTACTCCCTCGCGCGGTCGTCGGTGGACTCCAGCATCGACCTGGACCTGGACCTGCTGTCCACCGCCACCAACGAGAACCCGGTGTTCTACGTCCAGTACGCCCACTCCCGCACCGCCAGCGTGGGCCGCAACGCGGCCGAGGCCGGGGTGCGCCGGGAGGACGGCTTCGACGCCGCGCTGCTCGACCACCCGGCGGAGTCCTCGCTGCTCGGGCTGCTGGCCGAGTTCCCGCGGGTGATCGCCCAGGCGGCCGAGCTGCGCGAGCCGCACCGGGTGGCCCGCTACCTGGAGACCGTCGCCGGTGGCTACCACAAGTGGTACGACCAGAAGCGGCGCGTGGTCCCCTTCGGCGACGAGCAGGTCTCCGACGAGCACCGCACCCGGCTGTGGCTGAACGACGCCACCCGCCAGGTGCTCGCCAACGGTCTGGACCTGCTCGGCGTCTCCGCTCCGGAGCGGATGTGACCGCGGGTCTCGGCCTGCCCTGGCCCGCCTCGGCGGTCCGTGGACAGGACGGGGCCGTCTCGGTCGCCGGGATCGACCTGCGCGAGCTGGCGGCGAGCCACGGCACCCCGGCGTACGTGCTGGACGAGGACGACTTCCGCACCCGCGCCCGCACCCTGCGCACCGCCTTCGAGGCGGCGTTCGGGGAGGTCGACATCTACTACGCGGGCAAGGCATTCCTGTCGGTCGCGGTCGCCCGCTGGGCGCACGAGGAGGGGCTGCGGGTGGACACCTCCACCGGCGGCGAGCTCGCCGTGGCCCTCCGGGCGGGGCTGCCCGGCAGCGACATCGGGCTGCACGGCAACAACAAGTCGGACACCGAGCTGGTGCGGGCACTGGACGCCGGAGTCGGCCGGATCATCGTCGACTCCCTGCC
This sequence comes from Cellulomonas taurus, assembly GCF_012931845.1. Lineage (NCBI taxonomy): Bacteria > Bacillati > Actinomycetota > Actinomycetes > Micrococcales > Cellulomonadaceae > Cellulomonas > Cellulomonas taurus. The sequence continues at coordinate 898,257 of NZ_CP051884.1, forward strand.
CGAGCTGGACCGGATCGCCGCGCTGGTCCGCGAGCGTGGCGGCGACCCCGCCCCGGTGATGATCCGCGTCACCACCGGGGTGCACGCCGGTGGGCACGAGTTCATCTCCACCGCCCACGAGGACCAGAAGTTCGGGCTGTCCATCGCCGGGGACGACTCGCCCGCCCTGACCGCCCTGCTGCGTGCGGTCGAGCTGCCCGAACTGCGCCTGCTCGGCATCCACTCGCACATCGGGTCGCAGATCCTCGATCCCGAGGGTTTCACCGTCGCCGCCCGGGCGGTCCTCGCCCTGCGCGCCGAACTGGCCGCCCGCACCGGCGTCCTGGTGCCCGAGGTCGATCTGGGTGGTGGCTTCGGCATCGCCTACCTGCCGGGCGAGGTGCCGTTGGATCCGGAGCGGATGGCGAAGGACATCGCCGCCGCCGTCACCGACGCCTGCGCCGAGCTGGGCACCCCCGCCCCCCGGCTGTCCTTCGAGCCGGGCCGGACCATCGTCGGCCCCACCACCCTGACGCTCTACCGGGTCGGCACCGTGAAGCCGGTCCGGATCGACGACGGACGGGTCCGCACCTATGTCTCCGTCGACGGCGGGATGAGCGACAACATCCGTCCGGCGCTCTACGGCGCGCACTACACCGCCGCGCTGATGAACCGCCCCGGCTCCGCCGACACCATGCTCGCCCGGGTGGTCGGCAAGCACTGCGAGAGCGGGGACATCGTGGTGCACGAGGTCCAACTCCCGGTCGACACCCGCGCCGGAGACCTCCTAGCGGTCGCGGCCACCGGCGCCTACGGCCGATCGATGGCGTCCAACTACAACCACGTGCCCCGGCCCCCGGTGGTCGCCGTGCGCGAGGGTGCTGCCCGGGTGCTGATCCGACGCGAGACCGAAGAGGACCTGTTGGGCCTCGACCTCGGTTGATATCATCTCCTATCACGGAGGAGGTGCACCATGCCCGAGCCAGTGGACCCGGCGCTCGATCCCGGGGTGGACGGCGCGCTGTTCGACTACCTGCAGGACGTCGACGACTACGTCGCACGGCTCCGCGCCGAGGCGAACCGCGCGCTCACCCGAGCCGTCCGGCAGGCATCGACGTTCGGCTGGAGCCAGCGCAGGATCGCGGCGGCGGTCGGACGCAGTCAGCCCGAGGTCGCCCGGCTGCTGCGGGCGAACCCACCGGTGCTGGTGGACTACGCGGTGGGCGATCCGCACGGCATCGATCCCGCGGACGAGGGGACGCGCGCCCGCCAGCAGGCCGATGAAGACGTCCCGGAGGCCACCGCGGCCGAAGGGCCGCCTGGTGCGGATACCGCCCCGGCTGCGCTTGTGGCTCCCGCAGTCGAGGCCGCTGCTACCGCAGGTCCGGACGGCGCGGCCATCGCGGCTCCGGCTCGGGTGCGACGCCGCCCCAGCAGCACTCTCACCTGGGTGCTGCGGGACAAGCGCGAGCAGATCGTGCGGATCGCCGAGGCGCACGGCGCCAGTAACGTCCGGGTGTTCGGGTCGGTGGCGCGAGGCGAGGACGACAACGACTCGGACATCGACCTTCTCTTCGACTACGGCCCGACGATGGGGTTGTTCGAGGTCTCCGGGTTGAAGTTGCAGCTGGAGGAGGAGCTCGGGCGACCGGTCGACGTGGCGAACGCTCGCTCGCTGTGGCCGCGGATCGCTCGCAAGGCGTTGGCCGAGGCGGTGCCGCTGTGAGCCGGAACCCGGTCGACAACCTCGGCCTGACGCTCGACCACCTCGCCGTCCTGGAGCAGTACTTGGACGGGAGTGACCTCAGTGCATCGATGACGTTCGACGCCGTGTGCATGCGCCTCTCGGCCGCCATCGAGGCGCTGTCGCGGGTTCCAGCGGAATGGCTGGTCGCGGAGTTCGGCGCGGAGTGGCCGCGCATCCGCGCTACCCGGAATGCCATCGCGCACGTGTGCGACGAGGTGGACGAGACACAGATCCACCGGGTGGTCTCCTTCGCGCTACCCCGATTTACCGCGGGCGTCTGCAACCTGGTCGACCGCCACGCCCCCGGCCTCAGACCCGAGCTCCCGTAACCCGCCCGCCCACGCTGTGGATACCCGCCTCGACCGCCACCCGGCCCCCCTATCCTGGGCGACGGCCACTCGTGCCCGCACCGGACCAGCGCGACCCCGGTCGGCGCGGACCCGGCTCGGCCCGATCTGAACGGAGACCCGGTGACTGCTCAGTACCCGCCCGCCGCCGCACCCGACCGCACCCCGGTGCGGGTCGCCCTGCTCGGCTGTGGGGTGGTGGGCACCGAGGTGGTGCGGCTGCTGACCACGCAGGCCGACGACCTCGCGGCCCGGGTCGGCGCGCCGCTGCACCTGGTCGGGATCGCGGTCCGGAACACGGCGACGCCGCGCGACCCCGTGGTGGACCCGGCGCTGGTGACCGAGGACGCCGAGTCCCTGGTGGACGCCGCGGACGTCGTGGTCGAGGTGGTCGGCGGCATCGAACCTGCCCGCAGCCTGCTGCTGCGTGCGATCCGGGGCGGCGCCTCGGTGGTCACCGCGAACAAGGCGCTCCTGGCCGAGGACGGTCCGACCCTGTACGCGGCCGCGGACGCCGCCGGGGTCGACGTGTACTTCGAGGCGGCCGTCGCCGGGGCGATCCCGCTGGTCCGACCGGTGCGGGAGTCGCTGACCGGCGACCGGGTGCGCCGGGTGCTCGGCATCGTGAACGGCACCACCAACTTCGTCCTCGACCGGATGGCCTCCGACGGCCTGGACTTCGACGCCGCGGTGGCCGAGGCGCAGCAGCTCGGGTACGCCGAGGCCGATCCGACCGCCGATGTCGAGGGGTACGACGCCGCGGCGAAGGCCGCGATCCTGGCGTCCCTGGCATTCCACACCCGGGTGTCCCTCGCCGACGTCGACCGGCAGGGCATCACCGCCGTCACCGCCGAGGACGTCGCCTGGGCCGCCCGGACCGGCCACGTGGTCAAGCTGCTCGCCATCGCCGAGCACCGCCCCGCCGACGGTGACGGTCCCGAGGGCGTGCAGGTGCGGGTGCACCCGGCCCTGGTGCCGACCGCGCACCCGTTGGCGGGGGTGCGGGGTGCGTTCAACGCGGTCTTCGTCGAGGCGGAGGCGGCTGGGGAGCTGATGTTCTACGGCCGCGGCGCCGGGGGTGCGCCGACCGCGTCGGCGGTGCTCGGTGACCTGGTGTCCGCCGCCCGGCACCGGGTGCACGGTGGCCGCGGCCCGGCCGAGTCGTTCTACGCGGACCTGCCGGTGCTCCCGGCCCGCTCCGCCCGCACCCGGTACCAGATCCGGATCGACGTCACCGACCGCCCCGGGGTGCTGGCGCAGGTGGCCACCGTGCTCGCCGAGCACGGGGTGTCGATCGAGGCGGTCCGGCAGAGTGCCGAGCCCGCCGAGGCAGGCCGTGCCACGCTGGCCCGGCTGGTGATCACCACACATGAGGCGACCGAGGCCGCGCTGTCGGCCACCGTCGCCGCGATCGCCGAGCACGACTCCGTGCGCGAGGTCGTGTCCGTCCTGAGGGTTGAGGGAGTCTGATGGCACAGCAGTGGCGTGGCGTGATCGCGGAGTACGCCGACCGGTTGCCGGCGCATGTGCGCGAGCGCGTGATCACCCTGGGGGAGGGCGGCACGCCGCTGGTCCCGGCCCTGGCGCTGTCGCAGCTCACCGGCGCCGAGGTCTGGGTCAAGGTCGAGGGCATGAACCCGACCGGGTCGTTCAAGGACCGCGGCATGACCACCGCGATGTCCGCCGCCGCCGGTCGAGGAGCGAAGGCGGTCGTCTGCGCGTCCACCGGCAACACCTCCGCCTCGGCCGCCGCCTACGCCACCCACGCCGGGATGCTGTGCGCGGTGCTGGTGCCGGACGGCAAGATCGCGATGGGCAAGCTGAGCCAGGCAGTCGCGCACGGCGCCCGGCTGCTGCAGGTGGACGGGAACTTCGACGACTGCCTGATCGCCGCCCGCAAGCTGGCCGAGGCGTACCCGGTGGAGCTGGTCAACTCGGTGAACCCGGACCGGATCGAGGGCCAGAAGACCGGTGCCTTCGAGGTGGTCGACGCCCTCGGCGACGCGCCGGACATCCACGCGCTGCCGGTGGGGAACGCCGGGAACATCACTGCGTACTGGAAGGGCTACCGCGAGTACGCCGGGCTGGACGCCGGTGCCGATCTCCCGGCCGTGGCCACCCGGACGCCGCAGATGTGGGGTTTCCAGGCCGCCGGCGCCGCCCCGATCGTGGCCGGGTACCCGATCACCGAGCCGGAGACCATCGCCACCGCGATCCGGATCGGCAACCCGGCGTCCTGGGCGCAGGCCGAGCAGGCGCGGGACGTCTCCGGTGGTCTGATCGAGGCCGTGAGCGACGAGCAGATCCTGCAGGCGCACCGCATCCTGTCCTCGCAGGTCGGGGTGTTCGTCGAGCCGGCCTCCGCCGCCGGGGTCGCCGGGGTGCTGGCCGCCGCCGAGCAGGGTCGGGTCCCCGCCGGTGCCCGGATCGTCATCACGGTCACCGGTCACGGCCTGAAGGACCCGCAGTGGGCGCTGCGCACCGCGGACGGCACCGAGGTCGAGACCGTGCGGGTGCGGCCGGACGTGATGGAGATCGCCGCCGCCCTGGATCTCGGCTGAGGCCCTCGATGCGACTGGGAGCTGACCGGGCCCGGGTGCGGGTGCCGGCGACGAGCGCCAACCTCGGCCCGGGATTCGACACCGCCGGGATGGCCCTGGGGCTGTACGACGACGTCGAGGTGCGGGCGCTGGGGGCCTCCGAGGTGCAGGTGGATGTGGTCGGCGAAGGGGCGGACGACCTCCCGACCGGAGCCGATCACCTGGTGGTGCGGGCGCTGCACCATGCACTGGACCACGTCGGTGCGCCGCGCACCGGGGTGCACCTGGTGTGCCGGAACCGGATCCCGCACGGCCGCGGCCTGGGATCGTCGGCGGCCGCGGTGGTCGCCGGTCTGCTCGCCGCCCGTGCGCTGGTCGCCGAGCCGGAGGCATTGGACGACGACGTGGTGCTGCGCCTGGCCACCGAGCTGGAGGGGCACCCGGACAACGCCGCCCCGGCACTGCTCGGCGGCGCCACCCTGGCCTGGTCCGAGGGGCAGGCCGTGCGGGCCACCCGGATCGACGTGCACCCGACCGTGGTCCCGATCGCGGTCGTCCCGCCGAGCCGCCTGTCCACCAGCCATGCGCGCGGCGTGCTGCCCGCCGAGGTCGCGCACGGGGACGCCGCGTGGCAGGCGGGCCGGGCGGCGCTGCTGGTCGAGGCGCTGGGCCGGCGACCGGAGCTGCTGTTCGACGCCACCGGTGACCGGCTGCACCAGCAGCAGCGCCGGTCGGTGATGCCGGAGTCGTTGGCGTTGGTCGACGCGCTGCGTGCGCACGGGGTGCCCGCCGTGGTCTCGGGTGCCGGGCCGACGGTGCTGGTGTTCGGGCGTACCGCCGCCGGTGACGAACGACCGGTGGATCACCGGGTGACCGACGCCGATCGGGCCCTGGACGAGGTCTTCGGGGGCGCGATGGGTGGCTGGCGGATCCTGCGGCTGGGCCTGAGCGACGACGGCGCCCTCTGGCGACGGCTGCCCTGAAAACCCGCGGTGCTATGCTCGCGCTGTTCCCCGGACATCGTCCGACGGACCCCACCGATTCTCTCCCGGCAATCTGCTGCCGCAGGAGGGGTGGGACACCGCGTGCCACGGCCGGGAACATCACGCCCCACATACCGCGTCGCCCCTGACGTGTGCTGTGCGGCCTTCCGTTGCGATCCGCCCCGAGTGAGGTGGACGCCGACCGTGTCCCAGAGGCGGACACCGGTCCTGACGAGGGGGAAGGGTCCTTCGTGACAGACACCATCGAGTCCGCGTCGAGCGCACGCTCCGGCGGCTCCATCTCCGGCCTGCGGGTGCCGGAGCTCAAGGCACTGGCGGCCCAGCTGGGCGTCAAGGGTGCGTCCAAGATGGCCAAGAGCGACCTGGTCGCCGCCATCCAGTCCCGATCCGGTGGCGGCGACGGTGCCGCTGCCCGGAGCGCGAAGGCTGCCGCGCCGCAGCAGTCCGCCGAGTCGGCCCCGAGCCAGGCGGCTGCCCCGTCGTCGAACGACGCATCCGGACAGCAGGGGACCGGTCCCGCCCCGAAGCGCAGCCGCCGGGCCACCCGCCCCGCCGACGCCCCGGCCACCGAGGACTCCGCCGCGCCGCAGGAGACCGGCCGCGGAGCCGGGTCGAAGCGGTCGGCCGCCGCGACCCAGGACGCTCCGTCCCAGCAGGACGCCCTCGCCGGGCTCGAGGCGGCCCTCGACCGGCAGCAGGGCACCCACGGTCAGAACGCCGGCACCGAGGGTGGCGAGCGTCGCTCCCGCCGTGCGGGCCGGGGCACCGGCGCACCGGTGATCGACGTGACCCTGCCGGAGGGACCGACCGGTGGCGACCGTCGTGACCGCCAGGACCGCGGCGCCGAGGACGGCGAGCAGCGCGGCCAGCGCCAGCGGCGGCAGGGCGACCAGTCCCCGCGCGACGGCCAGCAGCGCGACAGCCAGAACGACGGCCAGGGCAACCAGGGCCAGTCGAACCAGGGTCGCAACCCGAACAACGCGCCGGGTGGCGATGACGACGACGAGCGCGGTGGCCGTCGTCGCCGGTCCCGTGACCGGTACCGCGACCGCGACCGCACCAAGCGCAACCGCCGTGGCGGAGGCGGCCAGGACTCCTACGACGAGGTCGAGCTGACCGAGGACGACGTGCTGGTCCCGGTGGCCGGCATCCTCGACGTGCTGGAGAGCTACGCCTTCATCCGGACGTCCGGCTACCTGCCGGGTTCCGGGGACGTCTACCTGCCGCTCGGTCAGGTGCGCAAGTCCGGCCTGCGCCGCGGTGACGCGATCACCGGCGCCGTCCGCGCCCCCCGCGAGGGGGAGCAGCCGCAGCAGCAGAACAACCGACCGAACAAGGCGAACGCCCTGGTCCGGCTGGACACCGTCAACGGCATGTCCCCGGAGCTGGCCAAGCAGCGGCCGGAGTTCAGCAAGCTGACCCCGCTGTACCCGCAGGACCGGTTGCGGCTCGAGCACGACCAGACGCACATCACCCCGCGGGTGATCGACATCGTCGCGCCGATCGGCAAGGGCCAGCGCGGTCTGATCGTGGCGCCGCCGAAGGCCGGCAAGACGATCATCATGCAGCAGATCGCCAACGCGATCACCGCGAACAACCCCGAGGTCCACCTCATGGTCGTGCTCGTCGACGAGCGCCCCGAGGAGGTCACCGACATGGAGCGGACGGTCAAGGGTGAGGTCATCGCCTCGACCTTCGACCGCCCCGCCTCGGACCACACCATGGTCGCGGAGCTGGCCATCGAGCGCGCCAAGCGCCTGGTCGAGCTGGGCCAGGACGTGGTCGTGCTGCTGGACTCGCTGACCCGCCTGTCCCGGGCGTACAACCTGGCGGCCCCGGCCTCCGGGCGCATCCTGTCCGGTGGTGTGGACGCCTCGGCGCTCTACCCGCCCAAGCGGTTCTTCGGCGCTGCCCGCAACATCGAGAACGGTGGCTCGCTCACCATCCTGGCCTCCGCCCTGGTGGAGACCGGTTCCAAGATGGACGAGGTCATCTTCGAGGAGTTCAAGGGCACCGGGAACATGGAGCTGCGGCTCTCCCGGTCGCTGGCCGACAAGCGGATCTTCCCGGCGGTCGACGTGAACGCCTCCGGCACCCGGCGCGAGGAGATCCTGATCGCTCCGGACGAGCTGAAGATCATCTGGAAGCTGCGCCGCGTGATGGGGGCGCTTGACCAGCAGCAGGCGATCGAGCTGCTGCTCGGCAAGCTGCGCGAGACCAAGTCCAACGTGGAGTTCCTGCTCCAGGTGCAGAAGACGACACCGAGCGCGAACGGCAAGTCCGAGGACTGACCTGCGACGACGGAACGGCGGTGGCCCCTCGGGTCACCGCCGTTCCGTCGTTCAGTGCCGGCGCCGGGCCGCCAGCGCCTCGTCGTACCAGGCGAGTGTCCGCTCGGTGATCGCCCCGGCCTCGAACCGCTGCGCCGCCGCCCGCTGGGCGGGCACCACCGCCGACCGGCCGGCCGGGTCGTCCAGCCACCGCCCCAGCAGCCGCGCGAACGCCGTCGTGTCGCGCGGGTCGACCAGCTGCGACTCCAGCCCGGCCATCGTGGTCCGGTAGCCCGGGTTGTCCCCGGCGATCACCACACCGGTCGCGGTCGCCTGGGCCTCGACCACCGAGATGCCGAAGCTCTCCCCGCCGAGCGAGGGCAGCACCACCAGATCGGCGCCGGCGAGCAGGGCGTCCTTGTCCTCTTCGGCGACGAACCCGGGGAAGTCCACCCGGTCGCCGATCCCCTCCTGCTCCGCCGCTGCGCGCAGGTCGTCCAGCAGCGGCCCGCGACCGGCCAGAGTGAGCGTCCACGGCCGCTCCGGGTCGCCGCGATGCAGCGCACCCGCTGCGGCGATCAGCTCCCGGGGGCCCTTCCGCTCCACCAGTCGACCCAGGAACACCAGGCGCGGCACGGTCGCGGGGGTGACCGCCACCGGCTCGGGCAGCTCGACCGGCGCTCCGATCACCGGCACCGGACGGTGATAGGCGCCCTCCGCCGACTCCTGCGCCGCCTCGGAGAGCGCCGACAGCGCGTCGAACCGCCGCAACCGGGAACGTTCCAGGCCGCCGAGCGCCCGGATACCCCACCGGGTGAGGGCGTCCTGCGGGTAGATCATGAACTGGCCGACCACCGCCGTCCGGGGCCCGGCCGCCGACACCAGCTGTCCGGCCAGGAACGGGCTGTACGGCATCGCCACGTGCAGCACGTCCAGATCCAGCCGGTTCAGCAGCGCCCGGGCTGCGGACCGACGCAGCGGCAGCGGGGTGCCGAGCCGGTTGCCGTTGAACTTCACCGCCACGGTGCGGGACAGCACGTGCAGGTGCGGCAGATCCGTGCGCTCAGTCGCCGACGTCAGGTAGTGCACCTCGTGCCCGAGCGCCGTCAGCCGCCGCCCCAGGGTCAGGATGATCTGTTGCACCCCGTCCGGTCGGTCCAACCCGTCGTCGATGGCCAGACCGATCCGCAGCATGGCCGCCATCGTAGGACGTGCCGAGGTCAGGCAGCCGCCTCGTGCACTCCGTCGGCCTGCATCGTGCGGGTGCCGCAGGTGATCGCGTGCGCTGTGTCCGCGGCGTCCTGGCCGCCGGTCACGGTGTCGGTGGTCCCGGCCGCGGCGACCGTGCCGGTCAGCGTGATCTGGGTCCGGGTGATCGAGCCGTCCACATCGTTCAGCCCGACCAGGTCGGGCTCGCCGTCGCCGGTGATGTCCACGCAGCCCACCCCGGTGCCGTTCCCGGCGAAGCCCTGGTCGAACTGCCACGGCTTGCCCTCGGCGTCGGTCACGTCCACCAGCCCGCAGTCCTGGACCATCAGCAGGTCGGCCACCCGGTTGTCGGAGAGCAGCACCAGGGCCGGGTCGGTGGCGGCGGGGCGCAGCGCGAACGCGGAGGCCCCGGCCGGGCCCGCCAGGTCGATCGGGTGGGTGAAGGTCGCGCCGGAGGCGGTGGTCACGCCCAGGGTGCGGGCGGCCCCGTCGTCGTCGATCCAGAGCTGGTCGTCGGCGCCGTCACCGTCCAGGTCGATGGTCGTGATCGCCTGCGCGGTGGCGGGCACCCCGTCGCCGCCGGGCGCGCAGCCGATGGTGGTGGCCGTCGGGCTCGGAGAGGTGGCCGCCGGGGTGCTGGGTGCGACAGGCGGCTCGGAGGTGGTGCCGGTGGCGTCGCCGCCGCCGGAGCAGGCACTGAGCAGCAGGATCCCGGTCAGGGCGACGGTCAGGTGCACACGACTCATGCCGTCGACGCTAGGACCAGCGGAGCGATCGCGCCCGGCGGGAAGATTTCACCACCCGGCGCTGTTCTGGCATCATGTTCCGTCGGTCTGCGGTTCACGTGCGCACCCCGCGTACGACCCGGAGACACTCTGACTAGGAGAGCACCCCATGAAGTCTGGTATCCACCCCGAGTACGTGGTGACCACGGTGACCTGCACCTGTGGCAACACCTTCACCACCCGCTCCACCGAGACCTCCGGCGAGATCCGCGCCGACGTCTGCAGCGCCTGCCACCCGTTCTACACCGGCAAGCAGAAGATCCTCGACACCGGTGGCCGCGTGGCCCGGTTCGAGGCTCGCTACGGCAAGCGCTCCAACTGACGACCCTGGCGCCGGTGATCACCTCCGTGGTCACCGGCGCTTGTCATGTCCGGACCCGGGAGTGCAGATGAGTGAGTCCTTCGCGGCAGCGCGACCGATGCTGGACGAGCACGCCCGGATCGAGCAGCAGCTCGCCGACCCGGCGGTGCACGCGGACCCGGTCGAGGCGCGCCGCCTGGGCCGCCGCTACGCCGAGCTGGGCCGGGTGGCCGCCGCCTACCGCGAGTGGTCCGCCGCCGAGCAGGACCGCGCCGACGCCACCGAGCTCGCCGAGGTGGACCCGGCCTTCGCCGCCGAGCTGCCCACACTGACCGAGGCCGCCGCCCACGCCGCCGACCGGCTGCGCCGGGTGCTGGTGCCCCGCGACCCGGACGACGCCCGCGACGTGATCCTGGAGATCAAGGCCGGTGAGGGCGGCGAGGAGTCGGCGCTGTTCGCCGGCGACCTGCTGCGGATGTACCTGCGGTTCGCCGAGCAGCGCGGGTGGAAGACCGAGGTGCTGGAGTCCACCGGTTCCGACCTGGGCGGCTACAAGGACGTCCAGGTCGCGATCAAGGCGCGCGGCACCGTCACCGACCCGGCCGAGGGGGTCTGGGCGGCGCTGAAGTACGAGGGCGGCGTGCACCGGGTCCAGCGGGTCCCGGTGACCGAGTCGCAGGGCCGCATCCACACCTCCGCCGCCGGGGTCCTGGTCTTCCCCGAGGTGGAGGATCCGGGTGAGGTGGAGATCGACCCGAACGACCTGCGGATCGACGTGTACCGCTCCTCCGGCCCCGGTGGTCAGTCGGTGAACACCACCGACTCGGCCGTGCGGATCACCCACCTGCCCACCGGCATCGTGGTGTCGATGCAGAACGAGAAGTCGCAGCTGCAGAACCGGGAGCAGGCGATGCGGGTGCTGCGCGCCCGACTGCTCGCCGCCCAGCAGGAGGCCGCTGCCGCCGCCGCGAGCGAGGCGCGCCGGTCCCAGGTGCGCACGGTGGACCGCTCCGAGCGGATCCGCACCTACAACTTCCCGGAGAACCGGATCGCCGATCACCGCACCGGTTACAAGGCCTACAACCTGGACGCGGTGCTGGACGGTGATCTGGCCCCGGTGATCCAGTCCGCGATCGACGCCGACGAGGCGGCCCGGCTGGCGTCCGCGGCGGAGCAGGCATGACCGCCCCCACCCTGCGTGCCCTGGTCGACGGGGCCACCGCCCTGCTGGACGAGGCGGGCGTCGGCTCGCCGCGGCACGACGCGCTGGCCCTGGCGGCGCACGTGCTCGACCTGCCGCGGGTCGACCTGGTCCTCCCGCCGCCGGTGCCCGAGGGCTTCGCGGCCGAGTACGCGGCGGTGGTGGACCGGCGGCGGCTCCGCGAGCCGTTGCAGCACATCGTCGGCAGCACCGTCTTCCGCTACCTCACCATGCTGGTCGAGCCCGGGGTGTTCGTGCCCCGGCCGGAGACCGAGACGGTCGCCCAGGTGGCCGTGGACGAGGCGGCGCGGCTGACCGTGCTCGGCCAGGACCCGATCGTGGTCGACCTGTGCTGCGGCGCCGGGGGGATCGCCCTGTCGGTGGCGACCGAGGTGCCGGGCAGCCGGGTGACGGCGGTCGACGCCTCCCCGGCGGCCGTCGACCTGACCGGGCGCAACGCGGCGCTTGCCGGTGCCGAGCTGACCGTGCTGACCGGTGACGTGCGCGACCCGGAGCTGTTGGCGGAGCTGGACCACCGGGTGGACGTGCTGGTGTCCAACCCGCCGTACATCCCGCCGGACGCGGTGCCGGTCGACCCCGAGGTGCGTGACCACGACCCGGACCTCGCCCTGTACGGCGGGGGAGCGGACGGTCTGGACGTGCCCCGGGCGGTGATCGCCGCGGCGGCCCGACTGCTGGTGCCCGGCGGGCTGCTGGTGATGGAACACGCCGAGGTGCAGGACGCCCAGGCGCGGGCCGCTGCCATCGAGTGCGGCGGATTCGAGGACGTGCGCACGGTGGCCGATCTGACCGGTCGGCCCCGGATGCTGGTCGCCCGGCGTTCGACCGTCGTGGGCGAGCCGTCCCCGGCATCCAGCCCGACGTGACAGACTCCCATCCCGTGAGTGCCGATTCGATTCTGGACGCCACCGACCCTGCTGCCTGGGGACCGGCGATCGACGCGGCGGTGCACACCGTGTCCCGCGGCGGACTGATCGTGCTGCCCACCGACACCGTGTACGGCATCGGCGCGGACGCCTTCACCCCGGAGGCGGTCGCCGCGCTGCTGGCCGCCAAGGGCCGGGGACGCCAGCAGCCGCCGCCGGTGCTGATGCCGGACGTCGCCACGCTGGACGGCCTCGCCACCTCGGTGCATCCGGCCGTGCGCGACCTGGCCGCCGCGTTCTGGCCCGGGGGCCTCACGATCATCGTCCGCGCGCAGCCCTCCCTGATCTGGGACCTGGGCGAGACGCACGGCACCGTGGCCCTGCGGGTGCCCGACCACCCGGCCGCGCTGGCCCTGCTGCGTCGCACCGGCCCGCTGGCGGTGTCCTCGGCGAATAAGACCGGACAGCCGTCGGCGCTGAACGTCGCCGACGCGCACGAGCAGCTCGGCGACGCGGTCCAGGTCTACCTGGACGGTGGCCCGACCCCCGGTGGGGTGGCCTCGACGATCATCGACGCGACCGGCGACGACCTCACCGTGGTCCGCCAGGGCGCGATCAGCATGGAGGACCTCCGGGCGGTGGCCCCGGTGGAAGGCGACGCCGGCCGGTGAGGGTCTACGTCCTCCTGCTGCTGGTCGCGGCGGCGTCCACCTACCTGCTGACGCCGCTCGCCCGGTGGTGCGCCCTGCGTTGGGGCGCGATCACCGCGGTGCGTTCCCGGGACGTGCACACCATCCCGACGCCCCGACTGGGTGGGATGGCGATGCTGGCCGGGATGTTGGTCGCCCTCGCCTTCGCCACCCAGATGCGGTTCCTGGCGGACGTCTTCGTCAACCCCCGCCCGGTCCTCGGGGTGATCGCCGCGGCGATCATGGTCTGCCTGCTCGGGATCGCCGACGACATCTGGGACCTGGACTGGATCACCAAACTGGTCGGTCAGGTGCTCGCCGCGCTGATGATGGCCTCCCAGGGGTTGCAGCTGTACCAGCTGCCGATCGGCGGCGTCGTGCTCGGCTCCAGTCGCCTGTGGCTGGTGCTCACCGTCCTGACGGTGGTGGTCGCGATGAACGCGGTGAACTTCGTCGACGGGCTCGACGGGCTGGCCGCCGGGCTGATCGCGATCGGCGGCGCCGGGTTCTTCCTCTACTCCTACTGGCTCACGGTCAGCGCCGGATCCACCAGCTACGCCAGCCTCGCGACCCTGATCATGGCGTTGCTGGTCGGGGCGTGCCTCGGCTTCCTGCCGCACAACTTCCACCCCGCGCGGATCTTCATGGGCGACTCCGGCTCGATGCTGATCGGGCTGATGATCGCGGCCGCCGCGATCCGGGTCACCGGGCAGATCGACACCGGCACCCTGCCGCGGCAGTCGTTCCCGGCGTTCCTGCCGATCCTGCTGCCGGTGGCGGTGCTGATCCTGCCGCTGCTCGACATGGGCATGGCGGTGATCCGGCGGGTCGGCTCCGGCAAGTCGCCCTTCCACCCGGACCGGATGCACCTGCACCACCGGATGCTCGCGCTCGGCCACAGCCACCGGCGCGCGGTGATCATCCTCTACGTCTGGACCGCCGTGTTCACCGGCACCGCCGTCGCGCTGGTGTGGTTCTCCACCACCGCCGTGCTGATCGGCATGGGCGTCGGGATCGTGGTGGCCCTGTTGCTCACCCTCGGCCCGCTGCGTGGTTCGCGCGGCACCCCCGGTGACCCGGACGTCACCGCCGACGACCCCGGCCCCGACCGGCCGACACCGCTGGCCCGCACCGCCCTGAGCGCCGACGGCACGCGGCCCTGAGTCGCCTCCCGACCCACCCCACCCCTGAGCACCCGAGGACCCAGCCGTGAGCACCGACGCCACCCAGCCCGAGCCGAACGGCACCGACCCCGAGTCCGTCGCCGCGGCACCGGACGCCGGGCAGCAGCCGGTCCCAGCACAGCAGACCGCCGAGCAGCGGCGCGCGGCGCGGGAGCGGGAGATCCTGGCCGCCACGGCCGCGCCGCAGACCGCGCCGGTGTTCCGCACCGCGCTGCGCGACACCCTCCTGCTGACCGGTGCCCTGGTGGTGCTCGGCGGCGGGATCGGCCTGGCGGTGGCCGGGACCCCCGGACTGTGGGGTGCGCTGATCGGCGCCGGTCTGGCCCTGGTCTTCTCCGGTGCCACGCCGCTGTCCATGCTGCTGACCGCCGGGTCCACCGTGCAGCGAATGACCGCCGTGGTGATGGTGACCTGGCTGGTCAAGGTGCTGCTGGTGATCGTGGTGCTGGTCGTGCTGCGCGGCCTCGACTTCTACGACCACCGGGTGTTCGGCATCGTCCTGCTGGTGGGTGTAGCCGCGTCGGCACTTCTCGATTACCGTGCAGTCGTGCGTCATCGCGTGCCCTACGTCACGCCCGATTCGCCCAACTCTGAGCAGATGTGATGTACGAGTCATCCTGTGAGTTAGGCTGCACGACGTCCGACAGCCACTACGGTGCCGGCTGCGCCCCTTTGACCCCAGGAGCCTGAACCTTTGTTCAACCTCGTGCCTTCAATGTTGTCCGCCGCGGGGGACGAGTCCGGCTTCCACGTGCCCACGATCGCGGAGTTCTTCCCCGACGCGATCCTGTTCGGAGGGACCCCCTTCGAGCTGAACCGGATCATGATGGTCCGGATCATCGCGGCGATCGTGCTGTGCGGGCTGTTCCTGCTCGCCGCGCGTCGGGTGCGGTTGGTGCCGGGCCGTGGGCAGAACATCGCCGAGCTGGCACTCGACTTCGTCCGCGTCCAGATCGCCGAGGAGATCCTCGGCAAGCAGGGCGGCCGCAAGTACCTGCCGCTGCTGACCATCCTGTTCTTCACCGTGCTGGCGATGAACATCACCGGCGTCATCCCCGGCCTGAACATCGCCGGTAGCTCGGTGATCGGCCTGCCGCTGGTCCTCGCGATCATCAGCTGGATCGCCTTCATCATCGCGGGCATCAAGGCCCACGGCGTGACCGGCTACCTCAAGGAGTCGCTGTTCCCGGCCGGTGTCCCGTGGCCGGTGTACATCATCCTGACGCCGATCGAGCTCATCTCGACGTTCATCCTGCGGCCCGCCACGCTGACCATCCGTCTGCTGGTGAACATGATCTCCGGCCACCTGCTGCTGGTGCTGTGCTTCGCCGCGACGAACTTCCTGTTCTTCGAGGCGGCCTCGGCCCTCAAGGCGGTGGGTGTCGTCACCTTCGCCGCCGGCCTGGCGTTCACCCTGTTCGAGATCTTCATCGCCGCCCTGCAGGCGTACATCTTCACCCTGCTCAGCGCGGTGTACATCCAGCTGTCGGAGTCGCACCACTGATCCGACCGCGCCTCACCCCCGAGGACAACCGGCCTCGGCCGGTCCCGTAGTGCCTGTCCCGACCCGGGACATCAACGGAAGGAAACATGATCGTGGAGATCACCGGAGACCTCGCCACCATCGGCTACGGCCTGGCTGCCATCGGCCCCGGCATCGGTCTGGGCATCATGGTCGCGAAGACCCAGGAGGCGACCGCTCGCCAGCCCGAGATCGCGGGTCTGCTGCGGACCAACATGTTCATCGCGCTGGGTGCCATCGAGGCCCTGGCCCTGATCGGCTTCGTCGCCGGCTTCGTCTTCTGATCTGATGCACGCCTTCGTCACAGCCGCCGAGGAGTCGACGCACAGCGTCCTGCTCCCGGCGACCTACGACATCGTCTGGTCCCTGGTGGTCACGGCGATCATCGCCGCGGTCTTCATCAAGGTCCTGCCGAAGTTCCTCAAGGTGCTCGACGAGCGCACCGCGAAGATCGAGGGCGGCCTGGAGAGCGCGGAAGAGGCGCAGGCCGAGGCCCAGCAGCTGCTGGACGAGTACAAGCAGCAGCTGGCCGACGCCCGTGCCGAGGCGGCGCGCATCCGCGAGGACGCGCGCACCGAGGGTGGTGCCATCGTGGCGGAGCTGCGGGCGAAGGCCCAGGCCGACGCCGCACGCATCGTCGAGACCGCCCAGCGCCAGATCGAGGCCGAGCGTCAGCAGGCAGCCGAGTCGCTGCGTCAGGACGTCGGCGAGCTGGCGGTCGAGCTGGCATCCCGGATCGTCGGGGAGTCGCTGGCCGACCAGGCCCGCCAGTCCCGCGTGGTCGACCGCTTCCTCGAGGAGCTCGAGACCGAGACCGCGGTCGTCGACCCGTCCAGCACGGCGGCTGAGCGCTGATGCGCGCGGCGAGCCAGGCATCCCTGACGGCGGCTGCCGAGCGTTTCGAGACGCTCTGGCAGCAGGTCGGCGCGGACGCGGCCCAGCTGGGCGCCCAGGTGTTGGCCGTCGCGGACGTGGTCCGTGCCAACGGTCAGCTCCGTCGCGCGCTCACCGACCCGGCCGCCCCCGGTGAGGCCAAGGCCGCACTGGTGACGACCCTGCTGGGCTCGTCGACCGACGGCCGCGTGGTCGACCTGCTCGCCGGTGTGGTCCGTTCGCGCTGGTCGCACGAGTCCGATCTCGCCGAGGCGCTCGAACAGCTCGGCCGTGAGGCAGTGCTGGCCGGGGCCGAGGCGGAGGGGGTGCTCGACACCGTCGAGGAAGACCTGTTCCGCACGCAGCGGTTCCTGGTCGCGCAGCGGGACGTCCGGGAGGCGCTCGTCGCCCGGGTGACCAACGCCGCTGCACGCGAGGAGCTGATCCGGCAGTTGTTCGGCCCCGCGGTGCACCCGCTGACGCTGATGCTGCTGGAGCGGATCACGCACCAGATCGATCGCGCCGGTTCGGTGTCGGCCGTCGGCGCTCTCGCGGACGCCGCCGCGCAGCGCCGGTCGCGCACCGTCGCCGTCGTCACCAGTTCCACCCCGCTCACACGGGAGCAGGAGGACCGACTGCGGTCGGGCCTCGCCCGTGCCTACGGCCGCCAGGTACAGCTGAACATCACCGTGGACCCGTCGGTCCTCGGCGGGATGCGTGTGCAGGTCGGTCCGGACGTCATCGACGGCACCGTGTCGGCGCGAGTCGCCGACGCCCGCCGCCGTCTGGCCGGATGACCCGGCGCAACCAAGACTTGACCGGTCGCACCCGCGCATCGGTCTCGACAGGAGAGAACAATGGCTGAGCTGACCATCGGGCCGGACCAGATCAAGGCTGCGCTCGACAGCTTCGTGAAGTCCTACGAGCCCACCGCCGCCGCCTCTGAGGAGGTCGGCCGCGTCACCCTGGCCGCCGACGGCATCGCGCAGGTCGAGGGCCTGCCGGGTGTGATGGCCAACGAACTGCTCCGGTTCGCCGACGGCACGCTCGGCCTGGCCCAGAACCTGGACGTCCGCGAGATCGGCGTCGTGATCCTGGGTGAGTTCTCCGGGATCGAGGAGGGCCAGGAGGTCCGTCGGACCGGCGAGGTCCTCTCGGTGCCGGTGGGCTCGGGCTTCCTCGGCCGCGTGGTGGACCCGCTGGGTCAGCCGATCGACGGCCTGGGCGAGATCGAGGCCGAGGGTCGCCGTGCGCTGGAGCTGCAGGCACCGGGCGTGATGGCGCGTAAGTCGGTGCACGAGCCGCTGCAGACCGGCATCAAGGCGATCGACACCATGATCCCGATCGGCCGTGGCCAGCGTCAGCTGATCATCGGTGACCGCCAGACCGGCAAAACGGCGATCGCGATCGACACGATCATCAACCAGAAGGCGAACTGGGAGACCGGCGACCCGACCAAGCAGGTGCGCTGCATCTACGTCGCCATCGGCCAGAAGGGTTCGACCATCGCCGCCGTGCGTGGCGCCCTGGAGGACGCCGGTGCGCTGGAGTACACCACCATCGTGGCCGCTCCCGCCTCGGACCCGGCCGGGTTCAAGTACCTGGCGCCGTACACCGGTTCGGCCATCGGCCAGCACTGGATGTACGAGGGCAAGCACGTTCTGATCGTCTTCGACGACCTGTCGAAGCAGGCCGAGGCCTACCGTGCCGTGTCGCTGCTGCTGCGTCGTCCGCCGGGCCGCGAGGCGTACCCGGGTGACGTCTTCTACCTGCACTCCCGTCTGCTGGAGCGTTGCGCGAAGCTGTCGGACGAGCTCGGTGCCGGTTCGATGACCGGTCTGCCGGTGATCGAGACCAAGGCGAACGACGTCTCGGCCTACATCCCGACCAACGTCATCTCCATCACCGACGGTCAGATCTTCCTGCAGTCGGATCTGTTCAACGCGGACCAGCGCCCGGCGGTCGACGTCGGTATCTCGGTCTCCCGTGTCGGTGGTGACGCGCAGATCAAGGCGATGAAGAAGGTCTCCGGCACGCTGAAGCTGGACCTCGCGCAGTACCGGTCCCTGGAGGCGTTCGCGATGTTCGCCTCCGACCTGGACGCGGCTTCCCGCGCCCAGCTGACCCGTGGCGCCCGGCTGATGGAGCTGCTCAAGCAGCCGCAGTACTCCCCGTACCCGGCCGAGGAGCAGGTCGCCTCGGTGTGGGCCGGCACCAAGGGCAAGCTGGACGACGTCCCGGTCGCGGACGTCGCCCGCTTCGAGTCCGAGCTGCTGGACCACCTGCGCCGCAACACCGACGTGCTCTCCACGATCATCTCCACCGGCAAGCTGGAGGAGGACACCGAGGACGCCCTGGCGGCCGCGGTCGAGGAGTTCCGCAACGGCTTCCTCAAGGGCGACGGCACTCCGCTGGTGGGTGGCGACGACGAGGAGTCCGAGACGCCGGTCGAGCAGGAGCAGATCGTTCGTCAGAAGAAGGGCTGAGCATGGCCGGACAGCAGCGGGTCTACCGCCAGCGGATCAGGTCGACCCAGTCTCTGAAGAAGATGTTCCGCGCCCAGGAGCTGATCGCCGCCTCGCGGATCGGTCGCGCCCGGGACCGGATGGCAGCCGCCAGCCCCTACGCCACGGCCATCACCAAGGCGGTGTCGGCGGTGGCGACCCACTCGGACGTGCGGCACCCGCTCCTGGCGGAGCGCCGTGACACCAACCGGGTCGCGGTGCTGCTCATCGCCTCGGACCGCGGCATGGCGGGCGCCTATTCGGCGAGCGTCATCCGCGAGGCCGAGGCGCTGATCGAGCGGTTGCAGGGTGAGGGCAAGGAGGTCGCGCTCTACGTCTCCGGGCGGCGGGCCGAGGCCTTCTACACCTTCCGGCACCGCGAGCTCGCGGCGTCCTGGACCGGTCAGTCGGACGCGCCGACCGCGGACCTCGCCGAGGAGATCGCCGGCCGACTGCTGGCGGAC
Source organism: Cellulomonas taurus (assembly GCF_012931845.1). Lineage (NCBI taxonomy): Bacteria > Bacillati > Actinomycetota > Actinomycetes > Micrococcales > Cellulomonadaceae > Cellulomonas > Cellulomonas taurus. The sequence goes on from NZ_CP051884.1 coordinate 917,763, forward strand.
TTCGCGGCCCCCGCGGACGAGGGCGGGGTGGGCGAGCTGCACATCGTGTCCACCCGGTTCCAGAACATGGTGAGCCAGCGTCCCCAGGTGATCCGGATGCTCCCGCTGGAGGTCGTGGACGGCGTCGTCGAGCACGACTCCGGCGAGACCCTCCCGCTCTACGAGTTCGAGCCGAGTGCGGAGGAGGTGCTGGACGCGCTGCTGCCGCGGTACGTCCGGACCCGGATCTACTCCTGCCTGCTGCACGCGGCGGCCTCGGAGCTGGCTTCCCGGCAGCGTGCGATGCACACCGCCACGGAGAACGCCGAGGACCTGATCCGCATGTACACCCGACTGGCCAACCAGGCCCGTCAGTCCGAGATCACCCAGGAGATCAGCGAGATCGTGTCGGGCGCCGACGCGCTCGCCTCCTGATCTCGACAGATTCCGCAGACAGAGACATCCCCACGCCGCCGCACGCGGCGGCAAAGCAAAGTGAGGCAGACATGACCGCCACCACCGTCGACGCGAAGGACACGGCCGCCGCGCCGGGCGTGGGCCGCGTCGCACGCGTGATCGGGCCCGTCGTGGACATCGAGTTCCCTGCGGACCAGATCCCGGAGATGTACAACGCGCTGACCGTCGACATCGACATGTCCGGTCAGGGCGAGGGCGAGAGCTCGTTCACCATGACCCTCGAGGTCGCCCAGCACCTGGGTGACTCCCTGATCCGGGCCATCGCGCTGAAGCCGACCGACGGCCTGGTCCGTGGCGCCAAGGTCACCGACACCGGCGCGCCGATCAGCGTGCCGGTCGGCGACATCACCAAGGGCCACGTGTTCAACGTGACCGGTGAGGTGCTCAACCTGGCCGAGGGCGAGAAGCTCGAGATCACCGAGCGCTGGCCGATCCACCGCAAGCCGCCGGCCTTCGACCAGCTCGAGTCGAAGACGACGATGTTCGAGACCGGCATCAAGGTCATCGACCTGCTCACCCCGTACGTCCAGGGTGGGAAGATCGGCCTCTTCGGTGGTGCCGGTGTGGGCAAGACCGTGCTGATCCAGGAGATGATCCAGCGCGTCGCCCAGGACCACGGTGGTGTGTCGGTGTTCGCCGGTGTCGGCGAGCGCACCCGTGAGGGCAACGACCTGATCGGTGAGATGGAGGAGGCCGGGGTCTTCGACAAGACCGCCCTGGTCTTCGGCCAGATGGACGAGCCGCCGGGCACCCGTCTGCGGGTGGCCCTGTCCGCTCTGACCATGGCGGAGTACTTCCGCGATGTGCAGAAGCAGGACGTGCTGCTCTTCATCGACAACATCTTCCGGTTCACCCAGGCGGGGTCCGAGGTCTCGACCCTGCTCGGCCGGATGCCCTCCGCGGTGGGCTACCAGCCGAACCTGGCGGACGAGATGGGTCAGCTGCAGGAGCGCATCACCTCGACCCGTGGTCACTCGATCACCTCGCTGCAGGCGATCTACGTTCCGGCCGACGACTACACCGACCCGGCTCCGGCGACCACCTTCGCCCACCTGGACGCGACCACCGAGCTCTCCCGTGAGATCGCCTCGCGTGGTCTGTACCCGGCCGTGGACCCGCTGGCCTCGACCAGCCGGATCCTCGACCCGCGGTACGTCGGCCAGGAGCACTACGACGTGGCCACCCAGGTGAAGTCGATCCTGCAGCGCAACAAGGAGCTGCAGGACATCATCGCCATCCTCGGTGTCGACGAGCTGTCGGAGGAGGACAAGACCGTCGTGGCCCGCGCCCGCCGGATCCAGCAGTTCCTCTCCCAGAACACCTACATGGCCGAGAAGTTCACCGGTGTGGTCGGTTCGACCGTGCCGGTGGCCGAGACGGTCGAGGCGTTCAAGAAGATCGCGGCCGGCGAGTTCGACCACATCGCCGAGCAGGCGTTCTTCAACATCGGTGGTCTGGAGGACCTGGAGCGCAACTGGGCCCGGATCCAGAAGGAGTACGGCGTCTGATGGCCAAGCAGCTGGAGGTCGACCTGGTCGGCACCGACGGGACCATCTGGTCCGGTGCCGCCCGGTCGGTCAGCGCGCCCGCGTCGGACGGCGAGATCGGCATCCTGCCCGGTCACACCCCGGTGCTCTCCGTGCTCGCGCACGGCCGGGTCCGGGTGACCGTCGAGGGCGCCGCCTCGGGTTCCGATCTGTCGTGGGTCGTCGAGGGCGGCTTCCTGTCCGTCGACGACGACCAGGTCACGGTGGTGGTGGACGGGCTCGACGAGTCCGCCACCCCGGCCGCCTGATCCACCCGTGCACGGGGTCGGCTGGCTGCTCGCGCTGCTGGTGCTGGCCGCTCTCGTCGCGGTGGCCGGCGTGGCGCTGTCCCGCTGGCACACCCTGACCCGTCGGGTGGGTTCCTTCTCCTGTGCACTGCGCGCCGGGGGCCGTCAGGTCCCCGGCGTCGCGCATTACGGGGCGCGCAGCCTGTACTGGTTCAAGCTCCGCTCGCTGTCCTTCCGGGCCACCCGCACCTGGACCCGCTCCGGGCTGAGCGTGCTCGAACGCACGCCGGTGCACCCCGACCGCCCGGGGTCGCCGTTGATGGTGCGCTGCCGGGTCGCGGGCGGGCCGGTCGGTCTGGAGGAGCAGGTGGAGCTGGTGATGTCCCGCGAGGCCTACGCTGGTCTGACCTCCTGGCTGGAGGCCGGACCCTCCGCCCCGCACCTGGTGATCTGAGTAAGGAAGTCCATGCGTCTGCTCGTCGCCCGCTGTGCCGCCCGGTACAGCGGCCGCCTGAACGCCCACCTGCCGCTGGCCACCCGGCTGGTGGTGGTCAAGGCCGACGGTTCGGTGCTGCTGCACTCCGACGGCGGGTCGTACAAGCCGCTGAACTGGATGAGCCCGCCGTGCACGCTGCGGACCGCCCCCGCCGAGGGTGAGGCGGTGGAGCGCGGCGTCGAGCAGGTGTGGACGGTGCAGCACACCAAGAGCGACGACCGCCTGGTGATCGAGATCCACGAGGTGCTGCACGACTCCGAACACGACCTCGGTGTCGACCCGGGTCTGATCAAGGACGGGGTCGAAGCACACCTGCAGGAACTGATGGCCGCCCAGATCGAGGTGCTCGGCACCGGGCACACCCTGGTGCGCCGGGAGTACCCGACCGCCATCGGGCCGGTCGACATCCTGGCCAAGGACCCCGGCGGCGGCACGATCGCCGTCGAGATCAAGCGCCGCGGCGACATCGACGGCGTGGAGCAGCTCACCCGCTACCTCGAGCTGCTGAACCGGGACCCGCTGCTGGCCCCGGTGCGGGGCGTGTTCGCCGCACAGGAGATCAAGCCGCAGGCCCGGGTGCTGGCCACCGACCGGGGGATCAGCTGCCTGGTGCTGGACTACGACGCGATGCGCGGCGTCGACGACGTGGACTCCCGGTTGTTCTGACCTGCACACCCGTGACCTCCGGCCATGGCCCCGCGCCGACCGGTGGGGCCACAATGGCACGGTGAGCGAGCACACCCCGACAGTCCTGCGTGGCGAGGTCGTCACCCCCACCGAGGTCATCACCGACGGCGTCGTGGTGCTGACCGGCGACGTGATCGCCTGGGTCGGACCGGTGACGGCGCTGCCCAGCCAGTGGCGGGACGACCTGCCGGACGACCCGACGCCGGGCACCACGGTGCTGCCCGGCCTGATCGACATCCACGACCACGGCGGCGGCGGGGAATCGTTCCCGGACGCCACCAGCGTCGAGCAGGCCAGGACCGCCGCCCGCGAGCACCTGCGGCACGGCACCACCGGTCTGGTCGCGTCCCTGGTCACCGCGCCCCGGGACGTGCTGCTGGCCCGCGCGGCGCTGCTGGCGGACCTGGTCGACGGCGGTGACCTGATCGGCATCCACGCCGAGGGCCCGTTCCTGTCGGCGGACCGGTGCGGCGCGCAGAACCCCGGCGACATGCTCACCGGCGACCCGGAGCTGGTGGCCGAACTCTCGGCGGCCGCCCGTGGCCACCTGGTCACCATGACCATCGCCCCCGAGGTGCCCGGCGTCGCGGACGGTGGCCCCGGCCGCCCGGACGCGATCGCCGCCCTGGTCGCCGCCGGCACCGTGCCCTCCATCGGGCACACCGACGCGCACGCCCCCGTGGTGGAGGCCGCGATCGAACGCGGCCGCGCCCTGCTGGCCGGCGGTGCTCGGGCCGAGGCCGTCGGTGGCGGAGCGCAGCCCGGCCGCTCGCCGCGCCTGACCGCGACCCACCTGTTCAACGGCATGCGCCCCCTGCACCACCGCGACCCAGGACCGATCGCCGCCTGTCTGGCCGCGGCTGCCCGGGGCGATCTGGTGGTCGAGCTGATCGGTGACGGCACCCACCTGGATCCGCACACCGTCCGCAGCATCTTCGACCTGGTCGGGCCGGAGCAGATCATGCTGGTCACCGATGCGATGGCGGCTGCCGGGATGCCGGACGGTGACTATCGACTCGGGCCGATGGCGGTCCGGGTCGGCGGGGGAGTGGCCCGGCTGATCGAGGCCGACGGCAGCGCGGGGGCGATCGCCGGTGGCACCGCGCACCTGATCGACGTCGTGCGCGCCACCGTGGACGCCGGGGTCGGGCTGCTCGCCGCGGTCCGGTCCGCCGCCACCACCCCGGCGGCGGTGCTGGGCCGGGCGGACCTGGGAGCGCTGATCGCCGGTCGGCGGGGCGACGTCCTGGTCACCGACGCGGAGCTGGCGCCGGTCGCGGTGTACCGGGCCGGGGTGTTGGTCGAGGACTGACCCGGCAGCCTGACCCGCTCAGGCGTCGGCCGGCGAGGGAACGTCCCGGCCGTGGACGCACCGGTCCGCTGACTCGCGCCCGAGCACGATCAGTGCGGCACACCCCGTGGCGCCGGCGATGATCGCTGCCAGTAGCCACGTGGCCCGGGACGCCCCGAGCGTTGACTGCAGCCACGGCGCGGCCAGATACCCGAACGGGATGAGTCCGAACGATCCCACGTAGTCGAAAGACGAGACCCGGCCCAAGATGTCCGCGGGTACGCCGGTCTGCAGGGCGGTCGTCCACCAGATGCCGGCAAGGTCGAGAGCCGCGCCCGCGATCCCGGCTGTCACCATCAGGATGGGGAGAGAGGCGTTCGACGCCACTGCCGTCAGCGGCACCACGGTGACCGACTGGGCCAGGACGGACGCGACGGTGAGGTTCCTCGGCTTCCATCGCAACCCAGCGACGGACCCGAGCAGGTAGCCGACGGCCATCGTCGACCCCACGAGCCCCCATGAGCGGGACGTGCCACCGTTCGCCACGACAGTCGCCGGTGCGAGCACCCCGAAGCCCGCGGTCCACGCGAGCAGGGCGAGCGAGAATGCGGGGATGCACACCAGCAACCAGGTGCGTCGGCGGACTTCGCGCCAGCCTGCCGCGAGCTGCCGCCACGTCCCCGAACTCGTCGCTGCCGAACCGACGATCGGGACCGTCATCAGCACCAACGTCGAGATCAGTGCACTCGCCGAGTCGATGGCGATGACCCAACCCGAACCGGCCGCAGCGACGACCAGACCTCCCGCGGCCGGGCCGATGACCGAGCTCGCGTTGCGGACGACCCGCATGAGTGCCTGTGCCGGTTGAATCAAGTCAGCCGGGACGAGCGCCGGCGTGGTGGCGTAGATGGATGAGGCTGCCAGCGCCTGCGCGGAACCCAGGACGAGCACGGCGCACACCAGGAGGACGAGCGTGGCGTGATCGGTCAACAGCGCCGCCGCGACGCAAGCCTGCACTGCGGCGCCGACCGCGCTGCAGATGACCATGATCGTTCGACGGTGGTAGCGATCGGCGAACACACCCCCGATCAACCCGAACACCACCGACGGTAGGGCGCGCGCACCGAGGAGCGTTCCGGCGCCTCCGATCCCGTAGTCCGATCCCAACATCGCGAAGAGCAATGCGACCGTGGTGCCGGCCGAGCCCCACCACACCAACGCTTGAGCCGCGAAGAAGCGCATGAACGCTCGGTGGGCGGCCAGCGCGCGCAGATCGGTGATCATCACACCTCCCGTGAAGATCGGAGGGGTGGGCCCTCGCGGATGTATGCCCACCCCTCCGGTGCGTTCGGCTGCGGTCAGACGATGGCTACCGGCGTCTCGCGTCCGAGCCCCGCGTACTCGGTGGTATCGACCAGGCCGGCACCGGCGAACGCCCGGCGACGGATGCCGCAGGCGAGACACTCTCCGCAGTGGGTCGTGGAGCCCTCGGTGCACGACCACGTGGCCGCCAGATCGACGCCGAGCTCGACGCCACGCGCGAACACCTCGGACTTCTCCATGCCGAGCATCGGTGTCAGGACGGCGAAGTCCTCGCCGAGATCGATCGAGATCGCGCGGGAGAGCGTCGCGAAGAACTCCGCGCAGTTGTCGCGGAACATGGTGTCGCCCTTGTGTACGCCGTAGTACAAGGTGCGAGCGCCCATCGAAGCGGCCACCGAGGCGACAATGCTCAGTGCGACCCCCGAGCCGAACGGCTCGGTGACACGGCACATCATCGGGGCGCGCAGGACGGCGGGGAGGGGCTTCCGGTAGATGTCCCGCAGGCCCTGCGACAAGTCGATGGTGTGCAGCTCCGCGCCGACGGCGGCCGCCTGCGCGGCGGCGCGCGGTGCGTCCGCGGGGGACTCGAGCTCGCCGAGATTCAAGTGGATCGGGAGCGGACGCTCTCCGCGGGCGTACAGATCGTGCAGGAGCACCGCGGAATCGGGGCCTCCGGAGACGAGGACAGCGCTGTGCGACATCGAGCTTCCCTTCTTCACTCGTGGGTGTGACAGGCAGTCACGCTAGATGTCACTCGTTTGGCGCAATGGGACCTCGGCCTCTGGCGCTGGTGGCGGCACTCCCGGAGCACTCTCGGAGAAGCCGGAAGCCTCGGTCGGCGTGGTGCTGTCGCGACGGCGGCGGTTCGCGGCGAAGTCGAACCGTTTCGCCTACCGGACTGCGTCGTACCGCTCCACGCCGCTCAGTCCGTTATCGAAGCGTTTCCGCGCAGCGCTGGACCTCGGATAAATTCGGCGGCTAGAGTAACGCCGCGCGAAGCGCTTCGACTCTCCAACGACGGAGGGCCGTGCCGTCGAGGATGAGGGCAGTGACGTGGTGGTGACGATGCAGGACGTGGCGCGGCACGCGGGTGTCGCCCTGTCCACCGTCTCGGCCACCCTGACCGCCGCCCGACCGGTCTCCGCGGACACCCGCGCCCGGGTCGAGGCATCGATGGCGGTCCTCGGGTACCGGCCCAATGCGCTCGCCCGAGGTCTGGCCACCAAGCGCAGCCGGGTGCTCGCGCTGGCCTTCCCGATGGGACCGGCCGGGCTGTCCCGCACGTCGGCCGAGTTCGTGCTGGGAGCCACCGAGGCCGCTCAGGATCGTGGTTACCAGCTGGTGCTCTGGCCCTTCGCAGCTGACGCCGCCGGGGCGCTGCTGGACGTCGCGCGGCAGGGGCTGGCGGACGGTGTGCTGCTGATGGAGGTCGGGCTCGCCGATCCGCGGGTGTCGGCGCTGCTGGCGGCAGGGATCCCGCTGACGTTGATCGGCCGCACCGCGCAGGACGGCCTGCCGGTGGTGGATGTCGATTTCGACGCCACCCTGACGGCCGCGGTGCAGCACCTGGCCGGTCTCGGCCACCGCCGGATCGCGCTGGTCAACCACGACGCGCACCGGGTCGCCGACGGTCACGGGCCCACGGTGCGGGCGGGCCGCGCCTTCCATCGGGTGAGCGCGTCGCTCGGGCTCGATGTCCGGGAGCTGTTCGCGGCGGAGTCGGTGGCCGGTGGCCGCCTCGCCGCCGAGGACCTGCTCGACGTGCCCGAGGCGCCGACCGCCGTGATCGTGATGAACGAGGAGGCGGCGTTCGGGCTGGCCGCCGAGTTCGCCGCCCGCGGTGTGCGCATCCCGGCCGATCTGTCGGTGGCCGCGGTGGTCTCCACCCCCGCGGTCGCCGGGCAGACGGTGCCGCCCCTGACCACCTGGCACGCGCCGGGCGCCGACCTCGGCCGGGCAGGGGTCGACACCCTGCTGACCGTGCTGGACACCGGCGAGGTGCCGGAACCGGTGCTGATCGGCTGCGGGCTGGTCGACCTCGGCAGCACCGGCCCGGCCACCGGACCCGCGCACGCACCCCAGACCCCCGGTGAGTCACCGGCGCACGACAACCCAGCAGTCACTCGATGAGGAGGAACGACGTGAAGTCTCAGCGCACCCGGTACGTGGCCGGCGCGATGGCGCTCGCCCTGCCCCTGGCCCTGGCGGCCTGTGGTGGCGACAACGGTGGCGGTGGTGGGGGCTCCGACGCCGACACGCTCACTGTCTGGCACTACGAGAACGACGAGTCGGCGATGGGGCAGGCATGGGCCCGCGCCATCGAGATCTTCGAGGACGAGCACCCGGACGTCACGGTCAAGGTCGAGAACCAGACCTTCGAGCAGATCCAGAAGAACGCCTCGATCTTCCTCACCGGCGACGACGTGCCGGACGTGATGGAGTACAACAAGGGCAACGCCACCGCCGGTCAGCTCGCCTCGCAGGGGCTGATCAGCCCGCTGACCGACGAGGCCGAGTCGCGCGGCTGGGACCAGAAGCTGCCCGCCTCGATCCAGACCACCGGGATGTACGACGAGCAGGGTCTGATGGGCTCGGGCGACTGGTTCGGCGTCGCCAACTACGGCGAGTTCGTGGGCAACTACTACAACGACGACATGTTCGCCGCGAACGGCATCGAGATCCCGACCGACTTCGACTCCTTCGAGGCGGCGCTCGCCGCGTTCAAGGACAAGGGCATCACGCCGCTGGCCGAGGCCGGATCGGAGTACCCGATGGGCCAGCTCTGGTACGAGCTGGTGCTGCACTACGGCGACCGCGACCTGGTCGACGACTACCAGCTGTTCAGCAACGACGTCGACTTCCACGACCAGGCGTTCACCCAGGCCACCGAGAAGCTGGACGAGTGGATCAAGGCGGGTTACATCGCCTCGGACTCCGCTGCCCTGACCGCCGAGGACATGGGCGTCTCCTTCATCAACGGGACCTACCCGATCATGGTGTCCGGCTCCTGGTGGTTCGGTCGCCTCAACGAGGAGATCCCGTTCCAGTGGAGCCAGGGGCTGTTCCCGGGCAACGACCTGCACCCGGGCTCCTCCGGCAACCTCTGGGTGGTCCCGGAGAACGCGGCAAACAAGGACCTCGCCTACGACTTCATCGACATCACCCTGAGCGATGAGGTGCAGGAGATCCTCGGCCAGGCCGGTGGTCTGCCGGTGGCCGCCCCCGACTCGTTGGACATCACCGACGAGAAGACCAAGGCGATGACCGACAACTTCACCGAGATCCTCGACGAGGACGGTCTGGCCTTCTACCCGGACTGGCCGGTGGCCGGCTTCTACGACGTGCTGGTCTCGGAGATGCAGTCGCTGATCAACCAGTCGAAGACCCCGGACCAGGTGCTCGACGCGCTGTCCAGCGCCTACGAGCAGGGGAAGACGGACCTGCTCGAGGGCTGATCCGCTCCGCCGGCCCCGTCGTCGCTGGCGGCGGGGCCGGTTCCGCTCCCACACCCCCACCCCCTGCGGAGATCTGATGTCCACCACGACCGCCACCCCGCGCCGACGGAAGAACCGTGGCCGGTGGGGTTATCTGCCCTACCTGCTGCCGGGTCTGATCGGCTTCACCGTCATCATCCTGATCCCGTTCGGGATGAACATCTACTACTCCCTGCACAAGTGGAAGGGCGGCAACGCCCCCATGCGCTGGTACGGCCTGGGCAACTACGCCGACCTGATGCGGGACGAGCAGTTCTGGACCTCGTTCAAGAACTCGATCGCCATGATCGGCGCCATGGTGATCGTGCCGACCGTCGTGGGTCTGCTGCTCGCCACCGTGCTCTTCGACGTGCTCGGCAAGCGGTTCGGCCCCCGGGTGGCGTCCACCCTGCGCGCGCTGTACTACCTGCCGCAGATCCTCCCGGTCGCGGTGGCCGGTGTGCTGTGGAACTGGATCCTCAACTCCCAGACCGGCGCGGTCAACGTCATCCTGCGCGGGATCGGTCTGGACAACCCGCCGAACTGGCTCGGCTCGACCGACACCGCGCTGCCCAGCGTGATGCTGGTGCTGATCTGGATCCAGATCGGCTACCCGGTGGTCATCTTCATGTCCGCGTTGCAGCGGGTGGACCCCGAGCTGTACGAGGCCGCCGAGCTGGACGGTGCCGGGTGGTGGCACCGGTTCCGGGCGATCACCCTGCCGCAGATCAAGCCGGAGACCTTCGTCATCACCCTGACCTGCACGGTCGCGGCGCTGAAGGTCTTCGGACCGATCTACGTGCTCACCCGCGGCGGCCCGGAGAGCTCCACCCTGGTGCCGAGCTACTACTCGTACCTGAACTTCTTCGACAAGTCGAAGGTCGGCTACGGCGCCGCGATCGCGAACGTCCTGACGTTGCTGATCATCCTGGTCGCCGTCGTCATCATGGTGTTGCAGGCCCGCAGCGCCCGTCGTGAGGAGGAGGGGCACTGATGGCCACCCAGATCGAGACGCTGCCCGGCACCGGATCCGGGGTCGGCGCCGGCAAGCTCCCGCGCAAGCCCAGGACCCGCGACCTGGACCGTCGGCACCGTCGTGGCGCCGCACGCTGGTTCGTGCTGGCGGCGGCGATCATCGTCGCGGTGTTGATGATGATCCCGTTCGTCATCATGGTGCTGAACGCCTTCAAGTCGCCCGCCGACTACTCCACCAACGGACCGCTGAGCATTCCGCAGGAGCTCTACACCGACGGCCTGGTCAACTTCTGGGAGCGGGTCAACTTCCCGCAGAAGCTGCTGAACTCGGTGTGGATCTCGGGTTTCGTGGCGATCTTCGCGGTGTTCGTCTCCCTGTTGAGCGCCTATGCGCTGGGCGTGGGCAGGATCAAGGGCCGGATGTCGATCGTCACCCTGTTCCTGCTGGCGAACATGCTTCCGCAGGAGGTGCTGGTCTACCCGCTGTTCCAGATGGCCCAGCGGGTCGGGCTGAGCAACAACCAGTGGTCGATCATCATCATCTTCACGGTGATCCAGGCGGCGTTCGGCACCTATCTGCTGTCGTCGGTGCTCGGCACGTTCCCGAAGGCGTTGCTGGAGGCGTCGGCGCTGGACGGGGCGGGGAGGTGGCGCACGCTGTGGAGCGTGGTCTTCCCCGTGGTGCGGCCGACCATGTCCGTCCTGGTGATCTTCTTCTTCATCTGGACCTGGAACGAGTTCTTCATCCCGCTGGTCATGCTGACCACCAATGCGACCCAGACCATCCCGGTGGCGCTGGCATCGCTGCAGGGCGACCGGATGATGGACGCGCCGACGACCAATGCCGGTGCGCTGGTGTCGATGATCCCCGCGATCATCTTCTTCATCCTGTTCCAGCGGACCCTGACCCGGGGGATCACCGCGGGTGCCGTGAAGTGAGCTGATCGGTCGCGGGGGGAACGGGGCGGGTGCCGGAGGGTGCCCGCCCCGTCGCGCGTTCGGGTGCGGGTCGGCCGTGGCGCGCCCAGCCCCGCGCCCCATGTCCGGAGTTGCGCGGTCGTGTCCGCACCTGAGCGCATGGGGGTTGTCACACCTGGCGCACAGCCCGTAAGGTCACCCCAGCGAGACCGTCGAAGCGCTTGCGCGTCGAGGGCAGTGACGACCTCCCCCGCGGTGGTCCCGCGGTGCCGAGGAACCGAGCACATCGCGGTGCCACGCCTAAGTCGACACTCCCTGGTCGCACAATTTCGCACACGCAAGATCGAAGCGCTTCGCCGACTCGCCCAGGTGAACAGCGCCCCGGCTGTCACCCCACCCCCCGGTGGCTTCAGAGAGGAACGCCAACGATGGCACGTGGAAGCAAGAAGCGGCTGCTCGCGGCAGCAGCGACGGTCGGTGCGCTGAGCCTGGCGGTGACCGCCTGCTCCAGTGGTGGCGACGACGGCGGCTCCGGCTCCGCGGGCGAGCCGGTCACCCTCCAGTTCTGGGGCTGGGTCCCCGGCCTGGAGGACACCGTCGCCGAGTGGAACGCCGCGCATCCCGACATCCAGATCGACTTCTTCCGGATGACCGGCGACGACGGCGACAAGATCCCGGCGGCCATCGACGCGGGGACCGCCCCCGACATCGTGCAGATGTCCAGCCACTCGTTGCCGGGCCACATCATCAACGACCGGCTGACGGATATCACCGAGTACGCGGGTGACCTGGCCGACGAGTTCACCCCGTCCTCCTGGGGCACCGTGGTCTTCGACGACGCGGTGTACGCGATCCCGCAGGACTCCGGCCCCACGGGCCTGCTCTACCGCACCGACATCTTCGCCCAGTACGGCATCGAGGTGCCGACCACCTGGGACGAGTACCTGGACGCCGCCCGCGCCCTGCACGCGGCGAACCCCGAGGTGTACATCGCCCAGTTCTCCCCGAACGAGACGGGGTTCTGGATCCAGACCGTCTGGCAGAACTCCGGCTCCTGGTACGGCATCGACGGCGACTCCTGGCAGGTCAGCGTCAACGACGAGGCCAGCATGGAGGTCGCCGAGGTGTGGCAGACCCTGCTGGACGAGGACCTGGTCAAGACCGTCGAGATGTGGACCCCCGAGTACTGGGCCGAGGTCAACGCGGGCACCATCGCCACCATCAACTACGGCGCCTGGTTCCCCGCCCTGCTGAAGGAGAGCGCCGCCGGCCTGTCCGGTCAGTGGGGGATCGCCCCCACTCCGACCTTCGCCGGTTCCGACGCCGCCGGTGAGTCCGGTGGCTCGGTGAACGTCGTGCCGCGCGGCACCGAGCACGTCGAGCAGGCGGTCGAGTTCATCAGCTGGCTGAACGCCACCGAGGAGGGCACCAGCCACCTGATCGACGGGGGTGTCTTCCCCTCCGCGACCGTCGGACAGGAGAACAGCGACCTGCTGGTCGAGGACGAGTTCTTCGGCGGTGCGGTCGCCAACCAGGTCTTCGCCGACGCGGCCGTCACGGTGCCCGACTCCTGGGTGGACGGGCCGACCTACGACCTGACCCAGGACGCGTTGAAGGACGCCTTCGCCCAGGTCGCCAACGGGCAGCTCACCTTCGCCGAGGCGCTGGACCAGGTGCAGGCCAAGACGGTGAAGGACCTGAAGGACATGGGTCTCGAGGTGCAGGGGTGAGTTCCACCACCTCGGCCACCTCGGCCAGCGCGGCTCTCCGCTCCCGGCGCCCCCGTGGTGCCCGGAGCGGGGGGCTGCGGGCCGCGCCCTACTTGTTCATCGCGCCGTTCGTCGCGCTGTTCCTGGTGTTCCTGGTGCTGCCGATCGTGATCGCGGTCTACAAGAGCTTCTTCGCCGTGCAGCGCTCGGGGCTCGGCTTCGGCGGTGGGGAGGAGGCGTTCGTCGGCCTGGACAACTACGTGCAGGCATTCGGGAACGCGGAGTTCCTGCGCTCCTTCGGCCGCGTCCTGGTCTTCGGTGCCGTGCAGGTCCCGGTGATGCTGCTGATCGCGCTGGCGCTCGCCCTGCTGTTCGACTCCGCGATGGTCCGGGGTAAGAAGTTCTTCCAGCTCGCCGTGTTCCTGCCGTACGCCGTGCCGTCGGTGGTCGCCGCGCTGATCTGGGGCTTCCTCTACCAGCCCAAGGTCAGCCCGATCGTGGAGCTGCTGCGTGGGATGGGGGTCGACCCGCAGTTCCTGGCCCCCGGGACGGTGATGTGGTCGCTGGTCAACGTGGTGATCTGGTCGGTGACTGGCGTCAACATGATCATCATCTTCAGCTCGCTGCAGACCGTCCCGCGCGAGATGTACGAGGCGGCACGGATCGACGGCGCCAGCGAATGGCGGCTGGCCTGGCAGATCAAGGTGCCGATGATCATGCCCGCCGTGCTGCTCACGACGCTGTTCTCGATCATCGGGACGCTGCAGCTGTTCAACGAGCCGATGACCCTGCGGTCGATCACCTCGAACATCTCCGGCTCCTACACGCCGAACATGGCGATCTACCAGACCACCACCCTGGGCGGGAACCTCAACCTCGGTTCCGCGATGGCCGTGCTGCTCGGGATCGCGACCATGATCCTGTCCATCGCGCTGTCCGCCGCCTCCAACCGGAAGAAGGGCGGTGCGCGATGACCGCCCCGACCGTCGTCAGCGGCCGGCCCGCCGCGACCACCCCCGGCAAGCCGACCAGGCTGCGCACCACCGCCGAGGGCGAACGGCCCAGCCGGGCAGCCCGGGCGATCGGCTGGGCGGTGATGATCGTGACCGCCGCGTACTTCCTGGTCCCGGTCTACTGGCTGATCGTCGCCTCCACCAAGAGCACCGGCGACCTGTTCTCCACCCCGGGGTTCTGGTTCGCCGACCTGCACCTGTTCCAGAACCTGGCCGATCTGACGGCCCGGGACGGCGGCATCTTCTGGCGTTGGCTCGGCAACTCGGTGATCTACTCCGGTGTCGGCTCGATCCTGATGACGTTCATCTGCGTCATCACGGGCTACGCGCTGGCCGTCTACCGGTTCCGGGGGCGGTCGGTCGTGCTCGGCGCGGTGCTCGGATCGATGCTGGTCCCGCAGACGGTGCTCGCCCAGCCGATCTACGTCCTGCTGGTCGAGATCGGCCTGAACAACACCATGCTCGGTGTGCTGCTGCCGCAGCTGGTCTACCCGTTCGGGGTGATGCTCGGCTTCGTGTTCGCCGGTTCCGCGGTGCCGGGGGAGATCCTGGAGGCCGCCCGACTGGACGGCGCGAGCGAGTGGCGGATCTTCCGGTCCATCGCCTCGCGCCTGCTCAGCTCGGGTTCGGTCACGATCCTGCTGTTCGCGTTCATCGGCTCCTGGAACAGCTACATGCTGCCGCTGCTGGTGCTCACCGACACCCGGTTGCAGCCGGTCACCGTCGGCCTGTCCGGCTGGAGTCAGGCGGCCATCACGATCCCGGGTCTGCAGACCCTGGTGATCATCGGTGCCCTGGTGTCGATCGTCCCGATCATCGTCATCTTCATCTCGCTGCAACGGTTCTGGCGTTCGGGCCTGGCCGCGGGCGGCGTGCGGTTCTGAGGTGACGACCGATCGTCCCGGGCGGGAGCTGCTGTACCGCCGACCGAGCTCCGGTTGGCTGGACGGGCTCCCGCTCGGGAACGGTCGGACCGGCGCGATGGTGCAGGCATCGGCCGATCGGCTCCACCTCAGCCTGAACGACGTCACGGCGTGGTCCGGCGGGGTGGGGTCGGCGACCCGACGAGGCGCGATCACCGCCGAGCGGGCGGCGGCAGCGCGTGCCGAGGCGGCCGCGCTCTGGGACCAGGGGCGGATCGTCGCCGCCGAGCGCGCGCTCGCGGCGCTGCAGCAGGACTACGTGCAGGCGTTCATGCCGTTCGCCGACCTGGTGCTGCGGATCGACGGGGTGGACGGGCCGCTCACGCGCCGCCTCCGGCTCCGGGACGGCGAACACGTGGTCGTCGCCGGGGGGATCACCCAGCGCACGCTGGTCTCCGCCGTCGACGGGATCCTGCTGCACCGGCTCACCGCGGACCGGCCGGTGGAGATCGACCTGTCGCTCGGCACGCGGCTCGGCGATCCGCGGGTGACGGCGTCGGCCGACGGCGCGGTGCTCACCCTGGCGCTGCCCGCCGACGTGGCCCCCGGTCACGAGCCGACCGAACCGGCGCTGCGCTGGCGGGTGCCGGGTGTGCAGCCGCTGACCGGGGCGCTCGCGGTCTCCTGGCGGCACGACGGGCGGCTGGACGATGGCCAGTGCGACGGGCCCTCGCACGACGGGTGTCCCCGGCTGCGCTTCACCGGGGTGCGGCACCTGGAACTGCGCCTGGCCACCGCCACCGACTTCGACGGCATCGGCCGACCGCCCCGGGGCAGTGCCACCGAGCGGGCGACATCGGTGCTGGCCGGCGCCGCGGCGCTCGACGCCGACACGCTGCACGGCCGACATCTGGCGGATCACCGCGCGCTGATGGACCGCTTCCGCCTGGACCTCGGCCCCGCCACCCATGCCGGGTGCCCCGCCGCCCCCGATCCGCGACCCGTCTGCCGCGACCCGCGCCCCGGCCCGGACGCCCCGCGCTCCGCCCCTGACCCGGACGCCCGGGGCCGAGCAACCGACCCGGGGTCGGCCGCCCTCGACACCGACGAGCGCGTCCTGGCCGCTCACGCCCACCCGGACGGCCCGCTCACCGCCGACCCCGACCTGCTGGCGCTGCTGGTCGACTACGGCCGCTACCTGGTGATCGCCTCCTCGCGACCCGGCGGGCTGCCCGCCACCCTGCAAGGGCTGTGGAACGCCGACCCCCGCCCGCCGTGGTCCAGCGCCTACACCCTGAACATCAACACCGAGATGAACCTCTGGGCGGCAGGTCCCACCGACCTCGCGTTCACCGCCGATCCGGTGCTCGACCTGGTCGAGGCGCTCGCCGACCGGGGGGCCGACACCGCCCGGCGGCTGTACGGCGCTCGCGGCTGGGTCGCGCACCACAACACCGACGCCTGGGCGAACACGCTGCCGACGGCGGGCGACGCATCCTGGGCGCTCTGGCCGATGGGTGGGGTCTGGCTGGTGCGGCAACTGGACGAGCTGCGCCGACTCGACGCGGTCGACGACGCCTGGTGCCGACGGTTGTGGCCGGTGGCGGTGGGGGCGACCGAGTTCGCCCTCGACCTGCTCACCGAGCGACCCGACGGCAGCCTGGCGACCTGGCCCTCGACCTCACCGGAGAACACGTTCGCCACCGACGCCGGTCCGGCGGCGCTGACCCGGGGCACCGGGATGGACCGTGTCCTCTTGCACGAGCTCGCCGCCTCGGTGCGCGGACTCGCCGACCGCCTGGCCCTGACCCACCCCGTCCTCGACGAGCTGGACGTCGCGTTGCCCCGGGTTCCCGGGCCTCGGGTCGCGGCCGACGGCACCGTCCTGGAATGGGACACCGACCGACCGGCGACCGAGCCCCGGCACCGGCACCTGTCGCACCTGATGTTCGCCTACCCCGGCGCCGGACCGGGGGAGCACGCGGCGGCGGTCGCGGCCACCCTGGACCAGCGGGGCGACGACTCCACCGGCTGGTCGGTGGTCTGGAAGGCGGCGGTCCGGGCGCGGCTCGGCGACGGCGACCGTGCCGGGACCCTGCTTGCCCTGGCGCTGCGTCCCGCCTGGGACGCCGAGCGGGGTCCGCATGCCGGTGGGTTGTACCGCAACCTGCTCGCCGCGCACCCGCCGTTCCAGATCGACGGCAACCTGGGGCTGCCCGCCGTGGTCGCCGACCTGCTCGCCAGCGGGGTCGACGGCACCGTGCATCTGCTCCCCGCGCTCCCTGTGGCGCTCGCGGACGCCGGTGCGGTCGGGGGGCTGGTGGTGCATCCGGGGATCGTGGTGGACCTGCGCTGGTCGCAGGGGCGGCCGACCGCCGTCTCGCTGACGGCCCGGTCGGATCGATCGTCGGGGCATCGCCTGGTCCGCTGGCGGGATCGTCGCTGGCTGGTGCAGTTGACGCCGGGGGTCCGGACATCCGTCCCGCTCTGATATCGACATCGTTCTCCACGGCTTGGTACAGTCGAACAGACGCAATCGAAGCGCTTCGATATCGGAGCCCGAACCCGAGGCAATGACGCACGGTGCACCCTGATACCCCTCGCCGGAACGCCCGGAACGCCTTCAGCACCCTGGTGCGGGAGCGCGGCCTGCTGTACGGCGGCGACTACAACCCCGAACAATGGCCCGCCGAGGTATGGCCGGAGGACGTCGCGCTGATGTCCGCCGCCGGGGTCAACCTGGTCACGGTCGGCGTGTTCTCCTGGGGGCGACTGGAGCCGCAGCCCGGCGAATGGAACCTGGGCTGGTTGGACCAGGTGCTCGACCTGCTCGCCGCCGCCGGGATCGCCGTCGACCTCGCCACACCGTCGGCCTCCGCGCCACCGTGGCTCGCCGTCGACCACCCGGAGACTTCGGCGGTGAACCAGGACGGGGTGCGGATGAGCCACGGCTCGCGCAACCACTTCTGTCCCACCTCCCCGGTGTACCGGGAGCACGTCCTGCGCATCGTCCGGGTGCTGGCCGAGCGCTACGCCGACCACCCGGCGCTGGCGATGTGGCATGTCGGGAACGAGTTCGGCCAGGTCTGCTACTGCGATCTGTGCGCCGATGCCTTCCGCGCCTGGTTGCAGCGGCGCTACGGCGGTCTCGACGAGCTGAACCGGGCCTGGGGCACCGCGTTCTGGTCGCAGCACCACGGTCGCTGGTCGGAGGTGATCCCGCCGCGCAGGGCGCCCTACCTGCACAATCCGACCCAGGAGCTGGACTACCGGCGGTTCGCGTCCGACCAGCTGCGCGATCTCTACCGGGTCCAGGCCGAGCTGCTCCGGGACGCGACCCCCGCCGTCCCGGTGACCACCAACTTCATGGGCTTCTTCCCGCTGGTGGACTACCAGAGCTGGACCGACGACCTCGATGTGGTCGCCGACGACTGGTACGCCGACCCCGCCGACCCGCGCAGCCCGGCCCGCGCCGCGCTGACCCACGACCTGATGCGCTCGCTCGGCGACGGCCGCCCCTGGGTGCTGATGGAGCAGGCCACCAGTGCTGTCAACTGGCGACCGCACAACCTGCCCCGATCGGCCGGGACCATGCTGGTGGACTCGGTGCGGGCGGTCGCCCACGGCGCCGACGCGATCTGCTACTTCCAGTGGCGGGCGTCGCTGGCCGGGGCCGAGCGCTTCCACTCCGCGATGCTCCCGCACGCGGGGCCGGACACCGACCTGCACCGCGCGGTGATCGAGCAGGGAGACGTGCTGCGGCGGCTGCGCCCGGTCGCCGGCACCCGGGTGGAGGCCCGCGCGGCGCTGGTCTTCGACTGGAGCTCCTGGTGGGCGGGCCGCGCACCCGGCAGCCCCAGCGACCGGATGGACGCGGTCGACCGTCTGCTCGACGCGTACGAGCCGCTGTGGCGTGCCGGTGTCGCGGTGGACGTGGTGCCGCCCGGTGCCGATCTGGACGGCTACTCCCTGGTCGTCGTCCCCGGGCTGTACCTGGTGTCCGACCAGGACGCGGCGAACCTGGCGCGGGTGCCGGAGCGTGGGGGAGTGCTGCTGGTCGGACCGTTCTCCGCCGTCGCCGACCCGGATGCGCACATCCGCGCCGGGCGGTTCCCCGGTCCCTGGACCGAGGTGCTCGGGGTGAGCGGAGAGCAGCATCGCCCGTTGCCCGAGGTCGGGGTCGAGGTGCGCAGCGAGCTGATCGGCGACTTCACCGCGCACACCTGGTCCGAGCTGCTGCGCGCCGACGACGCCGACGTGCTGGCCCGTTACGCCGGTGCCGGACTCGCCGGCCGCCCCGCCCTCACCCGACGCACCCACCCCGGCGGCGGCAGCGCCTGGTACCTGTCCACCGTGCCGCCCGCCGACGCGCTGAACCGGATCGTGCTGGCGGCCGCCGAGGCCGCCGGGCTGCGGGCACCGGTGGACTGCCCGCCGGAGGTCGAGGCGATCCGGCGCGGTGACGTGCTGTTCCTGCTCAACCACGGCACGCGGCCGCGCACTGTCCGTCTGCCGTACCCGGCCACCGACCTGATCGGTGGCACCCGCACCACCGGCGACCTCGTGCTGCCCGCCGAGTCCGCCGCCGCCATGATCGAGGAGGATCGATGAAGTTCACCGACGGCTACTGGATGACCCGACCAGGTGTGAGCCTGCTCAAGCCGGTCGGCGTGGACGAGGTGGTGGCCGGCGACGGCTCGCTCACCGTCTACGCCGCCAGCGCGCCGCTCACCAAGCGGGG